>JAPOQZ010000254.1 GCA_026710435.1 bacterium | reverse complement strand
TGGCGGGGGTCCTGCGGGGCCGGTTCGATCCGTTACGGAGGCGTGTCTGAATAGGAACCGCAGGCTGCTGCTGGCGCGGCTCGCCGGACCCGGGGTCCTCATAGGGGCGGTGCTTGCGGCCGCCCTCGTCGGGGCGATCATGTTGTTGATCCTCGGGGCGAATCCGCTGACCGGATATGCGGCGCTGTTCGACGGCGCCTTCGGTGGCACCAAGAACCTGGCCAACAGCGCGCTCAAAGCAATGCCGCTGCTTCTGGTGGGCGCGGGAATAAGCGTGGCCTTCCGGACGGGTGTCATCAACATCGGTGGGGAAGGTCAAATCATCGCCGGCGCGATCCTTTCCACCCTCGTGGTCCTGGCCGTTCCCGATCTACCGCGCTTTGCGCTGCTGCCGCTGGCTTTCCTGTTCGGAGCGATAGGCGGCGCTATCTGGGGTGGGATGGCAGGCGCCCTCAAGTCGTATGCCGGGGTGAACGAGATACTGAGCACCATCATGCTCAACATCATCGCTGTCCAGATCCTGAACCTCCTGCTCAGAGGCCCATTGATGGACCCGGGCGAGATCGAGAAGGGTTCCCGGATTCCGCACACCGAACGGCTCAGCACCAACGCCGACCTTCCGATCCTCCCCGGTGGAACCCGGCTGCACCTCGGAGTGGTCGTAGCCGTGCTGATGGTGGTCGTCTGCTACGTGGTCCTGTTCCGCACCACTCAGGGCCTTCGCCTTCGAGCCTCAGGACACAATCCCTTCGCCTCGCTCTATGCCGGAATGTCGGTGAAACGCAACGTCGTGCTGGCCTTTGTGTACAGCGGCGCCATGTGCGGGCTTGCCGGCGTGACGTTGGTGTTCGGTAGCGAGGGGCACCGGCTGGCGACCGATGGCGGAGCGACCACCTTCACGGGCGCGGCCGGCTTCAATGGGATCGTGGCCGCCCTGTTCGGCGGCCTGCATCCCCTCTGGACGATCCCCGCCTCGTTCCTGTTCGGGGCGCTGCTGGTTGGCGCCAACGCCCTGCAACGAGCGGTGCAGGTCCCCGCTGCATTGATCCTGGCCCTGAACGGTCTGGTAGTCGTGTTCGTAGTGGGCAGCATCCAAGCCCGGGTCCTGTTGGCACGATCAGCTGCCCGGATGTCAGAGCAGGAGGATGATCCCGGCGCCGCAGCGGCGGAGAGTGACTCGGCGTTGGAGCGGGCAGGTCCCCCGTGACCGACTTCCTGACCGTCTCGGTCTTGCTGGCGACCGTTGCCTCGGCGATCAGGCTCGCCACGCCCTTCTTGCTAGCCGCCTTGGGCGAGACCCTCGGCCAGCGCAGCGGGGTGCTCAACCTGGGCGTGGAGGGAGTCATGCTCCTCGGCGCCTACGGTGCCTACTACGCAACCCTCCGCACTGATAGCGTTCTGCTCGGGATCGTGGTCAGCCTGGTGGTGGGCGGGGTGATGGGCATCGCCTACGGGGTGGTGACGCTTGCCCTCAAAGCGGAGCAAGGCATCAGCGGCATCGGTATCTTCATCTTCGGGCTCGGTCTCAGCGACCTCCTATTCCAGAAGCAGGTCGGAACACCCACGCCCATCGACGGTCTCGGGGACGTCGCCGTGCCCCTACTAGGAGACCTTCCACTGGTGGGGGAGGTCCTCTTCCACCAGAACATCCTCGTCTATGTCGCGTTCCTGCTGGTTCCGACCCTTTGGTTCGTCATGAACCGGACCCCGTTCGGGCTGAACGTTCGCGCGGTGGGGGAGACCCCGGAGGCGGCCGACAGCCTCGGTGTGAGTGTCGACCGGACCCGCTACATCACGATCTTCGCGGGCAATGCCATGGCAGGTCTGGCCGGCGGCGCTCTGGCCCTCGAGTTAGGGATCTTCCAGCAGAACCTGACCAACGGGCACGGCTTCATCGCCATCGCTCTGGTCTACTTCGGTGCCTGGCGGCCCATTGGAGTCATGGCCGGGGCAATGGTGTTCGGTTTGGTGTCCGCCACTGTCCTGCAATGGAAGACCCTCGGAATCGTGGTAGGCACCACTGCCAGCATCGTCGGGATGTTCCCGGCGGTGCTCACCATCCTGGTACTCGTACTCGTCTCCCGTCGCACCGGACAGCCGTCCGCGCTTACCCGACCGTTCCAAAGGGGGCATTAGGCATGGAACCGAGCGTGGCTGCCGCGCCGCTCCTCGAGATGGAGGGAATCACCAAGCGCTTCCCCGGGGTAATCGCCAACGAGCGGGTCGACTTCGATGTACGGCCAGGCGAGGTTCACACCCTGCTGGGCGAGAACGGCGCGGGCAAGAGCACCCTGATGAAGATCCTGTACGGGCTGTACCACGCCGATGAAGGGGAACTACGGCTCCGAGGGGAGCCGGTGACCATCAATTCCCCCTCGGACGCCATCGACCACGGAATAGGCATGATTCACCAGCATTTCATGCTGGTACCCACCCTCACCGTCGCGGAGAACGTGGCCTTGGGCCTTCCCTCCGCACGCCGTCTCCTACAGGACCTCGACCCAGTCCATGAACGGATCCGGGAACTGTCCGAGACGTACGGGCTCCAGATCGACCCGGAGGCCTATATCTGGCAACTAGCAGTCGGGGAACGCCAGAGGGTTGAGATCTTGAAAGCGATCTACCGGGACGTATCGATCCTGATCCTCGACGAGCCAACCTCGGTACTGACGCCCTCCGAGGTTCAGGAACTGTTCGTAACCTTGCGGCAGATGACCGAGGGTGGCCGGGGTCTGGTGTTCATCTCTCACAAGCTCCACGAAGTCATGAGTCTCTCAGACCGGATAACCGTGCTCCGCGGCGGTCGCGTGACCGGGCGGACCGTGCCTTCGGAGACGAGCCGCGAGCAACTCGCCCACATGATGGTCGGCCGGGAGGTCAGGTTGGCTCCGAAGCGGGGAGAGTCCGACACCGGACAGGCGAGGATCTCCATCACCGGACTCGAAGTGCTCGGCGATCGAGGTACGCCGGCCGTCCAAGGGTTCGACTTGGAGGTCCGGAGCGGTGAAGTGCTCGGTATCGCGGGGGTCTCCGGCAACGGCCAGCGTGAGTTGGCGGAGGCATTGGCGGGGCTCCGCCCGGGCGTCTCCGGCAACGTGGTCATGAACGGCGCCGATACCACAGCCAAGACCCCGAAGGAGATCCGCCGGCTCGGGGTCGCCTACATCCCGGAGGAACGGATGAGGGACGGTACGATCGGAGAATTCAGCGTCGCCGAGAACCTGATCCTCACCAGCCACGACCTGCCACCGACGAGCCGCCGAGGTTTCCTGAACTTCAAGGAGATCGAATCCCTGTGCTCGGACCTCGTTCGGCGTTTCACCGTCAAGACCCCCACGCTGGACACGCCCACCGCCAACCTGTCGGGGGGCAACATACAGAAACTCATCATCGCCCGGGAACTGTCCGGAGATCCCGATGTCCTGATCGCTGCCCAACCCACCCGCGGGGTCGATATCGGGGCCGCCGAGTACATCCACTCGGTGCTGATGGACCGGCGTGCCGACGGAACCGCCATCCTCCTGATCTCGGAGGACTTGGACGAGGTGATCGGTCTCTCGGACCGGATCGCCGTCATGTTCGAGGGCAGGATCATGGGTACGCTCGATCAGGAGGAAGCGACGGTACAACGTCTCGGTCTCCTCATGGCCGGAGTGTCAGAGGGATAACACAGCACCGGCCCCGACCAACCATATCGGCCCTCGAAAGCCGCTACCGCGGGGGCAGAACTCGGTCGATCTGGAGGGTCCAGACCTCTTCGAGACTGTGGCGGCGGGCCAATTCAACTGCGTCGTGTTGCTGGTAGTGAGAGGACCCTTCCTCTCCCCTGACGGCACCGAATTCCGTCTCGGCTAGAGCGAGTCCCTTCAGTCCCGGCGGTGCGAGCAGCAGGATTACCCCTTCCCTCTGCGACCGCGGGACTGTCTAGGAGGGTGCTGAACAATGACGATTGCTCAGGCCTGCCGCCTGCCAGCCCAGGCATTATGCCTGCGGCTGGCAGGCCGATGGTGGATTGCTCAGCACCGTCCTACGTGGTCGCTAGTCGTTACTCGCCGCTTGACACCAGCACACCGGGGTTGAGAATCCCGTGTGGGTCGAGGTGTGTCTTGGCGCGAGCCAGCACGTTGCCGAACAGTGGGGGTCGTTGCCGCTCGTACCAGGGCATGTGGTCGCGGCCAACCGCATGGTGGTGCGTGATGGTGCCACCGCCGGCTATGACCGCATCCGAGACAGCCCGCTTGATCTCCGACCACTGCTCAAGCATGGACTCCGGTCGTGCGGCACAGTGGAAGGCGAAGTAGGGGGCGGGGCCGTCCGGGTAGGCGTGGCTGAACCGGCACGACACGGCGCCTTCCTGACCGGTTGCTTCTCGGATGGCTTGGCGAGTTGCATCCCTGACCGAACGGTAGAAAGACTCGAAACGGTCCCATGTGATGGCCGACTCGAACGTGTCGGAGATGATGCCGAGCGGCGTTAGGACCTCTCGGTTGTAGGGCATCCTGATGAACGCATCCCGCCAGGCGCCTGCCGCTCCGTGAAGGTGGGCGTCGGGAGTCGACCGCCAATCGACATCGGGTGCTCCGCCGTGATCGAGCACGCACTCCGCGGCGACACCCATCCAGGCCTCGACGGGGCGGTCGGCAGACTCGAACGAAACCACCATCAGGGTGAACGAACCGTCCCCGGCCCCGTTCACTGCCAACTCCACGCCGTCCACGATCCTCACGTTGGCCGGGAACAGTCCGGCCTGCGCGATCGCCCGCACCGCTCCGGCTGCTTGGACAAAGTCGGAGAAGCGGAACCCGGCTGTCGCCTTGAACCTCACCCGCCCTTGAACCCTCACCCATGCTTTTGTGATCACCCCGAGCGAGCCCTCGGAGCCGACAACCAGCCGATCAGGGCTCGGACCGGCCCCTGATCCCGGCAGACGCCGCGACTCCATCCGCCCTGCAGGTGTCACCATCGTCACGTTCTCGACCAAGTCGTCGATGTGGGTGTACAAGGTCGCGAAGTGGCCACCCGACCGGGTGGCGATCCAACCGCCCAAGGTGGAGTGCTGGAAAGACTGGGGGAAGTGACGGAGCGTCACACCGTGCGGCTTGAGAGCGGCCTCGAGTTCGGGTCCCCTCGCACCGCCCTGGATTCGCGCGGCCCGCGAGTGCGTGTCCACCTCAAGTACACGGTTCATGCGGCTCATGTCCATCGTTGCGACTCCGGAAAAACCATCGTCTACGTCCGGCGTCACACCGCCCACGACCGACGACCCGCCGCCGAACGGAATCAGCGCCGCCCCCCTTTCGCCAGCCCAGTCCATCAACGCCACCACATCGGCCTCGTTCCGCGGGTAGGCCACCACGTCGGGAGCGTGCCCGAATTCCCTGGCGAAGATGCGGATCGAGTCGGGCTGGGACTGCCCGAAGCTGTGCAGGACCCGCTCGTACGGTTCCTGTGTGCATAGGGGGGCGAGGCCGGTCGGCGGCGTCAGGCGGGGGCGGGGGAGCGATATGTCGTCGAGCGTTGGTACCGCTCCTGTTCTGGATCCGTTGATCCCGTACTCGACGGCGAGAGTGGCGAGCAGTGCGTCCCGATCCGACGTCGACAGCCCGTCCCCCTCGTATCCCCACCCCCAGTACTTGAGTCGTTTCGACACCCTCATCACAAGGCTGGCTATTCCGCGTTGCGCGTGCGGTCGTTTGCGAAGTCCACTAGTCGAACGAGATTGGCGATGTCGAGTCGGGCATCCCGGTAGTGGTCCGGCTCGTCCTCCTTATTGAAGTGGAGGATCTTGTTACGGGCACGCATCGCTTTCTTGAACGCCTTCTTGAATTCCCTTCGGTTCAGACCCTGCCATCCACCCATATCGCTCATCGTGTTCCAGGCGTGGCCACCATCCCCGAGCAGGCAATCTGAGTAATCTTTGAAACTCATGTCGCTACTCTGCAATCCCTTCTTGCGTCCGACTCGCTGGCAAAGGTCTCGTAGACGGAGCTCCAAGCCCCTTATTTCAACGAGGCTCATTGCACGCTCGTCCGCCCAGCGCACCACGTCGGCCGGGGTCATGATCCCGAAGAGTTGGCCGTCTTCGAAGGTCAGAATAAAGTCATGATCGAACAACGCCTTGAGGACTTCGAGGAGCGGCGTGTCGACTTGGAAGCGATGCAATGCATCTGGCGTGTCGCAGGCGTCCTGGCACCTGGGCAGTCCATCGTCTGGGTTGTGGGACCGGTGTGAGAGGAGGGCGTCCGTGATCGATTGCCAAGTCACTACTCCGGTTAGCGTCTTCTTTGCGGCGAGCACAGGCATCTGGGAGTACTCCTTGGCCACCATGCGGGTGATGGCTACCGAGATCTCGTCATCGGGCTTCACGAAGTCGAGCTGGCCGCACTTGAGCGTAGCGTGGCACACGTCCCGCAAGACGTAGTCTGGGCTTCGATTCGAGCCTTTACCATCTGTACCAGCCGTCACACTGACCTCCCCGTCGGATCGTTGTTGGGCGGTAACCGGATACCCGGATGCTATACGCGTGGTGGTGCCCGTCGCCCACGTAAGTGACCATTGAGTGGGCAGTGGATCGCGGTTCCAGAATCAGCCGGGGATGGGACACGGAATGTGTCACACGGTCTGGGTAAGGCCCATCTCAGCGGTCCTCGCAGCGAGGAGAGGCGCCTGAGAGAGGAAGAGGGTCGAACGACCTGGCTGTGGTTCGGGGCGACATCACGAAGTCATGTGTCGACTGTGATAGTCAACGCCGCCAACGAGGATCCCCAGCAGGGTCGTGGGTTAGCGGCGGCTCTGGCGAGAGCGGGCGGGGAGGAGTTCGTGAAGGACTCCCAACGATGGGTATCGGAGAATGTTCCACTCCCGACCGGCCGGATGGCGGTCACCGTCGGTGGCCGATTGAGAGCGGAGTGGGTCGTTCACGTCGCAGGGCCCCGCTACCGTGCTGGACAGAACATCTGGCGATTCTCCGGGGGGCGGTGCTTGCAGCCTTGGGCGCTTCGGTAGCGATAGGGGCCGGGACGGTGGCCATGCCGGCCATCTCGACCGGCGTCTTCGACTACCCGCTGGTGGCCGGGGCCGAACTGATCGCTTCGGAGTGCATCCGGTGGATGGAGGAGAGTCAGGGCCAACTGACCGAGATACAACTTCTGGGATATGACCGCCGGGCCGCGGATGCCTTCCGACACGGATTGGAGCAGGCGCCGCAATGAGACCGGTAGAGGAGAAGTGACCGAGGGTATGCCAAGAGATCTAGCTGGACTGATCGCCGCCGCTCCCTGGAGAGAGGCCACCACCTACAGGAACACGTGGCCCGACGAGTACGTGCTGTCCGAGAGGGACCATCAGCAAGAGTTGCTGGAGGCGGTATGCGAACGGTTCCGGTCCGGGGAAGGCATACGCGGGCGCTTCTTCCGCATGAACAACACCTACCTGTTCGTAGGCGATTACAAGTATTGGCTGATGACCCACTGGCGTGACATCGAACCGAGCGTCAACTATGTGGTGAACCGGGCCCGCCTCTACCGGGACCGCCGGGACTTCGTGATCCAGCAAGGCGATACCGGCAGGCCGGAGGATTACCCGGTCCGCCCGGCGCTGGCGAGCTGAACCTCCGGGAGAGCGGCTGCTACTAGCCTTGATTCTTTATGTTTCCAGACACACCCACGGCAACAGGCCACATCAACCACATGATCGTGACTGGGCCTGGCTTCACCCGACGGGTGAAGATCCCGCCGGGCAGACGGGATTGTGGAAATGGCCGTAGTCCCTGGTCAGAAGCTTATATCCCGCACTCTGCTCGCCTAGTGCAAACCCCCGCATGAAAAATCGGGGCTAGTGACTACTACCAGCAGTAGCGAACAGAGTGCCTTCGACAGGTCGATGGATCCCGTTCAAGTCGAGGGTTCGTGACTCGTCAGTATCCGTGGTCCAGCGAGTCCCACATGGTGAAGTTCCTGACATCGAACTATACGATCTGGGGACTCTTGCTGATCATCAGCTTCGGATGGGGTTCGTCGCCGGTAGGGATCCGGGTCGCCCTCCGGGAGGGTCTAGGTCCCCTGACCGTCGCGTCGGGTTCCGCGCTCGTCGCGGCAGTGGCGATCGTGATCTTGACCGGAGGTCTGCACAGGGGCAAGCTGCTCGGGCCACTCGAATGGAGGGTGGGAGCGGTCCTCTCGATCCTGGCGATCCTGCTTCCCTACCAGACCCGCAACGTGGCTCTCGATAACGCATCCGCGGGATTCGTGGCCCTCGTCAGTGCCCTCATCCCGCTTGGGACTGCGGTGGTGGCTCATTTCATGCTGTCCAGCGAGCGGCTCAAGGCCCCGATCCTGCTTGGACTCATGCTGGGTCTCGGTGGGGTAGCGGTGCTGCTCCTTGGAGGGGACTCGGGTATCGCCGAGGGTGGCAACCCTCCGCTTGCCGGTGTGTTCGCCCTGATAAGCGTGATAGCTGTGTCGTTCGCAGCCGTGTACGCCAAGCGCTACGCCGGTCGCTATTCGGTCCTGGCCGTCACCGCAGTCCAACTGGCAGTCGGCGGCGCGGGCCTGGCCCTGCTGGCCCTCTTCTTCGAAGGTATCCCGGATTCACTCTCGACGACCGGTGGGTTGAGTGTGGCTTACGTCGGGCTGATGGGAAACCTGATACCGCTGGCGCTCTATTTCGTCCTGATCCGCCATGTCACCGTGACGTACTCGTCAATCACCGCCTATATCGTGCCGTTCGTCGCCGTGTATGGTGGTGTCTTGATTCTGGACGAGCAGATCCAGCCCGGAATCGTCGTCGGGGGAGTGCTGGTGCTCCTGGGACTGGTGGTCACCGATCTGGTACGTATCCGATCCGCCCGCCGGCAAGCTGCTGCGTAGTCTGGCGATCCGGCACGTCGACCGAACAGCCCCGCGGTTGAGGCTACGCTTGATGTTTCGAGCGTTTGACCAGCGGTTCTGGCGAATTCGCTGAAACTGGGAGAATATTCTTGATGCCGACACCTGCCATTCTCAGCACCTCCTACGCGCTCGCCCACGCTCCCGACCTCGTCCGGTACGGATCCAAACCTGTTCGTGAGACCGGTAGGGAGCCGTCGCTTCTGTTGGACCTCGACCGGGCGCTGCGCCCTTGGAGGGAAGTCGTTGGCTACCCACCCAACCAGGTGTTCGTCGGCAACCTCGACCCTCGGGAACTCGACTCCATCCCCCGCCCCTGGTACGAGAACCGACTTGAAGCGGCCCACACCGACGGCCCGTTCGGACGCATGGTCACCCAGGCGGCGCTGTACGGCCTCATGAAGCTGTGCGACGACTTCGATCTGCTGACCATCGACGAGGAGTTGGCCGAAGTCGCCGCCGCCCAACTCGACCACTTCGATCACCGGGCGGGGCGTATCACCGGGGTCCCGGCTTCCGAGATCGAGTCCCTCGTAGCGAATGAGCACGGCCTACCCCTCCACTACCAGAACCGGGTGGCAGGCTTCATCCGCACGGCACACGAGCAGGACGCTTCGCTGGCTGCCTCGGTGCTACTGGAGAACCTGGCCTGCAAGGCAACCGCGGTTCTGGCAGTGTCTGACCTCCTGCGAAGGAACAGCCTTCCGGCAGGTCGAATCGACTACCTGCTCAACAGCGGGGAGGAAGCAGTGGGTGACCGCTACCAGCGGGGTGGCGGCAGCCTGTCCAAAGCCGTCGGGGAGGTGGTCGGATGTGTGAACGCCACCGGGTCAGACCTCAAGGCGTTCTGTTCCGCACCGGTGCACGCTCTGATCGCGGCCGGAGCGATGGTGGCGGCCGGCCTCTACGACTACGTTCTGGTGATGGGTGGTGGCTCGCTCGCCAAGCTGGGCATGAAGTTCCGGGCTCACCTCCGCAACGGCGTTCCGGTCATGGAGGACTGCCTGGCTTCCATGGCCTTTCTGGTGGGTCCGTCCGAGAAGGGTGCCATGAAACTCCGGCTCGACATGACGGGCAAGCATCCCATAGGGGCCGGATCCTCGGCCCGGGCTGTCTACGAGGCGCTTGTCGTCGACCCACTCGCGAAGGCCGGCCTCGGCTTGACGGATGTCGATAGGTACGCGGTCGAAATGCACAACCCGGAGATCACCGAACCCGGTGGTAGCGGGGACGTACCCAGGGCCAACTACCGGACCCTGGCGGCGATGGCGGTTCTGCGGGGGGAGATCGGAAGGGGAGACATGGACCGGTTCGTGGCGGAGCGCGGGATGCCCGGGTTCGCTCCTACCCAGGGCCACATTCCGGCCGGAGTCCCGTACCTGGGCCATGCACAAGAGGCGATGCGCCGCGGGGATTTGGCTCGGGCGATGATAGTCGCCAAAGGCAGCCTCTTTCTGGGGAGAATGACACAGTTGGTCGATGGTGTGTCCTTCATAGTGGAAGGCCACACCGACGTTGTGGCCGAGCCCGGATTCGCATGAGTTAGAAATCACTATATGTGTCTATATCATCTAAACCTGGGGCAACAGCAGACTCTCAGCGTGTAAGTATACCGAGGAGGAAGTCGAACCGTGGGTGAGATCGTCGTTGATGTCGAGTTGGAGAACGCGGTAGACCGCGGGCTGGCTGGCAAGGGATTCCTTCAGGAAGCCGATGTCCGCCGGGCCACGGTCAGCGCTGTTGCGGATACGGGCGCGGTGATGCTCGCGCTCCCCGAGGAAGTCGTGCAACGGCTCGGTGTCGAGGTTGTGGGAACCGGCCCCGTTGCCTACGCGGACGGGCGGCGAGGCGAGCTGCCGATCGCCGGTCCCCTGACCGTGCATATCGGTGACCGCTGGACGTTCGCTCGCTGCGTCGTGACGCCGCCCGGTACGGAAGCGTTGATCGGCCAGATTGTCATGGAGGAGCTCGACCTGGTCGCCGATTGCCGTAACCAGACTCTGGGTCCCCGGCCTGAAGCGCCGGACGCGCCGGTGCTCAGGCTGTAGACGCCTGATCTCCTACTGGCTCCTCTCCGTGAGTTGGAAGCGAGTTTGATGCCGCAGTACCGTACCGACCGCATGTGGCGTGAACGCGCCCTGGGTTTCCCGGAGCCTTTGTAGGGAAGCGGGGATAGCAGTCCTGCCGGTACTCAGGAATGTGGTCCGGACCCTGTGTCACCGGTTAGCAACGACCGAAGTGGTTAGGAGGGTGCTGAGCAATCCACCAGCGGCCTGCCAACCGCCGGCAAAAATGCCTGGGCTGGCGGGCGGCAGGCCCGAGCAATCGTCATTGTTCAGCACCCTCCTAGAGGTAGGCGGCTGAGTACGCGTACGCTATCGCGAAACGAGAAAGGGAATTGGATGGATCTGGAGGGTAAACGGGTGGTGGCGATCGGTGAGCGGGACGGGGTCAACGGCCCTAGCCTCAAGCTCCTGGCCGAGTCGGCCGGCGCCACCGTCGTGTTCAGCGTTACCGAGTGTTTCGTCTGAACAGCGGGAGGCGCCATGGACCTGGAGGACCAGGCGAACGTCAATCGCCTGGCAGAGACCTCCGGCACCGACAACATGGTGGTGCTGCTCGGACAACCGGACGCCAACAGTGCCGGTCTCTTTGCGGAGACCGTGACCAGAGGCGACCCGAGTTGGGCAGGTCCGTTGGCCGGAGTCCCGTTGGGACTTCCTGTATATCACGTATTGGAACCCGAGATAAAGCAACAGGTCGACGAGGTTCTCTACGACGAACACGTCGGGCTCATGGAACTCTCGGCGGATGTGGACGAGATCATCAAGTGGGTGTCGATGTACAGACAGTGATGTAGCCGAGGAAACCTGGCGGCTACTCAACACTCGGCCCCGGCGCCACCGGGCGCTACGCAGCACCCGGTACCGGCTCCCGGCAATCGGCGCACAACGATCTAAGACTGCACCATCCACGCTGTCGAGCCACCCTGTCCGGTACACTGCGGTGTGCTCTCATCGACAACGGAAGCGGCCGGTTCCCTTCTTGAGGCCCGTTCGCTCAGCAAGTGGTTCCCGCGCCGTCGCACACTGGTCGAGATCCTTAAGAGGGCCGACAGGAACTACCTCAAAGCTGTCGACCGTGTCTCGATCGTTATCCGGGCAGGCGAAGCACTCGGGCTTGCTGGAGAGAGCGGTTCGGGCAAGACCGTTACCGCCGAAGTGGTTGCGGGTCTGCAGCAGCCGACTTCGGGGAGCGTCCTGTTCAAGGGCGAGTCCATGACCGGGCAGGTACCGCGTACCAGGAGCGCCCGCTTCCGGCGTTCGGTGAGCATGGTGTTCCAGGATCCCTTCGACTCCCTGAACCCCCAGAAACGCGTCGGGAAGTTGGTGGTGGAGCCTTTGGAGATCCACAAGGTAGGGACTGACTCCGACAGGCATCGCCGGGTGATGGAGAGTCTCGAACGAGTTCGTCTTGTCCCTGCCGATAGATTCGTCAGCAAGTACCCGTTCGAGCTGAGCGGCGGGGAACGCCAACGGGTCGCTATCGCCCGAGCCCTCATCCTCGGTCCCGAGCTCCTGATCGCCGATGAGCCGACCACCATGCTGGATGTGTCGGTCCGGGCCGGGATTCTCAATCTGATCCGGGACCTGCAGAAGTCGATGCAGATGTCGCTTCTCTTCATCTCCCACGATTTCACGACTCTCAGTTACGTGTGCGACCGGATCGCCATCATGTACCTCGGCCACCTCGTCGAGGTCGGCCCCGCCAACCGGGTCATGGTCGAGCAGTTCCATCCATACACGAGAGCCCTGGCCTCGGCCATCCCGGTGGCCGATCCGGGAGTCGAGCGAGAACGGGTACGCCTCTCGATTGACGAGGCCGGCTCGGCTCTATCGGACGGCTGCCCGTTTGTCGCACGCTGCCCCGAGAGGATGGACGTGTGCGATTCTGTTCGGCCGCAACCGGTGACCGTCGATCAGGATCACTGGGTGGCCTGCCACCTTTTCACCCCGGATGCCAGTCCTGTCTCGGCAGACGTTCTCTCGATGTAGGCAGCACGGGTCCCTGTCCGGTCTCAACACTTGTTCGATTCGCCTCGGGTCACGCTGCCATGGGAAGTCGGGCACATCGGCGGTAGTCGGTACTACCCGGCGCGGGGCGTCGGTTCGGGGGATTCGGAACCGAACCGGCATCCCGATTCCAGCTAGCAAGAAAACCTCAGCCAGTCAAGCCGGGCGAGCCATCGCGGGTATACCATCGGATTCCCGTACCCGAGGGAGGGACCCGAGATGACAGTTCGCCGCAACGACAAACCGTATCTGCGCCATGGCGTGTTGATCGTGTTCGCCGTGTGTGCGTTGGTGGCCGCGGCGTGCGGTTCCGAGGACACCGAGGAGACCACGGCGGCAACCCAGGCAGCCGCCACAACGGCTGCAGCCCAGGAGGCCGAGCCGACCACTACAGCAGCCATGGCGATGGAAGCCGAACTCACCGATGCGACGAGAGTGCCAACCATACGCTTCATGGGCCCGTCCGCCGGGTACGAGTCCCCACACTTCGAAGCCAACAACCGCATGTTCGAGGAGTGGGCAAAGCTCGGGCTCACGGTCGAGACGAATCTGGTTCCCGACTGGGGGAGCTTCTCTGCAGCAGCAGAACTCCGTGACTGGGACATGGCAGCCGCCGGCTACGTCGGCAACATCTTCCGGATCGATCCGGACCAATTGCTGTCCCGTCCGCTCTATGGCGAGTTCGCCGGCTCCAGCAACTACGGAGACTGGGTCTTCGAAGAGTACGACACCCTTCTGGAAGCCTCCAAGGTTGAGCTTGACGTAGAGGCACGACGTGAACTGGTGTGGAAACTGCAGGAGATACAAGCACTCGACATCCCGGTCGTCGTTTCCTATCACCCCTCCGAGGTGTACACGTGGAACAAGGATGCGTATACGAACGTGATACCGGGCGTAGGGACCGGTCTGTACAACTTCTGGAATTTCGTGGGCGCCGAACCCATCGGGGATGACAAGATCTACCGCATCGCGATCGAGGGATTCTTCCGGTCGATCAACCCCACAGCGGCCAACGACTACGACAGCGACGTCGAGATCCACAACCTGATCTACGACAGCCTCGCGAAACCGGACCCGACCGGCAAGGTCGTCCCGTGGGCAGCCGAGAGTTGGAGTTTTCCGGATCCTTCGGTCGTCGAGGTCGTGATCCGGTCGGGCATGACGTTCACGGATGGGGCGCCGGTGACCGCAGAGGATGTGAAGTTCAGCTTTGACTACCTCAAGGAATGGGAGGTGGGTCTCTACCAGAATGCCCTGGCACCTGTTGAGTCGGTCGAGGTAGTCGACCCCCACACCATCAGGATCAACCTGTCCGGCCCTACGGCCACCATTACCTCCGGGGCACTGTCACAGGTACCGATTCTGCCGAAGCACATTTGGGAGAATGTCATCGCCGACCAAGGCCTTACCCATCCTGCCGAGTGGACCGAGACCAACATGATCGGTAGCGGTTCGTACACGGTGAAGAGCGTCTCCAGCGAGGCCGTGGAGTTGACGAGGAACGATGACCATTTCGATCCGCCCGCGTCCGAGGGTCATCTGACCCTCTACCTGGCCGATAACCAGGCGGTGTTCCGGGCGCTCCAGGATGGGACCATCTACTTCCACCAGGTGGCGAGCCTCACCCCGGCGGGCGCTACGCAGGCCGCTAACGAGGCCCACCTGGAACTCGGCGAGGTAGGGGGTATCACGGACCGGTGGACTGCTTTCAGTATGAGAGACGACTCGCCGTTCCAGGACTATCACCTCAGGCATGCTCTGGCCCACACGTACGACTACGCAACCACGGTGGACGTCATCCTCCAGGGCTACGGAGCCCCCGGACAGGGGACTATCGGGCCTGGGAATACTTTCTGGCAGAACCCGAACATCCCGCACGAGGAGCGACCCGACGGCGAGCCTCACTGGCATCAATACGATCCAGGAAAGGCTAGGCAGATTCTGGAGGATGCCGGGTACCGCTGGGATGACGAAGGCAATCTCCATTATCCGGAGAACCACATGCCGCAACTCCATTACAATGGCTAGGAGCGAAGGAACGAAGGGTGGGGTCACTGATGTCCCCACCCTTGCTCTTGTTCGTTGAGCGAGCAGGTTGGGCGCCGAAGGGTTTCCTAGTCTGCGCCACTCCGGCCGGTGCGTTGGACGCAGAAGCGAGATGATGCGGAGGGTCGGCGGCATCGTCGATGTGGATATCGCCGGTGTCGACACCGGATCACGTACCCGCCTGGTTGATGGCCGGTTGATCCTCGATCCGTTGGAACTGGCGCGGGTGGTGACGAGGGATGTCCGCATCGATCAGGCTCGTGTTCACCTCGTGCACCCGGGAGACGACATCCGTCTCGTGCACGTGCTCGACGTTGTGCAGCCCGTCTCCCGGATGGGCGGCGGGAACCAGGCCGTATTCCCCGGCATTCTCACCTCGGCCGCACAGTTGGGGCGCGGGCCTGTTCTCCGGGTCAACGGAGTGAAAGTCACCGTGCTGGGCGTGATACCGGCCGTCGACTCGTTCTTCACCCAGCAGGAAGGTGTCCTCGAGATGAGGGACGAATCCGCCGAGCTGTCGCCGCTCACCCGCGAACCCCATGTAGTGCTGGAACTATCCGTAGACCCTGAGACGGCGCCGGCGACGGCGGCCGAGGCCTACAGAACCGCCGCTCTGCGGGTGGCCAGACACATCGGTGAGGTGGTCGCCCACCAACTCGGTCTCGACGAGCTTTCCGGACACCGTGGACCCACACCCGATTCGGGACAGGTTCACAGCCGCCGCCTGCGCCTGATACATATCTGCGAGGTCTCGGCCTTCGGATCACTGTTCGACACGCTGATAGCCGGACGGTCGGCGCGTGACATGCTCCCGACCACGCTGTCTCCCCTGGCGCTGGCCGGAGGTGCGGTGGTGTCGGCGGACTACCACTATGCGGGTCAACGAAACTACACCTGCTACTACCAGTCGAATCCGGTCGAGGAGAGCGTCGACGCGGGAGGCTTCGAATTCCTCGGGACGATCCTTCTCCCGGTGGGGCGGGATGACACGAAGAAGACCACCGGAGCCGCGTTCGCGGCCCAACTCGCGGAGCTTGCCGGTGCGGGGGGTGTCGTGGTCTCCGCGGTGGCAGGCGGGAATGCCCATCTCGATGTCATGTACGCGGTGCGTGAATGCGAGCGCAGGGGCATCCCGACCGTGCTCTCCATTGTCGAGATGGCCGGCTCCACCGGAGCCGATCCGGGTATGGTCGACACGGTCCCGGAGGCGGATCTGATGGTCTCGACTGGAAACCGAGAGGAACTGATCCTGCTAGCCCCAACCGGAACCGTCCTCGGAGGGGTCCGGCTGCTCGACGGACCCGAGGACGAGAGTGGAGGGATGGACGCCGGCGGCGAATTGCGGGTGCCGCTCCGAACGATCGTGGGGTCGAACAACCAGATGGGGGCATGGCGGATAGGAGCAACCCTGTCATGAACACAGTCACGAACGACAAGATCAGAGTCGTCAGTTACCTGAACCAGTTCTTCGGTGGCCGCGGCGGGGAGGAGGCCGCCTCCACTCCGCCCTACGTGGCCGAAGGCCCGGTAGGAGCGGGCAGGCTCCTCCAGCAACTGCTGGGCGATCGGGGCAGGGTCGTGGCCACCGTCATCGCCGGCGACGACCACATGGCGGACCATGACGTCGCGGTTGAGGATGTCACCCGACTCATCCTGGACCACCGACCGGACCTGGTGGTGGTCGGGCCGGCGTTTCAGGCCGGGCGGTACGGTGTCGCCAGTGCCGGCATATGTGCGTCGCTGTCCGGCGCGGGTGTTGCAGCAGTAACCGGCCTGCATCCAGAGAACCCTGGAGTCGACGTGGAGCGCACGAAGGTCTACGCGGTGCCGACCGGCCCGAGCGCGGCCGGGATGCGAGACGCGATGGGACGCATGGTCCGTCTGGGTGAACGCATGGTCCGTGGTTGTCGGCTCGGAACCGCGGCAGACGAGGGATTCATCCCGCGCGGGATCCGCCAGAACACGTTCTCCGAACGGAACGCCGCGGAGAGGGCAGTGGAGTTGTTGGTGCGGAAGCTACGTGGCGAGCCGTTCGAGACCGAGATACCTCTACCGGTCTACCACCGGGTTCCTCCGTCGCAGCTGCCCGCTCCGCTGGGAGACCTGACGCTTGCGATAGTCTCGGAGGCCGGCGTGGTTCCCAAGGGCAATCCCGACCGTCTCGAGTCAGCCCGGAGCCGGAGGTGGCTCACGTACCCTCTCGACGATCTCGACGAGTTGTCGGGCAACGGCTACGAGACCATCCACGGGGGGTTCGACAACACCCCCATCTCCGCGGATCCGAACCGGGCCATTCCCTTGGACGTGCTCCGCGAGTTCGAGCGGGCCGGGCTGTTCGGCCGCCTCCACGAGCGGTACTACATCACGACCGGTATGACCATGGCGATCGCCGACGCCGAGAGGATCGGTCGGGAGATTGCCGCGGACCTCATCGGAAACCAGATCCAGGCGGCCATCCTCACGGCCACCTGAGGGACGGGAACGCGTTGCGGGGCAACGCTGGCACGGGAAATCGATGCGGCCGGGATACCGACCGTGCTCATCACCCCGATGCCCTCTGTAGCGGGCAACATCGGAGCGAACCGGATCGTGGTCGGTAGAGCCATTGCCCACCCGCTGGGCGCACCCGAAATGGAACGCGAACAGGAGAGGGAGATACGCAGGCAGATGGTGGCGCGGGCGCTGGAGGTTCTCGCCGAGAGAATCGCGAGCCAGACGGTGCGCCAGGCTTCGTGAAGCGACGGGGCACGGCTACGGGAGTGGTACGGGGTTCGCTGCTTCGACTGCGCGCATCGGTCGAACGTCCGGGGAAGAACTCCGGCCTGTACCGTTTCTATCGGCAGAGGAACAGATAGGGAGACAGGATGAGCCGGCATGTGGCAGGACCAATCGACGGTAACGGGCTCTACCAGTCGCGCATGGCGCGCGGAGGTGACTGGTTCTTCATGGCGAGCCCGCCGGTGGACGAGCACGGGCGGATGCCACCCGAGGTCCAGGTCCCGGCGCCCTACACCCTCAGCCCGTCGGCGCATGTTCGGAACCAGACGAGATACGTGTTCGAGCGGTATGGCGAACTGCTCGAAGGCCTGGGCGCCACCTTCCAGCACGTTTCTCAGGTTGAGCAGTACATCCAGTGGAAGTCCCATGCCGACGGCTATCTCGAGGTCAGCCGCGGGTCTGGCTTCCTGGATTGGAACCGTCCCAGCAGCGCTCTGATGGAGACCGGTGACTTCATCCCAGAGGGGATGGTGGTGGCCCCGAGCGCCTTCGGGTTCGTGCCACGCCCGGGCCTCGAGGAGAAGGAGATCCGCTCGACGGGCCTTTCGTACGCTCGCAAGTACCCGGAGTTCGGGCCCAGCTACACCCACGAAGCTCCGTTCAGCGAGGTAGTCCTTGCCGGGCCGTACGTCTTCTGCACAATCTGGGCCTCCGACTACGAAACGGGAGTCCATCCCGACGTGATACTCCCGGATTGGGTTTGGTGGGGCCAGGAGATCCGCAACGAAGCGCTATGGGGTATGGATGCCCTGCGCCGCAAGCTCGAAACAGGCGGAACGTCTATAGAGAACGCAGTCCATTGCACGGTGCTACTCGTCGAGATCGAGGATCTCTACGAACTGGACCTTGTGTGGGGGGAGGCGTTCGGCGACAACCCACCCGCCCGCACCGTCACCCCGGTACGCGGGTTGGGTGCGCCGCGCTGGGAAGGCGCCAAGCACCACAAAGAAGGCGCTATGAAAATGGAGATCCAGTTCAGGTCGATCCGGCCGGGTCACGGGGCGGTCAAGGAGATCATCGAGTTGGAGGACGGCCAGCTCGGGATCGACCCTGCTGCTGTCAAGGCGGGGAATCTCCTCTGGATATCCGGCCAGTTCGCCGGGGGAGCCCAAGGTCTCGTGACAGCGCCCGATGCGTCCAGCCAGGTGGACTTCCTCTTCCGGCGGATTCGCGACATTTGCCACGCAGGTGGGACGACCCTGGACCAGCTTCTCCGGCTGAGGGCCTACGTCTCCGATCCAAAGGACGGGTACGCCGTCTACAAGGGACTCAGGGAGCACATTCCATCTGACCCTCCATGTGTCGTAGTGGCGGGGGTACCCGGGCCGCTACAGGTGCCGGGGTGTACGGTCATGATGGATGCCGTTGCGTACGCGCCGTGACATCGGGTCCCCAGTGGCCTACTCGCTCGGGCACGGTCGAGGCTTACGCAGGGTACCCGCACCTGAACGTGCGGGCCCTCAGGAAGACACAATCGGTGCTTTGAGCGCAATCGACTGCCCCGGCTTCGGATCGAGCACATGACACCCGGCTACATGCTGCGGCGGCTGGGATACGTGACCCTCAACCTGTTCGTGATCGTTACGATCGCCTTCTTCCTGTTCAGGCTTATTCCCGGCAACCCGGCCGACATCATGGTGGGCTCACTCGCCAGCGACGAACTCCGGCAGACGATCATCGACCGCTACGGTCTGGACGATCCCTTACCGCTCCAGTACCTGAAGTACATGCGTTCTCTGGTAACCAGCGACCTCGGTTCCTCGTTGATGACCAACCGTCCGGTCAACGAGGTCATCTTCAGATCCTTCTCCAACACTCTGGTTCTGGTGCTCGGCATCTTCGTGGTCTCGTTCACGGTCGGGGGCCTCGTCGGCGCCCTGCTCGGCTGGAAGCGGGGTACCTGGGTGGAGCGGGTCGGCGGTGCGCTGGAACTCCTGGTTAGAGGGGCACCCACCTTCTTCGTGGGGGTCATCCTGATCCTGATCTTCTCGATAAACCTGGACTGGTTGCCGTCTACGGGAATGCGGAGCGGCGGCTTCGAGGAGACGAACCTTTTCCGTATCTACACCAGTGCCGACTTCCTCAGGCATCTGATCCTGCCGGTCATCACCGGGTCGCTCTACGCGCATGTCGTCCCGGCCTTGATAATGCGGAACACGATGATCTACCTGAAGCATGCGGATTTTCTCGACCTCGCCCGGGCAAAGGGATTGTCCGAGCGGGCTGTGATGCTCCGGCACGGAGTCCGCAACGCTCTGATGCCGCTGATCGCCGAAGGCTCGCAGTTCCTCGGGTGGGCTGTCGGCGGACTGGTAGCCATCGAGTTCGTGTTCTCATGGCCGGGACTCGGTCGTGAGATCGTCCACGCGCTCGACGCTCGGGACTATCCCGTTGCCCAGGGAGCCTTTCTCTTCATCGCCGTCCTCGTGCTGGTGGTGTATTTCGCTGCGGACCTCCTGGCCAGCCTGCTCGATCCACGCGTCCGTCGTCGGTCCTCGACCGATTGAGCGGGGGATCCGGCATGTATTGGGCTCAAATCGTGAGAGCGCTCCAGCGGGACAAGGTTGCGCTGACGGCGGCGGCAGTCCTCGTGCTGTTCGTGGCGATGGCGCTTCTGGGCCCCGGACTTGCTCCGTACGACCCCCAAGAGATACTCAGGGACGAGGGCGGAGACGCACTCGTGCTCAGGTTCCCGTCTTGGAGTCACCCGTTCGGGACAACCGACCTGGCTCGCGACGTCTTCTCCCAGATACTCACCGGCGCCCGCCCGGTACTGATCGTCGGCTTCTGGGCAGCCTTGATCCCGACCGTCTTCGGATTGTTGCTGGGCGTGGTGGCCGGCTACAGGTCAGGAGCGACCGACACCATCGTCTCCCGGTTCGTGGAAATCGCCTACTCCCTGCCATTCGAGCCGGTGGCGATCGTTCTCATCTCCCTCATAAGTCCGAGCCGATGGACCCTCATCCTGGCGATCTCCCTCCTGTACTGGCGACGCCCGACACGCGTCATCAGGAATCAGGTGCTGACGCTGCGCGACACCGCCTTCATCAAAGCTGCCCGGGTGGCGGGCGCATCGAGCCGCCGGATCATGTTCCGGCACCTGATACCGCTCGTTCTTCCCCTGGCGTTCGTCTACATACCGGTGGCTTTCGGAAACGCCATCCTGGCCGAGGCTTCGATCAGCTTCCTGGGTTTCGGAGATCCCCTCTCCCAGAGCTGGGGATCGATTCTCCGCAAGGCGTTCGACGGCGGCGCACTCGACCTGGGTTGGTGGTGGATGATCGCTCCGGGACTGGCGATCACGGTCGTGACCTCGTCCATGTTCTTTCTGACCCGCCCCTTCGAGGAGGTTCTCAACCCCCGCCTCGCCAGGGAACTCCCCAAGGAGAAGGCATGACCGAACTTCTAGCCGTGAGCGATCTGTCGATCGACTACCGCTCCGATGGGGAGTGGCTCACAGCGGTCTCCGATGCCACCTTCACGGTGCAGCGGGGGAGGATCCTGGGAATAGTCGGAGAATCCGGCTGCGGGAAGAGCACGCTTGCCCGGGGGCTGATCCGCCTGCTGCCCGAGAACGGCCGGATCACTCGCGGCCGGGTGGTACTCGACGGAGTGGACCTGCTGGCCCTCAAGGACGCCGACCTGAGGAGATACCGGTGGGAACGCGTGTCCATGGTGTTCCAAGGAGCAATGAACGTCCTGGATCCCGTCTACCGGATCGGGGCGCAGATCGCCGAGGCAATCCGCTGGCACCGGCCTGTTTCCAGGCGCGAGGCATGGTCCACCGCCCGGATACTTCTGGGGAAGGTGGGTATCGAGGCCGACCGGGCAAGAAGCTACCCGCACGAGTTGAGCGGGGGAATGAAGCAGCGGGTTGGAATCGCTATGGCGATCGCTTTGGAACCCGATCTGGTGATAGCCGACGAACCCACGACCGCGCTGGACGTGATAACCCAGGATGTAGTCCTCGGCCAGTTGGTCGACCTGCAGCGATCGGCCGGCAACTCGATGATCCTGATCTCCCACGACATGGGCATCATTGTCGAGTCCTGCGACGACGTGGCGGTCATGTACGCCGGGGAGATCGTCGAAACCGGGACTGTAGAGGATGTCTTCGCCAGCCCTGCACATCCGTACACGATCGGGCTCGTGAACGCCATCCCGAAGACCGGCGCCGAGATCGAAGCGGTGTCGATTCCCGGGCATCCCCCGGGCGCCGGCGAGTGGCCTGCAGGCTGCCGGTTCCGGGCCCGCTGTCCCTTCGCAACCGCAGGCTGCGAGGATCCGATCCCGTGGACTTTGATCGGGCATGCTCACGGCGTTCGCTGTATCAGACACGAAGAACATGACGAATTGCGGCTCCGGGGGTCCGCACGGTCGGTTTGGGAACGGATCGGCGAGGCGTGGGACTCACCCGCTTGAACGGTGTCGACCTGGTCAGCCATCATGTGAACGATGCCCGATTCGGGGACAGAACCGGGGCATCGGGTGGGGTTCTCATCGTCTCCCGAACCGAGCTGCTCGACCTCCTGAGGACCGACCCGGGCCTTCCCGACGTGCGATTTCACATCGTCCGACCCGGCGAGAGCGTCCGTATCAACGGGATACTCGACGTGATCCAGCCGCGTTCCAAGGGACGGGGCAGCCCCCAGGTCACCTTTCCCGGCATCGGGACCGCTCCGGATCCCGTCAGGTCGGGCCGTACCCATGCGCTGCAGGGGATCACCGTCTTACCGGTCGGCCGCCTACCCGAAGGCGGCGAGACGTTCGTGCAGGAGGACTGTCTCGTGGACATGGCGGGGCCCGGTGCGCGCTACTCGCCGTTCTCTCGCGGCGTCCAGTTGGTCGTCGAGTTCGGGCGGGCTTCCGACCGGAGGGTCCGGGAACCAGTGGCTGTGAGGCGTCTTGCGGCGATCCGAGTAGCCCGATTCCTCGCGCAGCGAGCGAGTGAGACCGGGTCGAAGGATGTGGAGGAGTTCGTGAGCCGTGATCCTCGCCACGACCAGAGGGAAGCCGTCCGTGTCGCCTACGTATGCTCCGTGATCTCTGAGGGTCCGCTGCACGACACGTTGCTGTACGGCGAGTCGACCGAACGACTCCGGCCCCGCTGGATCAGCGTGCCGGAACTCGTGGACGGCGCCCTGGTCAGTTCCGACTTTCACTTCTCCTGCCAGCGGACGCCCACGGTGCTGTACCAGCGCAACCCCGTCGTGGAAGCGATCAGGAAGAAGTCGGGGCTGGTTCTCGAGGGTGTCATCCTGACCCTCCGCTACGGATCCCACTCCGAGAAGCACAAGGCTGCCACCCGGATAGTCGAGATGCTCCGGGAGCGTGGCGTCCAAGCCGTCGTGACCCATCCGGCGGTGGGCGGCAACGCACACATCGACGCTCTCGACATCGTCCGCGAGTGCGAGAAGGCACGTATCCCCACAGCTCTCGTACTGCAGGAGATGGCAGGAGACGACGGTGCCGACCCCGGCTTGGTCGACTCGGTTCCCGAGGCCGACCTCATGGTCAGTTCGGGGAACCGGGACCAGCTCGTCGACCTGCCCGGAGTAGCCCGGACGCTGGGTCCGGACCGGTTGCGAGACGGAAGGCCCACCAAAGGACCCTTGCGCCTATCTCTCCGGTCGTACCTGTGCAGCACGAACCAGGTGGGAGCTCACACCCTCACCGCCATCGACGCGTGACAACGGAGCGGCCGAGTGCTCGAGTCAGCGGGTGAGAAGGCCGGCAGCGGTTCCATGCAGGACTCTCTCCAAGGCGTCCCGTCCGACACCTGCCCGTCGGCAAGCTCCCTCGATGTGCTCGACCGGGTCGTCGACCCACATCGGAAAGGGTGCGTCCGTTCCGCCCACCACCCGCTCCGTACCGACCGTCCGGATCAAAGAGACCAAGGCTCGCGGATCGTGAAGCATGGTGTCGTAGTAGAACATCTGGAGAATCTCGTCGGGGTGGTCCACGCGCCTGGTCACCGTGGGCACGTACCGGGATGCGTGCGCGGCCCGGCCGGCCAGGTAGGGAAGAGTGCCGCCACCATGCGCGAGCAGGATCTTCAACCGGGGCCAGGTCGTGAACACCTCGCTGAAGTAGAGCCTCATAGCCGCCAGGGTGGTATCGAAAGGGAAACCACAGACATTCCCGAGGTGGTCACGTCCCATGCGGCGGCCACCCATGACGCGGTAGGGGTGCATGAAGAGCAGCACGCCGAGGTCCTCGGCAGCCTCCCAGAGCGGTTCGAGGCCGGCTTCGTCGAGGTCTTGGCCGTTTACCTGGGATGGAATGGCTCCACCGGAGAACCCGAACTCTCCCACGCAGCGCCTCAACTCTCCGGCCGCCGTCCCGCCGTTCACCAGAGGAAGTGCCGCCAGAGCTCTGAATTGCGCATTTCCGTCGATATCGTGGGCGAGCCCGTCGTTCATGGCTTCGCACCAGATCCGGGCCTGGCCAGGATCGAGGTCATCTCCGGTGATGTCCATCCACGGTGCCAGCACCTGGATGTCGATACCACGTTCGGAGTTCCACCGGATCCTCTCCTCGAGATCGCTCAGACCGGGAAGGACAGGATCCGATGGGCCGGAAGGGAACTCGATGACCCGCCGGTTCTCGTCCCACGAGGCGGGGAGGAGACCCTTCGAGGCCGCCGCAAGCACCGACGGTGAGAGGTAATGGGCGTGAAGGTCGATCATGTGGTCTGCATACAGGCTAGCGGACGGGATGAGCCGGAAGCGCCAAACGGGATGTGGCATCCGGAAGTACTCCGCCTCCGGCGATCGGGAAGGATGACATGGCCGTGCAGATGACGGACCGTCGTATCTGGGCGGTGGTGCTGCTCATCAGTCTCGGCTGGGGTACATCCCCGGTGGTGGTGCGGATCGCGCTCCGCGAGGGGCTCGGACCGTTCACCATAGGCGCCGCCGCATCCATCATTGCGGCCATAGGTGTGGTCATCATGATGCTCGTGCTGCGGCGCCCCAACCTCATCGGTCGTAGCGAACTCCGCGTCGGCGCCGTGCTGTCGGTGGTGAGCGTGCTGATCCCGTCCCAGACTCGCAACCTGGCGCTCCAGAACGCCTCCGCCGGCTTCGTCATCCTGGTCAACGTTCTGATCCCCATCGTCACGGTCCTGTTCGCTCACTTCATGCTGTCGGATGAACGGATCAGGCCCAGCACGGTCGTCGGGTTGCTTCTCGGCCTGGGAGGTGCCGGGATACTCGTTCTGGGGGGTGACTCCGGGATCGCGGAGGGAGGCAACCCTCAGCTGGCCGGATTCTTCTCCTTCATCAGGGTGGTTTCGATTGCTATCGCCTCGGTTTTGGCCAAGCGGTATTCCGGCCAGTACTCGGTTCTCGGGGTGACCGGCGTTCAACTCGGACTCGGCGCGGTCGGGTTGACCGCGTCAGCGTTGATCATGGAAGGAGTCCCGGACGTACTCACCAGGGTGGGCGCCCTGAGCCTCCTCTACGTAGGTTCGATCGGGTCGCTGGTTCCTCTCGGTCTCTACTACTTCCTGATCCGTCACGTCACCGTCACGTACTCCACGGTCATCTCCTACATCGTCCCTGTCGTCGCCATATTCACCGGCGTCGCCGTGTTGGACGAGCAGTTGCAACCCGGCATCCTTCTCGGGGGAGCACTGGTGGTCGCCGCCGTCGTGACGAACGATCTTCTTCGATCCAGGGAGGCCAGACAGCAGGCAGGCTGAAGCACAAGAACCACCAAGGGTGGGCAGCGCCTGGCCGCAGGCGACTGCTACGGTCATTCCAGTCTTGAACACGACTATCCATCATGCGGGAGAAATGGTGAAAGCGGCCGTCATCACGGGACCGGGACAGGTCGAGCTACGCCAGGAACCATACCCCATCCCGGGGGAGGACCAACTCCTGGTCGATGTTGCTGCCTGCGGCGTGTGTACCTTCGAGAGACGGCTCTTCTCGGGAGACAAGCCCTGGTATCCGGTAGCACCGGGTCACGAGGTTGCCGGGGTCGTCGCCGCCGCCGGTGCGGGCGTGAATGGTCTACCAGGCTCTCCACAGGCCGGTGACCGGGTAACTCTCGATCTGATGACCCGTTGCATGACTTGCGGACCCTGCCGGAGGGGCCGGACCGCGCTATGCCGGTACCGGCAGGGGAGGACCCTCTCGGACGGAACCTTCAGCATGGGCGGTTTGACCGAGTCGATCGCCATCGACGCCAAGTCGGCCTATCCGGTGGGTGAAGCCGCAATGGCCCATGCCGCAATGGGAGAGCCGATAGCCTGCTGCGTGCATTCGCTCCGTCGGGGCGGCTTCGCGCCTGGCGACCGCGTGGCCATCATCGGTGGTGGCTTCATGGGGAGGCTCCACATGGCTCTCACCAGGATCGGGGGAGCAGCGAGTACCGGCATTATCGATCCCTCCACCGAACGCCGGACGGACGCGGCACGAGCGGGCGCTGACTGGGTAGCAGCGCCGGAGGACGCAGTCCGGGTCGGCGGACGTCAGGACGTGGTGTTCGTAGCCGCGATGGGCGGGGTGGACATCGCGGTGGAACTGGCCGACGCCGGCGGCACCGTGGTCCTCTACAGTTCGTTCGATCCCGAACTGGAAATCCGGATCGGCGCACACCGGGTGCACAGGGACGAGGTGTCGATCGTAGGTGTGTACAACCAGGAACCCGAGGATTGGAAGGAGACCTCGACCATCCTTCGATCCGGCCTGATCACTACGGACCTGGACCGCTTGATCACGAGTAGGTATCCCCTGAGTAGGATCGGCGACGCCCTGAGTCTCGTGGTCTCCGAACCGACCTACCGGGTGTTCGTCGAGCCCGATCGAGGCTGATGCGAACCAGCGTCGTCGCCGGTGTGGACATCGGAAGCAGCGCTATTCGAGCCGCTGCCATAGATCGTGACGGCCACGTCGTAGCGACATCAACCAGCATTCCACAGACAGAGGGCAACTCCGCAGCATCGGCCGAGATCGACCCCGCCGTGTGGCTTCGGCGACTCGGCGGCGTCCTGGCGGATCTGGGTGACAACTTGACGGTCCGGGCACTCTGCATAGGCGGACAGGGCCCGACCACCGTAGCCGCTTCCGGTGAGCGCGCGCTCACCTACCGGTATCCGGCCGGCGCCCACGACATTCCGGTCCTCCAGCATGCCGCCCAAGCCGAGGTTCTACTCGGCCGCTTCGGGGAGCAGGCACAGCCCCGGTTGATGTGGGACTTCCTTCTCTCCAGGCTGGGAGGCGCTTCGGGAGTGCAGAGCGTGTGGCCGACTATGGACCCGATGCCAGGATTCGGTACACCGGTACCGGTCGGCGCCAGTGTGGGAGTGTCATCGGGCGTTCACGGCATCCCGCCCGGCATCACGCTCGTGCCGGGCGCCAACGACGCCTTCCTCACCTTATGGGGCTGTGCCATCGATACCCCAGGACTCGGCTTCGACCCGGGAGGGCGGAGCGGCGGCTTGGGAGTCGCCGTGGCTACCGGGGCACACCGGGTACCAACCGAGTACTCCCTCCCGAGCCACGTGCCCGGAGTCCAGATCGTCGGAGGCCCGGTAGCCTCGCACGGCGCGATGCTCGAATGGTGGGCCGGTGTTGCGGGGCGGAGGATCCCCGATCTGATCGACTCCGCGGCCGCAGTGCCACCGGGATCGCATGGGGTGATCGTGCTCCCATTCCTGGAGGGGGAGCGCGCCCCTCGCTGGGAACCGGGGCTGCGGGCCGAAATGACGGGGCTCGGTCCGGACACCGATACGGCTGTCGTGACACGTGCCCTGCTCGAGTCGACCGCCTACGGGTTGGCTCACATCGCTGCTTCCCTTGCCGATCAGGGTGTGGAACTCGACCGGGTGGTCTGCTCAGGGAGTCCTTCGCGGAGCGACCTGTGGACATCCATCAAGGCGTCCGTCCTCGGGGTTCCCATCGACGTACCGGAATGCACGCACATGGCGGCCTACGGCGCCGCCCTGGGCGCCGGCTCGTCCCTGGGCTGGTGGCCGCTGCCCGGGGAAGGCAGGGCCGGTGATTGGCCGACACCCGGGGTCCGGACGCTCGATCCCTCACCGTCGCCTGTGTACGAGGAAGGACTGCGCAGATTCATTTCCCTGGGTGACGCGGCGGCGGCAAGACTCGGCGAGTATTCGAGAGCGGATCGGGAAGCAGGCCGTTTGGTCCAGTAAAGGGGGTACCAATCATGGAATTCGTCTCATCAGCGGTGGGAGCCGGGAAGCTGCGCCGTACGTCAAGATTCATCGGCGGGTGTGGACGGGCCATGCTGGTGGCCATCGACATGCAATCCGCCGCGGGCTCCGGGCCGGCGCCCGACGTGGTACGCCAAGTCGAAACTGGTGAACCGAACGGGATCCTGGTCACCTGGCAGATAGCACGGCGCTATCCGGAGGCATTCGCCTACTGCGGTTTGCTACTGAGGGTGGACGGGGCCGGCACCCTGCTCGGGCCTTCGGGAAGGGGCGACGAACTGAGCCTCATGTACCGGGCGGAGCAGGCCGCCGTGATCGGAGCTGACGCGGTGGTGGTCATGGCCTATCCCGGCATGGAGGGCGGCGCCCCATCCCTGCAACGACTGGCGACCCTGGTGGGGGAGTGCGAGAGGATCGGAATGCCGGTGGTCGCCGAGTCCATTCCCGGGGGTTGGCGGCAGGAGGTACCTTGGGACGCCGAACACATCGGCCGGGCCGCCCGGATCTGCGTCGAGATCGGCGCCGATGCGATCAAGACGATGGCCCCGTCCGATCCGTCCGACCTGTCCGAAGTCGTCGAAAACTGCGAGGTACCGCTGTTCGTCCTGGGGGGCCCGAAGCGGGAGACCGAGGACGAGGCGGTTGGCTACGCCCGCCGGGTGGTGGAGGCCGGAGCGTCGGGGATAGTGTTCGGTCGGAACGTGTGGAGCGCCGGGGATCCGACTTCAATGGTCCGACGACTCTACGAAGCTGTGCACGGGCACCCGCGAATCCGGTGACGGACCGGCACCCGCAACCGTAAACGGCGAGCCGGGTCGGTAATCTGCCTGACGTCCTCCGGTCACCGATGTCGCCAGGATCCCGGGTCGGGCAGGTCCCATCCGACGTTTACCGGGCTACCCGTGTGGAGAACGAGCCGATCTCCACGGTTATCCTTGACGGAGGAATTTCGTTCGGCACTCGATGCTGCCGTTCTGCCGGGCGGTTCGTGAGGACCGCCGGGTTCTGGCAGCGGCGTTCGACCGTGCCGGACACCGAACGAGATGATCATCCCGAAAGACCCATCTCGGACGTTGACGGGAGTACGGAACCATGAGAGTTCTAGGGAAGCGGCTCGCGACGGGGTTGGCGGTGCTGGCGCTGGTGGGAGCATCCTGTGGCGAGCAAGAGGACGCGGTAACCGATACGACAGTCACGACTCTGCCCCGCACGACCGACACTACGGGCACCAGGGAGTCGGCTGACTTCAATGGGGACGGTGAGGTCAGGATAGCGGTAGTCACCGAGGGCGCCCGGGACGACGGCGCCTACTATCAGGCCTTGGTGGACCAGGTCCAGTCCATCTCGGAGGAAGCCGGTTACGAATCGCCTCTCATCGTCGACCTGGTCGACCCTGCCAACGCGCGGACCGAACTGGAGGACGTCGTCGCGCAAGGCGCTGACATAATCGCCATCGGTTCCAGCAACCTGGCCGACGGGAACGAAGACCTGTTCCTCGAACACGACCAGGTCTTCTGGTACTGCAACTGCGGATCCGGTTACCAGGACGCTCCCGGACTGCTGCGGAGTACTGACAGTGGCGCCGAACTCGGCATCTCGGCCGGATACGCGACCGGACTGCTGCTCCAGGACCGTGGCGGCAGCCAGGCGGTGTTTCTCGGCTGTTGCGACCTGAACTTCGAAGTCGAGTCCCTGCTGGCTTTCCGGTTCGGCTTGGGACTGGTAGACGAGTCCTTCGAGGTCATCTACGCTCCGACCGGCAACTTCCCATTCGATTTCAACAACACCGCAGGCGCCACCGAGGCTTACAACGCCGCCGTGGCAGAAGGCATGGCGGCCGTCTATCCGTTCCTGGGCGGCGCCCACGAGCCGATTGTCCGTCTTGCCAACGACGATGGTCTCATCGTCATGACGGCCGGATCATCCAGGGGCTGCGAACGGGATGACTTGACCTACGACATCGAGGTGATGTTCGACGCGGGCGACTACCTGGTGCCGATCTTCGACGAGATCCTGGGTGGAACGGCGGAGGAGGGGGGCGCGCGCAAGTTCACGGTCGGCGTGGACCCGGAGGTCGGTGCCCGGATCTGCAACCCGACCCCAGAACAGGAACAGTCTCTGGCCGAACTGAACGCTCGGATCGGCGCCGGCGACTTCGGTGACCAGATCTACGAGGTCCTGTCCGAGGCCTACGGCTTCTAGCCCCGATTCTTCATGTTTCCAGACGTGCCCACGGCAACATGCCACATCAACCACATGATCGCGACCAGGCCGGGCTTCACCCGAAGGGTGAACGCCTTGCCGGGCCCAGACCGGACTGTCGAAACGGCCGTGATCCCCGGCCAAAAGCTCACAGGACAGACCCTGTTCGCCCGGTACAGGACCCCGAACGGAAAACCGGGGCCGGCGGAGAGATCCCGAACGGTGACGATAGAGTGCCCGTCCCCGGCGTACGCGGTGGCTGTCAATCCAGGGCCGAACCGGCAAATGGTCCTCCAGTGTCTCGATGGATTGCCGGGCCGATGACCGGGGTCGGGGGAGGTGAAGGGACTCGGAACCAAAGGACCGTCCCTGCAAGTCCCCGTTCTGGCGGATGACCGGCCAGGGTGGAACCGGGCCACCCGTTCTCGAACTAGTCGGACTGACCAAGCGGTATGGAGACGTCGTCGCCTGCGACCGCGTCGACCTGTTGCTGTACGCCGGCGAGATTCACGGGATCCTGGGAGAGAACGGCGCGGGAAAGTCCACCCTGATGCGGCTGGCCTTCGGCCTCGCTTCACCCGACTCCGGGACGGTGAAGATCGACGGAACGCCGAGGGAGATCTCCGATCCGATCGAGGCTTCGAAGTGGGGCATAGGAATGGTCCATCAGCACTACAGCCTGGTGGATGCTCTCACCGTGTGGGAGAACGTCGCTCTGGGAGAGGCCGGTCGGCTCGACCCCGAAACGACCCGCGGTCGTATCCGTGAGATATCCGAACGGTACGGGCTCGCCGTGGATCCGGACGCACCGGTTAGAAACCTGCCGGCTGGGATCCGCCAGCGCGTCGAGATAATCAAGTGCCTGTGTCATGACCCTCGGATCATCCTGCTGGACGAGCCCACCTCCGCCCTTACACCGCACGAGTCCGAGCAGTTGTTCGAGGTGCTTGCCGAGGGAGCCCGTTCAGAGTCATGGGCGGTGGCACTGGTCAGCCATAAACTCGACGAGATACTCCGAGCCACCGACCGGATCAGCGTGATGCGCGCCGGCCGCGTGGTCGACAGGAAGATCACCGGCGAGGCCGATGTTCCCTCGCTGGCGAGGGCGATGGTAGGTCGACCGGTGTCCCTGCGGACGGTGACCGCCACGCTGCAATCCCGTGGACTCCAGGGACAGGAAGCCGAACATGGTGGCGCTTCAGGGCCGGCAACTGAGCCGGCGATGCTGCGCGTGAGGCATGCGTCCACGCGAGGGGAGGATGAGGGCGTCCTCCTGGATGACCTCTCCGTCCGAGTGCGGGCCGGAGAGATTGTGGGAGTGGCCGGTGTCGAGGGGAACGGTCAGACCGCTCTATCCGACGTGCTGGCCAGCCTGCTGCAGCTTGATCAGGGCGAGGTACTGGTGGACGGGGAAGCCGTTCCGACCGGCGTCGCAGGCGCCATGGCCGCAGCGGGGGTGGCCGTCATCCCGGCGGATCGGCACCGTTCGGGATGCGTGCTCGAGATGACGGTCGCCGAGAACCTGATGATCCCCCTACTGGACCGGATGAGACGGCACGGGTTTCTGAGGCGTGAGGCGATAAACCGCAACGCAAGGCAGCTAATGGACGAGTACGGGATCGTAGCCTCCGGCCGGCACGCACCGTTGGAGCAACTGTCGGGCGGCAACCAGCAACGGGTGGTAGTGGCTCGCGCTCTTGCCGCGGCGCCCAGGGTCGTGGTGGCGCACCAGCCGACCAGGGGCCTGGACGTCGGTGCTATCGAGTACGTGGCGGACCGGCTCCGTCGCGCAGCCGAGGAGGGCTTGGCGATCCTCCTGCTGTCCACGGATCTGCGCGAGATCATGGCCCTCGCTGACCGGGTCGTGGTAATCCACCGGGGTACGATCGTCGGAGAGATGGCCCGTCACGATCTCGACATGGAGCATCTCGGCCTGCTGATGGGGGGTACGGGTCAGCCGGAGAGCCTCTCATGAGGTCGCGCCGGGCGACGGCGCCGGAGTGCCCCGCGATCCGACCGGGCCGGAGCGGGCTACGGGAGAGCACCCTCCTGTACATGTTCAGCATCACCGGGACGTTGGTCATCTCCGCCGGCTTGGTGGCGGTCACCGGAAACTCCTGGACCCGCGTGCTGGGCGCGCTCCTCGACGGCGCTTTCCTCGCTCCCGGGCGCTGGGGCAATACTCTGACCGTCGCCACCCCGATGCTGCTGGTGGCGCTGGGCATGGTCATAGGCGTCAAGGCCGGCTTCTTCAACATTGGTCAGGAGGGCCAACTGTTGATGGGAGCCTTGGTGATGTCCTTCATAGGTACGAGGCTGGGCGGTCCCGGTCCCTTGCTGTTGTTAGCCGGACTGGTGCTCGGGGCGGCCGCCGGAGGAGGCTACGCGGCGATAGCCGCGGCCATGCGGTTCCGCCGCGGCGTGCCGGAGGTCATCTCGACCCTGTTACTGGTGTTCGTCGCCTTCCAGGTAGTGGGGTTCGCCATCACCACGGATTGGTTGCTGCGCGACCTCGACCCCAGCCGGCCCAGCCAGGCCGTTTCGAGCGCCGCTCTTCCGGAGTCGGTCCGGCTGCCGGTGATCACGGTGCTGGGCAACGAGTTCCACATCGGGTTGGTCGTAGCGCTTGGCGCGGCCGGTATCGTGGCGTTCCTCCTGCTCAGGAGCGTGCCGGGGTTCAAGCTCCGGCTGCTGGGCTACAGCCCGAACGTCGCCCAGCAGGCAGGGGTTGCGGTGGCCAGAGCCGGAAGCACGGCTCTGTTCCTGTCAGGTGCCTTCGCCGGGTTGGCAGGCGCCCTGATGCTGTCCGGAGGAGCATCGAGCGCCCGGCTCACCGCCGGGTTTTCCACCGAGATCGGCTGGCAAGGCCTACTGGTAGCACTCGTGGCCCGGAACAGACCGCTGGTGTGTATTCCGGTAGCGCTCGTGTTCGCCGCGCTCAGGACCGGGTCGGGATTCCTGGCCGCTACCGGAGTCGACCGGAAGGTCGTTGACGTGATCCAGGCCCTGCTGGTGCTCGCCCTCCTCATGCCTCCGGCGGTCCGGTTCGTGCTGGAGCGGCGCAGGGCGATGGCAGGAGTGGTTGGAGGGTCCCACGATGGGTGACTTCCTGGGGGCCCTGGCGGACATCTTCAGCAACCCGACCATGTACGGCAGCGCCGTCCGCCTCGGGGCGTTCCTGGCCTTCGCTGCGTTGGGGGAACTCGTAGCCGAGAAGGCCGGCACCATCAACATCTCGGTCGAGGGATCGTTGCTTGCCGGCGCCTTCGGGGGAGCGATCGCCTCCAGCCTCACCGGTTCGGTCTGGGTCGGCCTCGCGGCAGGCGCCACTACCGGGGTAGTGGTTGCCCTGGTCCAGGCGAACATGAGCCATCGCCTGCCGGCCGACCAGTTCGTTGTGGGAATCACGGTCAACGTGCTGGCTCTCGGCCTGGTCGGCTACCTTAATGCGATCGTCGATCCGGTCCCCGACCGGGCCGCGGTCCTCGAGATACCGCTCCTTTCCGACCTACCCCTCCTCGGGCCGGCCCTCTTCGGGCAGACCTGGCCGACCTACCTCCTCTACCCGCTGATCCCACTCACCTGGTGGCTGCTCTACCGGACTCGGTGGGGTCTTGAGGTGCGCTCGGTCGGTGAGAATCCCCAGGCGGCGGATGTCTCGGGTGTGCACGTCAACAAGCGACGACGGCAGTCCATCTACTACGGAGGCATACTTGCCGGGCTCGGTGGTGCCTTTCTGGTCCTCGGACAGGTCGGCAGCTTTGACCCGGGAGCGGTCGGAGGCCGGGGCTTCATCGCCATTGCCGCCGTCTACTTCGGCGGGTGGACCCTCCGGGGAACGCTCCTGGGTGCTCTCCTGTTCGGCCTGGCCGATGCCTTCCGCCTTGCGGTCCCGGTGCTCGGATACCAGATCAATGCCCAACTGCTGGCCGCCCTCCCGTACGTGCTGACCCTCGGTGTCATGTACTTCATCACTAAGCGCTTCCGCCAGCCTGCAGCCCTCGCCCGGCCGTTCGTGCGCGGCCTGCGCTGATCCGCACCACGGCCGCGCTCCGATAACATTCGCACGGATGTTTTCCTACGACCCCCTCGTCACCGAGCGTTACCCCACCATTCGGGCAGGAGTGCTCCTAGCCACCGGGCTGTCCAACGGTCCCAGTCCCGCCCAACTGCAAGAGGAGTTCCGCGCCCAGCAGGACGCAACACGTACCGAGATCGGCACCCGCGCACTGTCCGCTATCCCGTCACTCGTGGCGTGGAGACGGGCTTTCTCGAGTTTCGGCGTCAAGCCCACGCAGTACCGCAACGCGGCGGAGGCCCTGCTTCGGCGCCTTTTGAAGCAGGGCAGCATTCCTTCCATCAACCTCTTGGTTGACATCGCAAATCTGGTGTCGATCCGGTACCGGCTCCCGGCAGCCGCCTTCGACCAGGCTCACGTGTCCGGAGCTACCGCCGTGCGCTTCGCTGATGGCGCGGAGAGCTTCACGGATCTCGGAAGCCGCCGGTTGGTTCCGCCCGCACCAGGGGAGGTCGTCTTCGTCGACCAGGTCGGCGTCGTGAGCGCCCGTCGCTGGTGCTGGCGCCAGAGCGCCCAGAGCGCGACCGGTCCCAAGACAGTCGAGGCCCTGTTCACAGTGGAAGGCCATCACGTCAGAGCAGAAGCCGATGTGGCCTCGGCTGCGAGTGATCTTGTCGAGTTGCTCAGGAGATACCAGCCCGACGCGCAGGTCAGTGTGGGCCTGCTGTCACCGGAGGATCCCGGATTCAACCCTTCGGTTGTGTAGGTATCGAATCATTTGCACCACACTGGCCGGACCTGGTCGGCGTGCGGAGTTGGTCCGACCGGTACAATGTGGGGCCGTCCGTGCAGGTTACCCACCAGGTCACTAAGGCCCTGAGCGGTCGCACGCGGCCCAATCAGAGTGAAGAGAGGGGACGACCATGAAGCCGATCCGTTGCGCCCTGGTCGGACACGGCATGATCGGCAGGGAACATGCCCGGATCATTGCCGCGCATCCGGCGGCTGATCTGGTTGTCGTCTGCGATACCGACCCCGGTGCCGGTACCACCGTCCCGGAGGGAACTGTCTTCACGACCGGCCTGGAAAATGCGCTGGATATGGACGACCTCGAAGCGCTATGGGTCTGCACTCCGCAACAAGTCCACCTGCCGGTGGTCGAGGCCGGGCTGGATCGTGGCCTTCATGTTTTCTGTGAGAAACCTTTCGCATCCTCGCTCGAGCACGCCGACCGCATGATCGAACTCGACAGCTCGACCACGGGCAATCTGGTAATCGGCCACACGCTGCGGTTCGACCCGAACTACGTCGCCATACACCAGGCCGTGGCGGAAGGAAGATTGGGCGATATCGTCCACATTTCTGCCCGGTGGAACGCACCGGACTACGAAGGAAGGATCATCTCCGGCCGTACCACCGTTCCCCAGGAGATGGCGATCCATGACCTCGACGTGATGCGCTGGCTGGTGGGGGACATCGACCGCGTCTACGCGGAGGCTGCCGCGCACGCGGTGGTAGGACCGGGGCCGGACGCAACGGTCGCCACCGTGCGGTTCCGTTCCGGTGCGGTGGGAGCTCTGGATCACAACTGGATCCTGCCCTACGAATCCGGACTGCGCTCCGATCACCGGTTGGCCGTATTCGGGACTCGGGGGAGCGCCTATATCGAGACCCGCGATTCGCCGGCGGTTGTCTTCAGTGTCGACGGTCTCGAACATGTCCATTCGGGCTACTACTCCTACCCGAATGACGTGCCCTTCGGCGCCATACCCTCCGAGGATGCTTTCTTCCTGGGCCGCGTACGCGACGGGCGCGCCTGGCCGCTGACACTCGACGACGCCAGAGCCGCCCTGGTTGCCGCCCTCGCAATGGACAGGTCTATAGCGGAAGGCCGCGTCGTCTCGATTGCTGAGATCGGAGGCTGACGAACCGCCGATTGGCAGGCCGCTGCTGTATTGCTCAGTCCCCTCCTAGCCGCGGATCGGCCCCGTTGGATGTAGGCCCTCGCCGCCGGCCCCGAGCCGGTACGATTCGGTCATGCCAGAAGAACTCTCCGGGGTCTTTCCCGTATTCCAGACCCCCTTTCTGGACGACGACACGATCGATTGGCACGGTCTCGCATACGAGATCCGCTGGATGCACGATCATGGCGTGGACGGCATCGTCATGGCCATGGTTTCCGAAACGCTTCGGCTTTCCGGCGAGGAGCGGCGGGGACTCGCGGAGGCGGCTTGCGAGATCGGCCTCGCGTACGGGCCGGTAATCATCAGCGTCGGAGCCGAGAGCACGAAGGTGGCTGTCGACTACGCACGCCATGCCGAGAGCATCGGGGCTTCTGCCCTGATGGCGATACCGCCTACCACGGTGCCGAGCCTGGGGGACGAGCTCGCCGCCTACTACCGCGGTCTGCTCGATGTCACGTCGGTCCCGGTCGTGATCCAGGATGCCAGTGGTTACGTCGGGACGCCGATGTCGATCGGCCTCCAGGCGGAACTCCTCGAGGAATTCCCGGGACGGGTCCTGTTCAAGCCGGAGGCTGTACCGATCGGACCGCGGTTGACGGAGCTCCGGGAGGCCACCGGAGGAACGGCACGCGTGTTCGAGGGTTCGGGAGGGATTGCCCTGGTCGACAGCTACCTCCGGGGCATCGTCGGGACCATGCCGGGAGCGGAGGTCTGCTGGGCACTTGTTGCCCTCTGGGCTGCGCTCGAGCGTGGCGACCAGCGGCGGATCGACGTGATCAACGGCCCGCTCACGGCCCTGATCTCGTTGCAGACCGGGCTCGATGGCTTCATCGCGGTCGAGAAGCATCTGCTGGTACGGCAACGGGTTTTCAGGAGCGCCAGAGTACGCGGGCCGGTCGGCTACCGGCTCGACCCTGAAACGAAGTACGAGGTGGACCGTCGCTTCGGCCTTCTCCGGGAAGCGGTCGGCGACCCGGTCTCGTAGTCGCCCTCCGGTGAACATTCGCTCGGCCTCCGGACTCGCCGGCGGGATTGCAGGTCTTGGGTCGGACCTCATCCAAGCGGATGATGCAAGGGGTAACAGATGCAGATCCTTGACCTGATCGTGGACATAGTCGAGTGGGATGTGCCGACGATCCCGGTAGTCGACGGACGTCGCTCTATCGGCGGCCGGCTCCGGTACGGGGTGGTGCGGATGCGGACTGACACGGACATCGCTAGGCACACCGTAACGAGGCTCGGATGAGATGCCACCGGGAGGAAGGACCGCGATGAAGGCAGGGGTGTTGATCCCTCACGGGTGGGTAGGAGGGTGGTGGGAAACTCCCTGCCGGCCAGTTGTCCGATGGTAAACTACCTGGTCAGCGGACGGCCGGCCGACCAAGAACCCGGTTTCCATCCACCCTCCTAGGGGAGTGTGCCGGGTGGGGTACACCGAAAGCCTTCCAGCGTGCCATCGATGTGACGAGCCGGGCCGAGGAACTCGGATTCGAATCGGTCTGGGTCAACGATCACCTGACTCCCGAGGAACCGAACCGTCGAGCGCCACTCCTCGAATCCTTCGTTCTCCTCGCCGGTGTGACATCTGCCACCAGAAGGGGTGCTGAACAATGACGATTGCTCGGTTCGGAATCTCTAAGCCGGAACGATCCCGAGTGAGCGCGGCATCTCAAGCCGCAGGGTCAACTCCATCGCTCCGAACGCTTGACCGATCCTCAGGTTTCCGGCCACCGAGATCAGGGCTATCGCGTCCCCCGCCTCCAAGCCCAGTTGAGACTCCAGCACCCGCAGCATCGCTTCGACCGCTTCCTCGCGGGCGTGGGCGAAGTCGAGATCCGAGGTCATGACCATGGTCGCATCTTCGGTAACTGCCCAAGGCCATCGGAGCCCGGAACCTTCCCAGATGTCGACCGTCACGGTCACCTCAGCCGGGATTTCCACGGCTACACCTGACAACTCCCCGTCACCCTGGGTGGCGTGCACATCTCCCACATAGAGCAGACCGCCAGGTGCAAAGACCGGAAGGAAAACGGTGGTGCCTTCGGCCACCACCGGATGGTCGAGATTGCCGCCGTGCCGTCCGGGTATGCCGGCTTGGGGAGCGTCACCCCGAACGGCCGTGCCGATACATCCGACCATCGGTTCGACCGGTAGGAGGATGTCGTCCGAGTATCGGATGAGACCTGCCTCGATCGCACATACCCGGCCTACCGGACGGGAAACCCGGCCCTTGGGGAACGGTCCGACATGAGCGTGACCGCCACACCAGCCGGGGGATATGCACTTGATATGGTCGATACGGATCACGAGGGCGTCGTCCGGCTCAGCTCCCCGCACGGCAAGTGGTCCGGTCAGCGGATTGCCACGACCCGGAGTCGGCAGGGGCAGCTCGAAGGGAATGCCCGGCGGGCGATCGAGTAAGGCACCTGCTCGGGCATCCCAAGTCTCGAAGACCACCTTCTCGCCGGGTGAGATCTCGAGCCGTGGAGAATCCGTGACCTCGTAGAAGTAGGACACGATGTCACGGGTGATACGGTTCATCGGATCTGTTAAGCGATCGCGGGATCGAACGAGTCCCGTTCGCTGAGCGGGAAGGCCGCGTCCACTGCCCACGTGACCGTGACTTCCAGACCGGGCGTGATGGAGGTGGCCTCCTCGTTGCTAACCCTCTGGCTGACAACGCGCCCCAGCATTCCGGTATCGACCAGGTACTGGGTTATCGGACCCATGTAGATCACATCCTGTACCCGCCCCGATAGCCGGTTCCCGAGTTTCCCGGAGTCGGACTCCTCTCCCACCGGCGCCACGACGATCCGCTCCGGCCTCACCGCGATCCGGAGGGTGTCGCCCCGACTACCGGCCTCTCCGGCCATCACGACGATCCGGTCGCCCTCGCCATGTTCCGCCACCGCCAGATCACCATCCGTGCGGGTCACGGTGATGGCGAAGTCGTTGAGGGTTCCCACGAAGTCAGCCACGAACTCGTTCCTCGGATGTTCGTAGATAGAGCGAGGCGCGCCGATCTGCAGGAGGCGTCCGTGGTCCATGATTCCCACACGATCCGACATCAATAGCGCTTCCTCCTGATCGTGGGTCACGTAGACGAATGTGGTCCCGAGGGAGTCCTGGATGGATTTGAGTTCGAGCTGCATGCGTTTTCGGAGCTTGACGTCCAGAGCACTGAGCGGTTCGTCGAGAAGGAGCACCGCGGGCCTGTTGATGAGCGCCCGGGCCAGGGCCACCCGCTGCTGCTGGCCCCCGGACAGCTGATCAGCCGCCCGGGCGCCCAGACCACCTACGCCCACGACCTCGAGCATCTCGCTAACCCGTTGCTTGATCTCGCCTTTGGGAGTTCTCCTCAGCTTGAGACCGTACGCCACGTTGTTGAACACGGTCATGTGCGGGAAAAGTTCGTAGTTCTGGAACACCATGTTGGTGGCCCGCTTGTTGGGCTGGACCAGTGTCACATCCTCTCCACGGAGGTATACAGACCCCTCGTCGGGTGTTTCGAACCCGGCCAGCATCCTCAGCAGGGTGGTCTTCCCGCAACCGCTCGGTCCGAGGAGGGAGAAGAATTCCCCTTCCTCCACGGCTAGCGTCACGTTGTCGACGGCTACAACACTGCCGAAGCGCTTCGTGACACCTTCCAGCAGGATCGCCGGATGAACGGGTTGTCCGGGAGCGTTGGTCATCGTTCGCCGATCGTGGTTCTACTGGCGGCCATGAAAGCCAAACCGGTCGTGAGTATCAGCATCACTGTACCTATCGCGTTCAGGGTCGGATCAATGCCTTTGAGGACCCTTCCGTACATCACGAGCGGCAGAGTCTTGTCCTGCCCGGCTGTGAAGAAGGCGATCACGAAGTCATCCACCGAGATCGCCGCCGCCAAGAGCATGGCGCCGATGACGGCCGGCAGGATCAGGGGGAGCGTGATGGTCCGGAAGGCGTACCAGCGTGTCGCGCCAAGATCCTGGGCCGCCTCCAGGAGACCGAACCGGAAGCGTTCGAGAGAGGCGCCGATGATCAAGAATACGAACGGCAACGCGACGAGGGCGTGGCCGAGGTTGGCGCTCCAGATTGAACGTCCCACACCGATCTGCCGGTAGAAGACCGCCAGCCCGATCGCGTAGAGCAGTCCTGGGATGGCGAGCGGACCGAGGGCGGTGGTTAGGAAGACCGTCCTCCAACGGGCAGCCACCTTCAGTATCCCCAACGCAGCAAGCAGTCCGAGAACACCGGTTATGCCGGCGGTGACCACCGCCGCTTGAACGCTGCGCCGGAAAGCCCTCAACACCAGCGTGTCGGTGAAGATCTCCTGGTACCAGCGAATCGAAACCCCTGCGAACGGAAAGCTGAGGCGAGGAGATGAGTTGAAGGAGAATGCGACCATGACTACCAGGGGAGCGAACAGGAATACGAACACCAGGACCAGGAAGGCCGCCGATCCGACGGGGCGCCGCTGCATGCGCACCATCGTTCGTCGCCAATCCGGCGCGGTCATCGGGTGAGCCGTTTCATCAGTGAGATGATGATGTAAGCGAAGACGCCCATCGCCACCATCAAGGTCATGGCCAGGGCCGCTCCTTGTGGCCATTCCAGGCTCTGGCCGAAGTAGAACTCGATGCGGTTACCTATCAACAAGTCATTGGTTCCACCAAGGAGGCGCGGAGTCACCCATTCACCCAGCGTCGCTATGAACACGAAAGCCGTGGCCGCCCGCACTCCCCGCATCGAGAGAGGAAGGACGATCTGGCGCGCTGCCCTGATACGCGAGGCGCCGAGGTCGCGCGCCGCCTCGATGACATGGGGCGAGACGTTCTGCATCGCTGCATAGATCGGGAGTACTCCCAGCGGGATCAGGAAGTTCACGAGGGAAGCCCCGACAGCGAACATGCTGTTCAGCAGGTAGCGGATCGGTTCATCGATGAAGCCCATCCCGAGGAGGGTCTGGTTGATGACTCCCTGGCGGCCCAGGATGCTCCGCCAGGCGTAGATCCGGACGATGTAGCCGCCGAACAGGCTGACAAGGATCAGGAAATAGAGAAGCTGGCGCTTGGCCCGGAACACGAAGTTCAGGACGTAGGCACAAGGGAAGCTGACGAGCAGGACGATGACCGTCAGGATCCCCGCCACCTGGATGGTCCGGAGACCCAGCCGGACATGGATCGAAGTTGTCAATACCTCGACGTAGTTCGAGAGCACGAAAGCCGGAACGGGATCGAAGTCGACCAGCCGGAAGAAGCTCATGGCCAGCAGACCGGCCAGGGGTACGAGGAACAGCAGCGTGAAGTACACCGAGCCGGGGAACAACTGCAACCACGCAACCAGTCTCCGACGGCGATCAAACACAGCGAGGACCTCGCTGGGTGTTCCCGCTCCGGAACGCCGCCTGCGAGGTCCTCGCCTTGTTGAGACTCTGTCGGTCATCCTACGTCGAAGGGTGACACCGTCAGGCGTAGTCCCTACGCCTCGGCTTTGATCTCCTCCCAAGCGTCCAGCCAGTCGGAGATCGTCGAGATGCCCTCGGGTGCCTCCTCGTCCTCAGGCGGCTGAGCGTTCCGGAAGGAAACGGACGAAGTGTCGGTCCGCACAAGGTCGTAGTCGTATATCTGAGCTCCCGGACCGGCGATTTCTGCCGAGTTGGCATTGACCACACCGGACACCAGGTTCTCGCCCACCTGGGCGTTGATCTCATCGGAGATCATCAGGTCGATGTACTCGTAGGCACAGTCCACGTCGTCTGCTGTGACGGGAATGGCGAGCCCGTCCCACCAACCGCCGCCACCGGACTCTTCGAAGAAGGCAAAGTCCAAGGTCTCGCCCTGCTCTTCTGCCCATGTCAGCATGGCCTCCCAGCCGTTGACATTGAGGTCGGAGTCGCCCGCAACCATGACATCGGTCGCGTCGCGATAGCCATTGGCGAATGCGGAGGCGTTACGAACGATCTGCAGTGCCTGGTCCTTCACAACCTCAAGCTGGTCTCCGGTGATGTTGGTGCGATCACCCACGCCGTCGTCGAACCCGTTCGCCACCGCCAGCATCGAGAAGATGAGGGTCGGAGAGTCGAAGATCGTGAAGCGCCCTTCCCACTCAGGCTCCATCAATTCGGTGATCGAGGTGGGAGGATTGGGTACCCGTCCGGGATGGTAAATGAAAGGCCCGTCGCCCCACGCGATCGGCACGCCGTACACCTGACCATCCGCACCCCGCAGAGACGAGTTCTCCCTGAGCCCGGGGAACATCTTGTCCCAGTTCTCCAGCCTGGAAGTGTCGATCGGCTGGAAGAGGCCTGCCTCGATGTGCCGGGGACCGACATGGTAGGCGATCGTTGCCAGGTCATAAACGTCACCAACCTTGATGGCCGCCACGAACTGCGGCCAGCTGCCGGGCCAGTTGGTCTCCAAGGCGACGCCGTGCTCGCCGCGCCATGCCTCGAGCTCGACCTCTCCGGCTTCGCCGTCAAGCCCGATGAAGCTCAGAGTTGCTCCTTCACATGCGCCCATGGCTTCGACCATCGCCTCGGTGGTCGTAGGTGCCGCAGTAGTTGCGGCGGCTGTTGTGGGTGCAGCTGTTGTGGCAGCCGCCGTCGTCGGTGCAGGCTCGTCCTCACCGCAGGCCGCCACCACGAGAGCGAGCGCCATAAGCGTGATAACAACGCGTCCTCGAATCGTCATCGAGTCCTCCTCCGTGAAGGGTTCTATCTCCACATGGTCAACGTGATTGCGCTCTGCGCAACCGGTTTGCGTTAGTCATTGTGGTGCCCGGCTCTCGAACGTGTCAAGTGATCATGAGCGAGCACTCGTACGAAGGTTTTTCTCCGCGACTCGATCGGGTACTGTGCTGTTGCCGCCGTTGGGGAGGAACAGTGGTCTTGATCGAGACTGTGGCCCGGGCCGTTCGTACGGTCGAGTACGTGGCTAGGGAGGGAAGGGTGAGGCTCGACGATGTGGCGTCGGAAATCGGGGTCCACAAGTCGAACGCCCTGCGCCTGCTGAATACGCTGCGCGAACTCGACTGGATCGTGCTCGACGATCGAGGATCGTACATGGTCAGCCCGCATCTGTGCGCGGTCGGGCAGGCCGCAGCTGGAGGAACCTCGATCCAGCAGGCTTTGCAACTCGCTGAGACACTCCGCGACATGTCAGGGGAAACGGTGCATGTCGCAGTGCCCCATGGCCAACGAATGCTGATCGTAGGGAGAGCGGACAGTCCCAACCCCCTCCGGGTTGCCTGCCAGCTGGGAAGCAGGGACGCTATGCATACCTCCGCGCTCGGCAAGGCTTACCTTTCGGTTCTCTCCGAACCCGAGTTGGGTTCACTGCTGGGGGAACTCGACCTGGTGGGGCTGACACCCTTTTCGATCACCTCGGCCGGGGTACTTATGGCTGAAGTGGCTCGCACCCGGGGACGCGGCTACAGCCTCGACTTCGAGGAGGGCCGCCTAGGTGTCTGCTGTATGGGGTTCGGCTTCCGCCTCGGGAGCAACCTGGACCCGGTAGCCGTCTCTATCACCGGACCGTCCGGTCGATGGAACAAGGACACGATGGGTGAACTCGAGCCAGTACTGCTGGAGCAGGTCCGAGCACTCAAAGCCGTCCCTATCGTTCGGAGCGCGACGGATCAAGTTGCACCCTCACGGATCCGGTAAGCGTCCACCGCGGCATGGTCGAGCCTCACTCCGAGGCCGGACCCGGCCGGAACACTGGCTGATCGCCATCCCACGAAGCCCGGGTTCTCGACCATGGTTTCCTCGAAGTAGAGCGGTCCGATGAGATCAGCAGGCACGACCGGGCTCAGAACCTTCGTAGCCGCCACCGTGTGGGCCAATGCCGCGGCCCCGATACCGAGCTCGAGATTGGAGCCGTAGGAGACCGCCAGCCCGAGCGTTCGGGCCAGGCTCGCCATCCGGATCGTTCGCCTGAGCCCTCCGCACTTGCCCGGATAGACGTTGATGGTATCGAAGGAACCATTCCGGGCTGCCTCGACCACGTCCTGCTCCGTCCAGATCGACTCGTCACCCATCACAGCCATCGACGTCTTCCGGACGAGAGCGGCGGACGCGCCGGCGGATCCTCTCGCCAGCGGCTGCTCGACCGCAACCACGCCGAGAGGGGCCAAGCCGCCGAACGCCGCGGTCGCCTCCTCCGGGGTCCAGCCCTCGTTCGCATCGACGGTGATCCGGACATCCGGTCCGGCAACGCTGCGGACCGCGGCGACGCGGGCAAGGTCCTCTTCAACCCCGAGCCCTACCTTTACCTTCAAGGTGGTCGCTCCTAGCCCGACAGCGTCCGCAGCCATGGCTCGCACAGTGTCCACATCCCGAGCGGGAAGCACGAGCTTGGTGTCGATCTCCGTTCGGTAGGCGCCCCCCAAGAACGCATGGGCCGGTTCCCCGAAGTGTCGCCCCACAACATCCAGGCAGGCCATCTCGACAGCCGCCCGGAGGAACGGCCGTCCCGTAATCGCTCGGTCGATCCGGGCAGACACATCGGCCCACTGGAGAGGATCGGCCCCGAGCAGGACGTTCCCGAGAGGACCGTTCAGCAGCCTGGACGTTTCCGTGGCTTCCTCGCCGTTCCAAAGTGGATCGCAGGTGATCTCCCCGATTCCCACCTTTCCCGGACCGCTCTCGATCTCGAGCACGACGTAGCGACTCGCCCGCACCGCGCCGTGCGCAGTCTTGGGTTGGAAGCGGGCCAGCCGCGGAACCTCGACTGGGGTGGCGGCAACCCCGGTTATCCGCAAATCAGCATCCGTGCGACCAGTTCAGGCCGCTTCAACCGGTGTCCCGGTAGCGTTCCAGGGCATCCCGGTCGAGACTCACGCCCAGCCCGGGACCTTCAGGGGCTATGGCTTCGCCCGCTCTCACGTCGAGAGGCTCGGCGATCACGTCTCCCTCGTAGTAGAAGGGGCTGAGGATGTCGGCTGGGACACGCCTATCGAAGCCGGGGGTCGAGGCTGCGATGTGGATATGCGCCGCCAGCGCTATTCCGAGTTCCAGGTTGGATCCGATGGTCCATCCCAGCCCGAAGGAGGTGGCCACGGCCGCCACCCTCCGAGCGGAGGCTATCCCGCCGGCCATTCCGACATATATCGACAGGATGTCGCATGACTCGTTCACGGCGAGCAGGGCCGCGTCTTCGGGTGTACCGGCTGACTCGTCGGCGACCACCGGCATCCTGACCTGGCGCCTCACCTCGGCCATTCCCGCCAGGTCCCGGGCCGGTACCGGCTGTTCCATGAACGAAACACCCAGCGGGGCGATCTGTCCGCCGGCCTGGATCGCTTCACCCCGGTTCCATCCGCCGTTCGCATCCACTCCGAGGACCACATCGTCACCGATCGCTGCCCTTACCGCTGCCACCCTGGCGACATCGGCCTTGACCCCGCCCCTGCCGACTTTCACTTTCATCGCTCCGAAGCCCTGCTCCACTGCCCAGGAGGCGACCTCCGCGGCACGTTCCGGTTCCCGACCGGTCACTGAGAACTTGGTGGGGATACGTGGCATGACCGGCCCTCCAAGCAGCCGATGAACGGGAAGCCCAGCCGCCTTGCCTGCGATGTCCCACAGCGCCATCTCCACCCCGGCCTTGGTGAAGTAGTGACCGGCGATGGCTCCGTTGATCATCGGCTGGAGCGCTTCGGGGGACCGGGGATCGAGGCCGGAGACCGCCGGCTCAATGTAGGCGCTGATCACATGCCGGGCCGTGGCAGAGTCCTCGCCGCTCCATAGAGGTGTACAGGACACCTCGCCGAGACCCACCAGACCCTCGTCGGTGTCCACTTCGACGATCAGGAAAGGCGAACGGCTGTGGGTTCCCCTGGCTCCGGCGATGATCCGTTCCTCGATCATGGGCACAGCCACCGCCGTGGTACGTATCCGCTCGACTCTCATACAACACCCTCCTGGGCTACTTCATCTTCGAGCCCCAGTACCCGTAGCGCGGGACTCCGGATGATCTGTTCGATGATCTCGGTGGGAATCGGCGGCCAGCCCACGCCTACCGAGTCGTTGACGGACCGCAAGGCTTCGGCGGTGCCGGCAGGTGTGGCGAAAGGGAAGTCGCTTCCGAACAGGAGTTTCTCGGTGGCCCGATACTCGATTGCGGACCGCAGCGCCATATACAACTGGACCGGCCTGGTGTGGAGGGCAGAGACATCCGCGTACAGGTTGGGGTGCTTGCGGATGACCGCCATCGTCTCCTCGCACCAGGGGTGCCCGAGGTGGGCGATGAACAGTCGCAGATCCGGGCACGCACGGGCGACATCGTCGATCAGGAAGGGTCTGGCCCAGCGCAGCGGCGCGTCCGAGACGAAGGTGGTGCCCTGGTGGCACAGCACGGGTAGGCCCAGCTTTTCGGCCCGCCGGAACAAGGCGATCGCAGGAGGGGAGGTCGGGTCGAAGTGCTGGTAGATGGGCCCTACCTTGAGGCCCGTGAGACCGAGTTCCTCCACCGCAAAGGTAAGGCGCTCCAACGCGTCGGGCCGGTTGGGATCGACGCTCGCGAACCCCACCAGTTTGTCCGGCTGGGATGCCACGTACTCGCTGACGTACCGATCAGGCACCACCATCCCGACCGCCGGGGCGTCCATCGCCACCACTATCGCCCGGTCGACCTCTTCCATGGCCTCCCGGTGGGCGGCGAGATCGTCCTCCGGCCAGTTCATCTCGCCCCACGCTCGGACCATCTCCGCCACGAACCGGGGGCTGAAGTGCTCGCGGGAGCCGACATGGGTATGGGCGTCGACGATCATGCCGTCCGGGATCCGGAAGGTCGCCCCGCTCGGTCGGTCACGAATCGGCGCCGAGCATGGCCGCCACAGCCAGGTACACACGTGCAGACCCGGCCAGATGGTCGATCCAGACCCACTCGTCCGGGGCGTAGTACCAGGCCCCGACGCCGTACACAACGGTCTCCAGTCCGGCCGCCGCCAGGTCCGCGGCGTCGGTGACGAAGGCTTGGCCGGGTAACTCATGGGTCACTCGCGGAACATGGCCGACGATGGCGGCCTGGGCGGCCGATATGGCATCGATCAACGGACCCGAAGTCGCCCCCAGGAAGGGCTGATGGACACCGATGATGCGCACCCTGCGGGCTACCTCGTCCGGCACCACGCCGTCGACAATATCCAGGATCTCCTGCCTGACTGTGACCCTGTCCATCCCGGGGACGTAACGCAGATCACCACGGATGGTCGCCGACTCTGCCACGGCCGCAGGTGAGTCGCCGGCCTTGAGTTCCCCGACCAGCAGCCGCGGCAGGTCGGGGAGCCGGGGCTCGGGTCGGTGCGAGAACTCGTGGTCTACGAGCCTGTCGTAGACCGCCACCGCCGGGCGGAGGGTGTCTACGGCAGACTCCATGCGCGATACGTGCGCGGGAGACCCGGTAAGCGTGATCTCGAACTTGAATGCCCCCCCGTTGCCCGTATGGATGTTCAGATCCGAGGGCTCTCCGCAGATCCCGTAGCCCTCGTCGGGTCCTTCGGTCATCAGTGCATACTTCGAGCCGAGCCCGATGCCATCGTGATACATCGTCGCGTGGAGTACGAGGTCACCGGGAAGGGGTCCGAATCCGGTCGCAGCCTCGACAGCCGCAGCCATTGCCGCTACCCCTCCGAGCATGTCTGTGACACCTCCGCCGTACAGCCGCCCGCCTGACTCCCAGGGGCTGTGGGCAGGTCGGGTCCAGCCAGTCTGGTACACGCCGGCGTCGATGTGTCCCTGCAGCACCAGCGGCGCTCTCCGGCCGTCACCCTTCACCCTCGCTATGACGTTCGGGCGGCCTTCGACTACGTCCGCTATATGAACCTCCGCCCCGGCGCGGTCCAAGGCATCCGCGATGATTTCCGCCCGTGGACCCTCCGCTCGGGGATCATCCGACGAGATGCTGCACAAGGCTCGGGCCAGGTCGACCACGCGTCTGGTGTCGATGGCCGTGGCGGCCCGTTCGAACAAGTCGCTCATGTCCTCTTCCTTTCGTCAGGAGTGCCCTCCGCGCTCGGTGAACCCTCGTGGAAGTCGATCATGGCAGCAGCCACCGATTCGATGCCGATCTTCAGAAAGGTTTGGCCCAACTCCTCGGATGCGGCAGCAGGGCTGTCGGTGAACCCATCGGTCGCCTCCCAGCTTCCCGGACGTTCGACCCTCACCGGCACGTCGATGGAGCCGACGGATGAAACCCATCCCGGTCGATGGGGTCGAGGGTTTCGTACCAGCGAAGGCTCCAACGCCAGCACCACCGACGTCTCGAATGCACCAGCATGGCCGGGAAGCCGACCGATCTCGCGGGCTCCGGCGGCTGCAAGCCCTTCGGCAGCCAGATGCCACCACGAGCATGCCGCCACATCCATGCCTTCCTCCAGCGCCAGGTCACGTGCGGCGAGACCGATCAACTCGTGGTTCCCGCCGTGACCGTTGACGATGAAGAGCCGCCGGAAGGAAGCGCGGGCGATCGACCGCCCGAGGTCCATCAGAACTGACAGGAATGTTCCGGCGGTCAGCGACATTGTGCCCCCGAATGGTATGTGGTGGGGAGACGACCCGTACCAGAGGGTCGGGGCCACCGCTACCGGGAACCGGTCGGCCACGGTCGCCGCCGCTGACCGTGCCACGTGTTCGGCGCCGATCGAGTCCGTCCCGACCGGCAAATGAGGCCCGTGCTGTTCGGTAGCACCGACAGGTAGGACCAGCAGGCCGTCCCTGGCTATCGTTCGGGACTCATCACGAGTCAACTCGGCGAAGAGAAGCCTCACCGAGGAACCCACACCGCGCCGGATGGATGAACGTGACCGTGCAGGCTGGGTGAGGTCGCGGAACATGACACCGGATTGCTCATGACGCGGATCACACTCCCTTAGGGGACAACCGGGATGCCGAGCCCCGCAGCGTGTGGCTTCGACTGGACCGAGGCCGGTCTTTCCCTCTTCAGCCATTCCAGAGCGAGGGCAGCCCGGCGCACCTTCTCGCGGGCATTGGCAATGGCGGTGTCGACCGTCTGGCCACCGGAAGGGTAGACGCCACCCGCGTTGGCAAGGCCCATCTTCGCGTGCAGCGGTGCCCCGACCGCCACGAAGTCGGCGATCTCGTGGCCCCTGACGACGGGACCCATACTGTCGGGAGTCTCCAGGTATAGGTCGATGGGAATGGATGCGGCCGACCTGATCTCCCAGAGTTGTTCCAGGGTCACGTCTGCCGGAATGTTGACCGATCCGGCGCCCATCTCCTCCAGCAGCCGGACGGAGGCCGGATTCGAGACCCCCATGTAGGCCGAGATCTTCCATACGGTCTCGCCGGGGAGGTCGCCGTCGGCCTGCATCCGGGTCAGGACCGCCAGCAGGCCGAGGTCACCCACCAGAAAGCTGCGGATCCCTGCCTCGGTAGCCCTGGCGATGTCTGCCGCAGCGTACCGCAGCTGGCGCATACCTCTTATCTGGGCGAACTGGCTGCGCCCGTCTTCCGACCGGCTGAACGCGCCGATGTCGTAACCGGCCTTGGGCCCGGTGAACAGGCACACCTCGAGACCCGTCTCTGCGCCGATGGCGGCCATCTCCCGGAGTTCGCCCTCCTCGAGTAGCATGCCCCCGCTGCCCTGAGAGATGCGGTTGACGGTGAGGTCGTACCGATCCGCCTGTTCTACCACCGCGGCCAGCACAGTGGGACCCTCGACGCTCGGGATCTCGATCCGGAACTCGGCGCCGTCGGGAAATCGGCGGTCGCTATCCGCCGGCGTCACCGCATTGACCAGGCCCTGCCGGCGGAGCGCTTCCTGTATCTTCATCCGACCCTCCCCGGCGTTGCGCGCATCGCAACGGTGTTGCGTGGCATGATTATTGGGTAATTGCCCGGCCGCGTCAACCAAGATACCGGCCGATGGAGCACCGGTCCCGAACAGCCGATAGCGTGCCGGCTGTCGGTGGCACCGCCGGAAGGAGGCAAGCGTGAATCCAGTCCGCTGCGCGGTAGTGGGTATCGGGATGATGGGCTCGGTGCATGTCCGGGTCCTGGACGCGCTTCCCGAAGCGGACCTGGTTGCATGTTGCGACCTGGACCCGGGCGTGGCCGCTAGCTTGCCCTCCGGGGTCGGCTTCTTCGCCGATGTGGACCGGTTACTGGCAAGCCGTAAGCTCGAAGCGGTCTTCGTCTGCACCCCGCAAGAGCAGCATCTTCCGGTAGTGGCCCGCTGCCTCGAAGCTGGCCTTCCCGTATTCTGCGAGAAGCCGATCGCCCACGACCTCGACGACGCCGATGCCATCATCGCGATCACCCGGCAAACAGGTGGCCGGCTAGCGGTGGGTCACACCATGCGCTTCGAGCCCGACTACCTGGCCTTGGCGAGGAGCGTGCAGGGCGGTGATATCGGTGATCCGGTCAGCCTGAGTGCTCGCCGCAACGTGCCGGCGTTCGAGGGACGCCTCCTGGCACACCGGACGACCCTACCCGTCGAGGTGGGCGTCCACGACCTCGACCTGCTCCGCTGGCTGGCGGGCGATATCGTCCGGGTCCAGTCCATGCCGGCGTCCACCGCCTCGGTGGGAGACGGCGCGGTGGACGCAGTCGTGGCGACCCTGCGCTTTGCGAGCGGAGCGGTCGGGTTGGTGGAGTTCAACTGGGTCATGAACGACCGGTCGAGGCTGGCGGGGGACTACCGGCTTGCCGTCTTCGGTACTCGCGGCGCCGGATACGTCGAGATGCGCGATCCGGCGACGAGGGTCTACTCGCTCGAGGAGAACAAGTGGCTCAGGACTCACGGTTCGTTCGACGTCGGAGGCACCGCGGCAGGTTCGGTCGCCATCGAGGACCGCCACTTCCTGGGCTGGGTTCGGGGCATACGCGATTGGCCGGTGTCCTTGGAGGACGCCCGGGCGGCGCTGGAGGTTGCTCTGGCATTGGACGAATCGTCATGGACGGGCAGGCCGGTGGATCTCTCTCGATGAATGGTCACCTCTGAAAAGGAGCAAAGTAATGGAGTACTCGGTGAGAGTCCTGAGCGTCGGCGAGTCGCTGATCGCGGGACCGGAGGTCTTCTGGATGAGCCACTGGGACAAGATGTACCCGCTGGGGTTCAACGTGACCCTGATACAGGGAGGAGGGATAACGGCTCTCGTAAACACCTCCCCCCCGGATGACACCGCCATGGTCGAGGAAGGCTGGCCGAAGATGCGTTACCTCCACGACGCCCCGAAGGGCGACCTGAAGAGGCAGCCGGAGCACTACATGACCGGCGCCCTGGAGACTGTTGGCCTCACACCCGATGACATCACCCATATCTTGCTGACCCCGCTGGAGCTGTACACCACCGGGACGCTCCACAAGTTCAGATCTGCCCGGATCTGCATCGCCAGACGGGGCTGGATCCACTTCCACACCACGCACGACCACCCCCACGACGACCGCTGGCGGTCGATTCCCCGGGACACCCTGGTGGATCTCGTCACCGACAGCTGGGATCGGGTCGCCCTGCTGGAGGACGAGGACGAGGTCGCTCCGGGCCTCCGGACATGGTGGTCGGGGGCTCACCACCGGGAGTCGATCGTCGTGGAGGTTGACACCGCGGTCGGAACGGTCGCCATCTCCGACTCGTACTTCTTCTACGAGAACGTGGAGGACGGTGAGATGCTCGGTCTCTGCGAGAACATGTACGAGGCGCTCGACTGCTACGCGCGGGTGCGGGCAACGGCCCGGCACATCGTCCCGATCCACGACGTCAAGGTCTTCGACCGGTATCCGGACGGGATCATCGCCCCATGATCCCGCCGACATCCCATCCGGCCCACCGTCGGGGCAGGGGCCGGCCTGGAGAGGAGCTGTAAGCGTGATCGTCGATATCCACACCCACATAGGCTGGTACCCGGATCATTGGTCGGAGGAGGCCGCCCAGGAAGCCCTGGCGTCCAAGCTGGTCAAGATGAAGCAGTCCGGGGGCGAGGTGCACAGCGCCCATCTCGATCTGCACTCCTACGATTCACGGCCGGAGGACCATTGGGAGGCTTCTACGCCGGCGGACAAGGTCGTGGTGTTCGGGATACAGGCGGAGCCCACAGGCATCGTGGTGCCCAACCAGCTCATTGCCGAATACGTGGCTACCCATCCGGAGAAGCTGATCGGCTGGGCGTCCGTGAACCCGACGGCATCCGACGCGATCGACCAGCTGACCCACTGCGTGGAGGACCTCGGTCTACATGGGCTAAAGCTCGGGCCCACCTACCAGCACTTCGATCCGACCGACAGGGCCTACTGGGACTTCTTCCGCAAGTGTGCCGGATATGGCATCCCCATCATCTGGCACCAGGGCACCACCTTCCCCAGCCGCGCCCGGCTGCGCTGGGCTCTGCCTCTCCAGTTGGAGGACATAGCCATGGAGTTCCCCGAGTTGAGGATGATCGTCGCGCATCTCGGTCACCCCTGGGAAGAGGATCTCGTCGCCCTGGTCCGAAAATCGCCCAACATGTACGCGGACATATCGGCTGTCCACTACCGGCCGTGGCGCTACTGGCAGGCGATGGTCACCGCCATGGAATACGGGGTCGACCACAAGCTGCTGCTGGCCTCCGACTACCCGTCAGGGACCATCACCAATGTGATCAGCGGCCTGAGACGTATCAACGACATCGTCGAAGGTACGAGGCTGCCGACCATTCCCAGGGAGATACAAGACGCGATCATCTACGAGAACTGGAAGCAGCCCTTCCCGGATTGGGAGTGAGCGGGGTCTCGGCAGCGTTCAGCTATCGGCGGCAGGCGTGTCAAGGATCGAGAAGTCGTACATGCCGACTTGGGCATCCTTGACATCTCTCGGTATCCGGTAGTGGGAAGGCGGGTCCGTGTCCCGCTCCAGGGTTCCGGGATCCCGACCCAGGAAGTCGTGCAGAACGCCACCCGAGCTGTGGCGGGGTGGTGGGATACCGAGCACATGGGCGATGGTCGGCGCGATGTCCTTGAGCCATACCGGACCCAACCGTTCCGGATCCCTCCGGTACCCGCGGCTGGCCGGACCGCCGACCATGGCGAGGATGGCCATATTGGACGACAGCGAGGTTGCGGCTGTGGGAAGTACATGGCCGTGGGCGGCTGTCTCGGGTGGGGGATGGTCCGAGAACACCGGAGACGGAACGGCGCCATGCCAGTGCGGAGCCACGTCGCTTTCTATCGCCGCATCGATGATCTCGGCGTCGATATGGGCCTCGGTGTCCCACACGTACCCGGATTCGAGGATGACGAGGATGTCACCGGCGTCCGGGCCGTACCAGCCGAGCAGTGCCGCCTCGCGCTTGGGCAAGGCCAGGGCGATAGGCGTCTTACCGGTGTCGGGATCGACCAGAGTGCGAAGATCCCGTATCACCTCTGTCATCACTTCCCCGGCCTGTCCGGGGTCTAGCGCCGGGTTGAGGCGTATCTCCGGGGCGTTGAGACGGTCGGGAACGTACACCTGGGTCCGGTCCCAATCCGTGTTCGCCTCGTCGATGGAACCCCCCGGGTCGACGAGCACGGTCCGCCCGGTCTCCACGAAGTAGCGCCGGAAGTTGATCATCCGGTCCACGGGCAGGTTGCCGTGGTCCGCCACGAGGATGAGGAGGTCGTCGTCCCGGAGACCGTCGAGGACGATGCCGAGCGCCTCGTCGATCATGGCAACCGCGTCGTGGATCACTTCGAGGTGTTCTTCTGCTCCGTCCGCTCGGTAGTGGGCCCAGTCGGGGTCCACATGCCCGAGATGTAAATGGTTGACCCAGTCCAGCCAGTGCCAGTGGAACCCGACCAGCGAGCATCCGTATCGGTCCAGCAACTCCAGCATGGCGCGGGCGAACCAGCGGATCTGATAGCGGGCTTCATCGGCGAGGCTCTCGTAGTCGGCCGCTCCGCCCAGCGCGGCGATCTCGCTGACGTGTTCCTGGTAGGGCCCGAGCCGCCGCGTGAGGTCATCGAGGATCCAACCGGGTTCGGATGGACCGTTGACCGGAAGTATCTGGCTACGCCAGAGGTGGAAGTCTCCCCTCTGCGGGTCGCAGCGGATCAGCCGTATCCGGGTGCGCCCCTCGATCCCACCTACCGGGACTACGAACCAATCGCTCCACTCCGCTACCTGCACCGTGGCCAGTAGGTCGTGCCCGTCCCTCGACAGGCTGAGGACGATACGGTCGTACCGGTTGTCGCCGGTGACCGCGAACGGCACCCGGGTGACGGCCCCGCCCACCTTGGCGACTACCTCGAGCGTGCCGGTTCTGGGTTGCAATCCCCCGCCGAGATTGGTCCACCGGGACTCGGAATCGAAGGAGACCCGCTGCGAGATGGGAAGGTTGGTGTCGGTGCAGTACCCCTGACCCGACACCAGTTCGAAGGGGGTCTGGCCGTAGTCGGGCAGGGCGCAGCCGTCGATCACGAAGCCGTTCTCCAAGCGTGATGGCCACGACGCAGGGTAGTGCACCAGCCCGACCTTCAACCCGGCTCGGTCGGCGGCCTCCCATAGAGTCTCGGCGCGCACTGCCGAGGAGTGGAAGCTGGTCAGCCAGCGGCCATCGGGCAGGGACACCTCCCAGCTTATTACCCCGTGCGCCCCGGGATCCGCCCCGGTAGCGATGGTTGCCCAATTGGTCGGGGTCCAGGCAGGCCAGCACGGAATGGCTTCCGACACCGCACCCTCGCCATGGAGGACCCGTTCCAGGTTCGCGTAGGTCCGCTGCTGCATCAGTTGCTCGGTTAGGGGCAGGATCATCTGGTCGATCCCGAACAGGAGTACCCGGTTCATGGAACGGTCCGGCGGATGTGGGGGAGTGGAGTCACGAGCCCAGGAACCGTTCGAGAACGTTACGGGTCACCTTCGAGATCTGGTCGTCGACCGCGATCGAGCAGGTGTAGGAGATGGAAGCGACCGAGAACACCTCGCCGCCGCTCGGGGTCCGGTGATGGACCATCTCCGCGCCGCCGTCGTCGGGATTTGTTCCCTTGGCGATCAGGCTGATTCCAGGTGGGGACGATGGAGTCCGTTTGTCGGTCTCGTGCCCGGAGGCGCCGCCCGGCGCCCGCCGGTCAAGCGACTCCGTGCCGAAGAGGTCACCTTCGGATAGGCCGGTTCCTGCCAGAGCCCAATGGGAAGGGTCGATCACCCGGTAGGGGGCGCCGGTCTCGTAGCCGGTGTGGGTCGTTACCACTCCGGTCAGATGCGCCTCGGATTCGTGCCGGGTCCCGAACCGGCTCTCGTAGCCCCGAGGGCGCTTACGGTGGTCGTTGTTCCGCACGGTGATCGTCGTAGTATCCAAGAACTCCACTTCGCAGTTGAGGCTGTTGCCTCCTAGCACCATGAGCTTGCCACCCCCGTCGAACACCCACGACTTGACCTGGTAGTACATCTTGGCCGACCAGTACTCGGGATGGGTGCTGATGATCAACACCTCGTAGTCCTCGAGGGGCATCTCGTCGAAGTGCAACTGGGTCTCGGCGTAATAGTCGTAGCCGAACCCCTCCCGCTCGAGCCATCCGAGCAGCCGCCATTCGGCCGGCGCGACGTGTTCCTCGCCGCGGCGTTCCATCGGATCGATGATCTTCCCGTTCTCTTCCGTCATGTTGAGGGGTTCGGGACGGTCGAACGACAGCGGGTCGTACTCGTCCGCTATCCAAGGCTGGAGAGCCGGGTCCGTGTAGTAGACCTCCTCCTGGCGGAAGTTGAAGTGGGGTATGGGGGAGAGCGTGATGGCGGAGACGTAGTTGCTGCGTCCCCCGTAATGGTTGTAGCAGTTCCAGTTGATGTTGGACGCAAGGACGGCCAACCGCTGATGCGGTTTCCGGGGCGCAACGATCCACGGGAAGGAGAAGAAAGCCCCGGTCGTGTCCTTGGCGTGGAAATAGTAGAGCCCTGATCGCTCGGGCGCCGTCACGTAGACCCTCGGATCGACCTCGGGGAACGAGTAACCGTGGTCGCTCCACTTAACGCCTGACCGGGTCACGTCACCGTCCGGGAGTATCTGAGCGTATGCCCCGCGCGGCTCGTCGTCGAAGTGACCCAGCTTTGAGATGAACTCGCGTTCCCATCCGTACCGCCAGAGGGTCACGACCGAGTCGTGCGGTGAGTGGAGGCGGACCTGTCCAACCTCGCCGGACCTGGTCCACTTAGGCCACACATAGCCGCTGAGATTGTCCGACAGCAGCCGGAAGTGGTGAATCCGGCCCTCCTCAACCTCCATGTCGACCCACTTGGGCGTGAAGCCCCCGCGGGTCAGGTAGACACGGTAGGCGCCCGGATCGACGGCGGCATGAACCGACCCGGATGCGCGGGATCGGGACCGGACCGAGGTCGTTCCGCTCGTGAACTCGATCTCGACATCCGGGATGGCGACGTAGAACTCGTCGCTCACGTATCCGACCAGCACCATCTACCTCCGAGGCTCCCCAATCGGGGTACTGCCAAGCCGTCCCATTATGGCGCGCAGTGCTCCGACCAGCCCGCCCGGAACGTCAGGCAATTCCTATGCCGCGCCAGATTTCCTGGTCAGGAGGTGAGCCGGGTTGGTGACCAGCAGTTTGTCAACCAGCCGATCGTCGACGCCGTAGGTGACCTTCATCCTCGGTACGACCCGAGCGAGGACGTGGTTGTAGCCGAAGCCGCCGTAGCGGAGAAGGTAATGCTTCTTGTGCATGTCTTGGGCCATGAGCAACTGATCCTCGAACCCGTCCTCGACGAGTGCGAGCATGGTCTCGAGCTTGGCCTGGTCGCTCTTGGACTTCCATGTGGGTTCGAAGTAGCCGTCCTGGCCGAAGCTGTCGAACCCCACCAGGGGTCCCCGCTCCAAGACAGCCCGGTGATAGACCAGATCGGTGATCTCATCGAGATGGGACAGAGATGTCCGATCGAGCGGGTGGCCCTCCTCTTCGAGTATGTCGAGGATGCGCTGCACCACCTCTAGGGCAGGAGGATGGCAGTGCACGTTGATCGCCGTGTCGGTCTCGACCGCGACCCGTGCCGAAGCTCGCAGGATCCTCTCTTCCACGTCGAACAGTGTCTCCGACGTCCCTATCTCTCCGATTATTCCCGGACGGACCGACGTCCCGCCCATTCCCTCGGTGACCTCCCGCCGGAGAAACCCGGTCAGATCCGAGACGCTCATACCTTCCACCCACGGTGGATGCAACGCCTGGACATAGAAGCCTGTTCCGGCCACGATGTGGAGATGCAGATCGGCAGAGAGCCGGGCCAGCGCCAGCGGCGCAGGGTTCAGACCGATGGTGGTCAGCTCCACGATCGTGCCACCACCCGCCCGCACGTACTCTCCGACCTCTTCGGAGATCAAGTCGTAGTCGTCGTCGGGACTCTGGACGAGGTTCTGCCGGTAGGCCGACTGGTTCCATCGGCTGACCCCGGCCAGACGTACCTCGAATGGCCGAGTGGCGGCTTCGGGATCGAGGATCTCCGGGGACGGGCTCCATGCATGCCGGGAGTCCACGAAGATGTGCTCGTGGGTCATGGTGGGGCCTAGGTCTGCCGGGTTGATAGGACCTTGCACCGTCATTACATGCGCCATGGGCTCCTCCACCGGAATTCGCGCCGCCGCGAACTCGCGTGTAGACGCTCAGGCTAGTTTGATCGTGGGACCCGCGGGTACCGTAACGACTGCGCGTAGTGTGAACGCGCCCTCGCGACCGGCTGGCGACAACGGGCTGAGTCTATCGGGGATAGAGGCTGCCGTCCCGAGCGGTTACGATGCCACGCACTTGATGCCGGGTGAGGATCGATCCGCCGGGGGAGGAGGCAGTGTGGCCATCATCGGGGTCCATCTTCTCATCAACACACCCGAGCCCGAAGACGTGCGCTCGGTCCTCGCCGATGCGTTCGGTTTCGAAAACATCGATGTCGGAGACGGTGGGCTGCTCTTCCGGCTCCCGTCAGCCGAACTCGCCGTCCACCCTTCGGACGGCGCGACGAACCACGTCATCTCGTTCATGTGCGACGACATAGGGTACGTAGATCAAAGGTCTGTGCCAGTGCGTCGGCTCCTTTGAGAGTTCTGTTCTCTGGCGGTGTGTGACACAGCGCGGATCCGTGCGAACACGTCATTTTTGTACTCCAGCATTTCGGCTTCGTAGTAGACGCCATGCTTCGCGCAGGCGGAGGGCGCAAGGGCCCGACGGGTCGCCTCGTACCCCGGGTTGACCGGGCGGCCCTTGTCTAGGAATAGGAGTATTTAGGTTGGGGCTCGGACGCCTTCGATCCAGGCAGGTGTCGGATGATCCCAGCGTTCGCACAGGCCGCGGACGATCGCTGCGACCTTGGCGAGGTCGTACGGGTCGCCGGCCGGGTCGGGTTCGCCTTCGAGCATCCATTCGCGGTCTTCTGGCCAGGTCCGCCAGTCACGGCAGAACTGGGTGATGATCACCACCTCGGCGCGGGGCACGTCACGGTCCCGGGCGAGCACTTCGGGCAGTTCAGCAGCCCGATACCGTTTCTGAACCCAGTTGCTATCGTCGTCGTTGATCTCAACTTCGATACCACCGCGGATTGTTGGAACCGCAGGAACGGACATGTCCCGAAGGATACCCGAAAAGGCCGGCGGGCTGTCACCCGTTCCCTCCTGGGTTAGACAGCCAGCGGGAGTTGTGTTGTTGTCTAACCCCGATGGTTGCTGCGGTCTCCAGAATCGGAAGGAAGCTGAGAAGAGGGAGACAGATTCCGGTTGAGGAGGAGACAGACTCCTGGGACCCCTACCATTACCCCTGGTCGGGAGTGGTCGCGAAGACCCCGGTATTCGCGGTAACAAGAGGCGAATCGGCCGCGAGCGGGTCCGTCCGATCAGGCCAGTTCGATGTTCAGCGGTACCGGGTTGCTCAGCGTGTGCCCGACCGGGGAACTGTTGACGACCTTGTCGTGGAGGGCGGCCAGTTGCTCGTCCGTGGCGTCGGAGTCAAGGTGGACCTTCACCGACAGGCCACCGTAGCCGGCATGGCCGGGCTTCAGGCCCAAGAAAGTCTGCAGGTCTACGTCCCCACTGAGTTCGATCCTCAGGTCGTTGATCTCGACTCCGACCGCAGTGGCGTTCGCCGCGTACCCCACCGCCAGGCAGTTGCCCAGCGCTGCGAGCACCTGTTCTACCGGATTGGGGGCGGTGTCGGTCCCACCGAGCCCGGCCGGTTCGTCCGACGGGATCGGGTCGAAATCCCGGATCGAAGCCTCTGACCGGAAGGCGCCCGTCCAGTTCACGGTCGCTTGCCACTCGGTCTGACCCTTATCCGGATCCTCCGCCACCGCGGTGACGAGGGCTCCGACGGCCCCGATGTCTACGTCGTTGAGTTTCTGTTCGGTCTGCGTTGTCATCCGTGTTCCTTCCTCGTGTAGGTGTCCCCGGACACGGCTAGCGCCCTGGGCTGTTGGGTTTGCTGCGCCGGATCCAGCTCTCGGGTGCCGGCGATCAGAAGGGCAACCGGGGTTGCCCGGGGCTTGTCACCCGAGAGCGCGGACACGCAGGCGCAAGTGACAGGCGGAAGGCTCCCGGTATCGAACGGACGCAGGCGGCTCTGTGCAGGCTCATAGTCGGCGTTCTCCTTTGTCGGTACGCGCTCCACAGTGAGCGCCGACAGCGGAGTCCGCCGTGGGCTGCCTCATCGATCAGGCATTGGCACCGAACGGATCGGTTGCCGTGGCTTCGCTGGGCCTGTCCCTTCACCACTCTTGATAAGCGCGTTCGCGATGGACGATGCTGCCATCTACCTGTAGCCGTGTCAAGGCGTTCCGATGCGAGCAAGCGGGCCGCGGGGCTCGGGCCTTCCTCGTGGATGTCCACGTAGCTTCATTAGGAATGACCTGCTGCTCAGCCCCTCACGGGGATGTGGTTGCTACCATGTCGGGCACACAACCGGGAGAAGCCCTGGGGTTCCTTGTTTTCCTCGCTGTCGCAGTCTTCGGCGCCGGGATATTCGCCTTCTTCTACTGTCTCGTCCTCGCCGGGCGGATCCGACGGCTTGAGGAGCGGCTTGAGGCCGTCGAGCGCGGACCATCGGTCACGCCTCTATCTTCCGAGAAACTGGAGGATCTCCGCCGCCTCCCCGATGAGTCGGCGAAGGCTGACGAGCCTGCCTTGCCGCCAGTACCCCCGGAACTCTTCGAGGATGACAAGGTGGGGCCGACCCTCCGCAAGGTCTTCCCGGATCCCGACCAGACCCGACCCGAGCCGGTTCGTGCCGCTGAACCGGCAGTTGTCGAACGGCCGGCCCCATCCGGCGCTGTGGTCCCGGCTACAACACCAACGCTTGCCGCGCCCGGACCGTCGGTGGGCGCACGAGCTCTCGACCTCGCCAAGACGTGGGCCACCACCGGCAACGTACCGGTCAAGATGGGAGTCCTGATCTCGCTGATCGGGCTCGGCTTCCTGCTGGGCGTGGCGCTCGAGCAGGGATGGATAACCCTGACCATCCAGGTGAGGCACATACTGGTCGCCCTCTTCGGTGTGTTGCTGCTGGTAGTTGGTTGGCGTGTCCGGGGTCGCAACCCGGCCTACGGGCTGAGCCTCCAAGGAGGTGGGATCGCGGTCCTCTACTTGACCACATACGTGGCGCACGCGGTGTACGACTTGGTGCCTGCATCCTTTGCGGCAGTTGCGGTCGTGGTGATCACCGTCGGTGCAGGCGTGCTGGCGGTGCTCGAAGATGCGCGCTCCATGGCGGTGCTAGGCATCGTCGGTGGTTTTATCGCACCGGTCCTCGCCTATTCCAACGCAAGAGATCATGTACTCGTATTCGGCTTCTACCTGATTCTCAGCGCCGCCGTTGTCGCCGTCGCCTGGTTCAAGACCTGGCCCGAACTCAACCTGCTCGGTCTTGGCTTCACCCTGGGTGTATCGGCTTTCTGGCTGTTCAGCCGGTATCGGGAAGTTGACTGGGCAACCACTCAGCCACTGATCGCTCTCCTGGTCTTCCTTTACCTGACCATCCCTCTACTGTTCGCCGTTCGGCAGCGCCTAGACGTGAGGGATTGGACGACCAGCCCGTTTGTCTTCGGTCTCCCGTTCGCAGGTCTCGGTCTGCAGTGGATCCTGACCGACCACTTCGAGTACGGTCCGGCGATCAGTTCCGGTGTGATCGCGGTGATCCTCGGGGGGTTCGCCTTCTTGGCCCACCGGCTCGGCGACGGATCCCGCTCTCTTCGAGATGCGTACGTGGCGCTCTCCGTTGCGTTCGTGGCACTCACGGTTCCGCTCGCGCTCGGCGCTCAGTACACCTCGGTGGCCTGGGTAATCCAAGGTGGCGTTCTCGTCTGGTTCGGAGTTCGTCTTCAACGCCGGCTCGCCACCTACGGCGGGACCATCCTGCAGGCCATGGGCGGCCTGTCATTCATCGCCTACCTCATAGACAGACCGGCCTCCGAAGCAGGCGATCTGACGCCCGTTCTCAACGGACTCTTCCTCGGAGCAATGCTGCTTGCGGTAGTGGGTCTGTTCTCAGGCCGGTTGCTCGACCGCAAGGGCGACCGGCAGGAGGACACCGTCACCCTTACCTGGCTGGCTCTTGTCTGGGGTGTCGGATGGTGGATCTTCGGTGGGCTCGCTGAGACGATGCTCCATGTGCAGGTGGATCGCAGGCTGAGCGTCGCGATCGTGTTCGTCACGGTCTCCCTTGGCGGTCTGGCCCTGGCATCGCCGGCACTCGACTGGCCGCGACTGAAGACGGTAGGAGTTGCGCTGCTGCCGGCCCTGGTGGTGTTCGTGATCCTGGCGCTCACGTCACAGGACCACCCCCTCGGGAGGAATGGATGGGCGGCCTGGATCGTCGCGTTGGTGACCTACTACTCGGTGTTGAGAGTATGCGAGGGTGCCTTCCCCCGGGCGACACCGATCATGCACACAGCGGGTTACTGGGTGGTAGCGATCCTGCTCGGGACCGAGGTCCACTGGCAGGTCGAGCGGGTCTCCTCAGGGGCTTGGCCGATCAGCATGGCCCTGCTGGCGGTGCTGGCGCCGGCGGGCGGTACCCTGCTATCCCGTCTGGCGTTGCGGTGGCCGCTGGTCGTCCATTGGCGGACCTACGTGGTGGCATGCTCGGGCCCGGTCTTTCTCGCTCTGGCGTTGCTGGCACTGTCCACCAACCTCTCGTCGGACGGCCATACCCCGCCGCTGACCTACCTGCCGCTGCTCAACCCGCTGGAACTGGTCACCATCCTGGTTGCGGTGGGAGTTCTCGCCTGGAAGAAGCTGGCCGACGAGGAGCCCGACATTGCGGGCAAGGGAATCCTGGGAGGGAACTGGGCACCGCCTCTGACCATCGTGGGCATCGTGCTGATTGCCATGGTGGTCGCCAGGACAGTCCACCATTGGTCGGGAGTTCCGTTCGAGTTCGACTCCATGGTCGAATCCACCACCCTCCAGGCTTCGCTGTCGATCGTGTGGGGCCTGGGCGGCCTCAGCGGTATGGTGGTGGGCGTGCGGCTGGCCCGGCGGATGGTCTGGGTGGGTGGCGCCTCGCTCATGGGCCTGGTGGTCATCAAGCTGTTCCTCTTCGACCTGGCCAACACCGGAACGCTCGAGCGGGTGGTGTCGTTCCTGGGAGTGGGTGTCCTGCTCCTTATCGTCGGGTACCTGGCCCCGGTGCCCCCGTCGGCTCTGACGCAAAGCGGGGAAACCGAGCCCCAAGCGGACCAGGAACACTCCGATCCCACACCGGGCGCCAACTGAGATCCGCAACCCTCACAATCTCAGTTCGCGACGTAGCACCAGTCCCCAGGTCAGGATGCCCGATAGCAGGATAAGGACGAGCGACGCTATTCCGACCTCTGCGAAGAAACCATCCTCGGCGGCGTTCCATATCCGTGTGGCCAGCGTGTCGAACCCGATAGGCGCAAGCAAGAGGGTCGCTGGCAACTCCTTGAGGGTTGACAGCAGCACCAATCCTGCGCCGGCCACCACCCCGGGCAGAATGAGCGGCAGGTCGACCGCGAAGAACCGCCGGTAGGCCTTCACACCGAGGGTCCGGGCGGCGTCGTCGTAACGCCGGGATACGTCTGCGATCGCCACTCTGGAAGCGCGCATCGACTGAGCGCCGAAGTGAAGCACGTAAGCTGCCACCAGCAGGGGGAAGCTCTGGTAGAGGGCTGCCAGGGGACCCGGGGCCCGGATTGCCCAGAAGACGATCGCCAGCGCCACAACCAGTCCCGGAAGAGCGAACAGCGAGGTTACGGTGGTTGCGGCCAAGCCCGATACCCGGCTGCGATGCCGGGCGGCCTTGTAGGCGACGGGAAGCGTGACCGCCGCCGCACAGACCGCCGCCGCCACAGCAGCGAGCCCGGAACCCACGACCGGCCGGAGCAGGAACCCCAATCCCTCACCGATACCCGCGTAGCCGCTGCCGACGGTCGAAGAGCCGCGCAAGACCCAGAAAACGAAAACCCCTAACGGTGCGACGAGACCCGCTCCGGCAACTCCGATAACCAAGCCCATAGCGGGAAGAACAGCGGCTCCCAACCGATAACTGACCTGCTCTTCCCCCCCGGATCGTCCGGGACGCGGGTCGCGACCGAAACTTCGCTCCAGTGCTACCACGCTCAGCGCGAGCACGGCAAGAACCAGCCCGAGCGTGAAGGATGTTGACCGGTCGAAGAGTCGTGCCGAGTAGATCGCCCTGGTGATGGTGTCGTATCGCATCAGGGAAACGGCGCCGAAGTCACTCAGTCCGTACAGGAATACGAGCATCGTTCCGGCCGCCATCGTGTTCCGTATCCGTGGGAGTACCACCCTCGCGACGATACGTACCGGTTTGTTACCCAGAAGCCGGGCGGCCTCCTCCAGACTGGGATCGGTGGTGTGCAGGCGAGTCAGTACCGGCAGATAGACGAACGGATAGCTCAGCAGCGTGAGCACTACGAACGCACCCAGAAACCCTTCAGTCCTAGGGACGAGCGGTAAGAGACCCCCTGGGCCGAAAGCCGAAAGCAGGGCAGTGGCGCCAACGAAGGAGGGAATCACGAGGGGAAGGGGAAGCACGACCCTCCACATCCTTCGTCCGGGGAGATCGGTTCGGGCGACCAGCCAGGCCAGGGTCGTCCCCAGCACCATGCAGGACAGAGCGACGCTGGTTGCTATGGCCACCGAGTTGGCCAGCGGCCGGAGGGTACGAGAAGTCGCGAGAGTCGCCCACACTTCCCCGCCCAGGCTCAAGGTTCCCGCGAGCAGGTAGCCGGTCGGGGCTAGGAACACCACGCCGACCAGTCCTACCAGGAAGGTAAGGACCCAGCGGTATGGGTTCGCTCCGGTCCTCCGAGTGGATCGGACGTCAGGAACCTTCGAGCCCGCTTTCATCGATGAGTTCCTTCGTACGCTCCAGCCCTCCTCCGAGCCGATCGAAATCGTAGGTGGCAACCTCGATGGTTGCTAGTGGAGGCAGGCCAGGGGAGGGTTGCACCCCGCCGGCGAGCGGGTACTCGAAGGTCTGCTCGCTGAAGAACTCTTGCGCCTGCTCGCCCAACATGTATTGGACCAATCGGTCGGCCGGGGCAGTGTCGTCGGTGGTGGTCAGGATCCCGATGGCCGTGACGATGATCAGGGAGCCGATATCTCGGTTGGGGAAGAAGTAGTTCTCGGAAGCGACAGACGGGTCCTCGGCCTTGGCTCGTAGGTTGTAGTAATGGTTCACCAGGCCCAGTGGGATCTCACCCCGGCCCACCGCTTGGACTATCGATGTGTTGTTCGCATAGCTGCGCGCGTCGTTGGCCTTCAATCCCCTCAGCCAACCAAGGGTTACCTCGTCACCGTGGATCTCTCGCATCGCCGTGACGAAGTCCTGGAAGGAGCCATTGGCCGGCGCCACCGCAACCTGTCCCCGGAACCGTTCCTGCGTTAGTTCGAATACCGAACCGGGCAGCTCCGACGGGTCGACGAGATCACGGTTGTAGACCACCACCCGGACCCTGCCGGACATGCCGGCCCACTTCCCTTCCGCATTGCGGAACTCGGCGGGCAGGAGAGCCAGGGTGTCGTGATCTATTGGCCTAAGCCGTCCCCGCTCCGCGAGGAATCCGATAGCACCGGGACTCTGGGAGATGAACACGTCGGCTGGGCTCCGGTCGCCCTCCTCGTGGATCAGCAGAGCCAGGTCAGCCGACTGCCCGTACCGCACTTCAACGTCAATCCCGGTGGTCTCTGTGAACTGCTCGATGAGCGGGCCGATCAGGTTCTCCGTACGGCCCGAATACACCGTGATGCTGTCTTCGGAGCCGGCGCACGAGTAGGCGATGATGCCTGCCAACACGAGGACGATGGTGAGCACCGAACGATTCATCTTCCGCTCCCTTCCGAGCCGTTCCGTCGTGCTCCAAGCACTCCGGTGTTGATCCTTTGCGCGGGACATACAGTAGAACGCCCAAATCTACTATGTCAAGGCAGCCAGTGAGTATTACTTAGGCTACCCTGATGCTTATGGATAGAGACCCTGATCTGTATGAAGCGGCCATGTCCTAATTACAACAGTCCCCGGAATTACAATTGGCCCGGCATGACACGACGAATAGGAGCACTTCGATGGCCCTGACCGAGCAGATGGAGGTAGCCCTCAACGATCAGATCACCTGTGAGTTGGCTGCTTCGCTGACGTACCTACAGATGGCCGCACACTTCGAAGCCGACGACCGTCCTGGTATGGCGGCGTGGATGAGTCGTCAGTCGGGCGAGGAACGAGTACATGCCCAGATGTTCATCGACTTCGTGCTTGACAGGGACGGGAGGGTCGAGATAGGTGCGATTCCCAATCCGACGTCAAAGTTCGACAGCCCTCTCCACGTTTTCGAGGAAGCACTCCGGAACGAGCAGCACGTAAGCGAAGAGATCAGAGGTCTCTACCGACTCGCAAGCGAACTCGGCGATCTCGACAGCCTCCCATTCCTCCAGACCTTCCTGAACGAACAGATCGAGGAAGAGTCCACTATCGGGACCATCTGCGAGCGGCTGCGGCGCATCGGCGAGAGCGAGATCGGCTTGGCCATGATCGAGCAGGAACTCGGGGCGCGGCAAGCCGAGACCGAGTAGCAAGTCCCGATCGACTGTAGTTCCCCGGGTTCGGCTCGACCGGCAACCGACAGCCACCAAAGCACTTCCCGCACGGCTGACAGGCGGGGGGTCAAACCCAGGATCGGTCAGTGGGCTCCGCCCGAGAATGCCACCACCGGGGGACCCGTGTAGGCAAGCGATACTCGATCACCGGGCGCGAAGTTCGGTCCTGCGATCGCTCTAACAGTGAGCGTGGTCCCTGCGAGCGTCACCTGGTACGAGGTGTCGTGCCCGTAGAACTCCACCGCAGACACGACCGCCCGATCTCCTTCGATGACCGTCAGATGCTCGGGACGGACCACCACCCGGCATGCCCCCTTCACCGGGTCGACTAGACCGACTTCGCCCACCAGGGTTGCCGCCTGGCCGTCAACAGCTTCGCCTGCAAGAACATTCGCCTCACCCAGGAACGTGGCCACCCAGGGCGAAGCGGGATACTGGTACATCTCCGCAGGTCGCCCGACCTGCACGATCCTTCCGTCCCGCATCACGGCTACACGGTCACCGACCACGAATGACTCCTCCTGATCGTGGGTGACGAACACGGATGTCATACCGACTTCACGCATCAGCGCCGCTACGTCCCCCCGCACCCTGGTGCGTAGTCCGGTGTCGAGGTTGGAGAAAGGCTCGTCGAAGAGCAACACGCGGGGCCTCGGGGCCAGGGCCCTGGCCAGAGCCGCCCGCTGTGCCTGCCCTCCCGACAGTTCGTCGGGGTACCGGTCGGCTAGGTGCTGCAGTCCTACCAACTCCAACGTCTCGGAGACCCGGCCGCGATTGATCTCAGCCTTGTCCAGTCCGAATGCGACGTTCCTTGCCACGGTCATGTGGGGGAAGAGGGCCCAATCCTGGAACACCATCCCGATCCGTCTCCGCTCCGGCGCGACGAAGGTCGTTTCATCGGCAAGGACGCTGCCCGCTACCGTGACGGTGCCGCGGTCTGGCACCTCTAGGCCGGCAAGGACCCTGAGCAGGGTGGTCTTACCGCAGCCGCTCGGCCCCAATAACGCAAGCGACTCACCCTGCTCAACAGCGAGATCCGCACCGGCCAGCGCGGCCGTACCGTTGAAGCGTTTGGAGATGTCGCTTGCCTGCAGGTATGGCATAAGGGCTCTCGGGCTGAGTCTGTCGTGACTGGCTACTCGCGTGACTAACCGGTACCTGATCGAACACGTTAGGGTAGCCTAATATACCATTCGTCGGCTTGGTTCGCGATCGGCTAACCCCGATCCTTCATACGTGGGGTTTGTCTGAGCGAATGGGTAGCCATTGGCAGACTCCCTGACCTGGAATAGCGGCGGACTGGACAAGCCCGCCGACTCGAGCGACCTTTGCCCGTCGTTTGCACGCGAGAGAAGCCACCAAACAGGTTTGGAGAAGCCATTCACGGGTAGGTGTCCGGAGAATGCGGAGTCAAACAAGTTCTGTCGTGACCATCCCCGCGACAGCCCAGGCACAGGCGATCCGAACCCGAGCACCCGATTCGCTTGGAGCGACTGGTACGCAGCCCGGGAACACAGGTCGTACCACTCGACCGGGTGGATGCCGTCAAGGTTGGCAACTGCCGGCCGCCTCCGGAACTGCCGACACAGACGCCGCCCATGTCGTGGCGGTCTGGAAACTCTCCACGTTGGTTGGAAAACCTCAGAACGCATCGTTATCGGTCGTTGACCGCACAGCTCGACGCGGCAGGATTCAGGTAGAGGCTGCAACCCTCTAAACTCCTGCGCCGGAGGGTCGTCTGGACGCCTCGGCGTTCCGTGCGGGTATCGGGGAGAGCGGGCACCGACCAGGCGCGTGTGTAGTGATCGTCAATGGATGGTAGGCAGTGGAGAACATAATCGAGGCCAAGGGATTGGTGAAGCGTTACGGCGACGTGGTGGCGCTGGACGGGCTTGATCTGTCGGTTCGCAAGGGCACCATCGTGGCGCTGCTCGGGCCGAACGGAGCCGGCAAGACGACAGCCGTGTCGATCCTCACCACGCTCCTCGAACCGGACGAGGGAAGTGCGACGGTGGCCGGGGTGGATGTCCTACGTGAGCCGGCCGAGGTTCGCAAGCTGATCGGCCTGTCCGGCCAGTATGCCGCGGTCGACGAGCATCTGACCGGCTTCGAGAACCTGGACATGATCGGTCGGCTCTACCGGCTGGGACGCAAGAGATCCAGGACTCGGGCCCGTGAACTGCTCGAACGGTTCGACCTTGCCGACGCCGCGGACCGCCCTGTCAAGACCTACTCGGGCGGTATGCGGCGCCGCCTGGACCTCGCCGGGGCATTGGTGGCTGAGTCCCCGGTATTGTTTCTCGACGAACCGACCACCGGGCTGGACCTACCCAGCCGCCAGGAATTGTGGCGGATCATTCGTGACCTGGTGAAGCGGGGTGCCACCCTCCTGCTCACCACCCAGTACCTGGAAGAGGCAGATCGGCTGGCCGATGATGTCCTGGTGATCGACCACGGCAAGGCGATTGCCCAGGGAACTTCCGACGAGCTCAAGGACCTCGTAGGGGGCGAACGTCTCGAGGTGAAGGTGACGGATGCCGAGACCCTTCCTGCCACCCGAGAAGTTCTGGCCAGGGTCGCGGTGGGTGAACTCCAGGACGACGAGCGCCCGAGGGTGGTCGTCGCACCGGTTTCCGGCGGGGCACCTGTGCTGGCCCGAGTGTTGGAAGATCTCGACACCGAAGGCATCGAGGTGAGCGACGTGGTGCTGCGCCGACCCACTCTCGACGATGTCTTCCTGGCTTTGACGGGTCACGTCACCCAGCCGGAGGACGACGGATCGAAACCGGATACGGAGGGAAGGGGAGCAGCGTGAACGTTCTGTACGCGATCAACGACGGGATGGTCATCGCCAAGCGCAACCTCATCAAGATCAAGCGCGTCCCCGACATTCTGGTGTTCGTTCTCATATCCCCGATCATGTTCGTGCTGCTCTTCGCATACGTGTTCGGCAGCGCTATCCAGATACCCGGCGGTTCATACAGGGAGTTCCTGATGGCGGGGATCTTCGCCCAGACGGTGGTCTTCGGCGCCACCTTCACGGGGGCCGGCCTAGCCGACGACATGCAGAAGGGCATCATCGACCGGTTCCGGTCGCTGCCCATGTCCCGAGCGGCAGTGGTGCTGGGACGCACGGCCAGCGACGTCATTTACAACGTTCTCACCCTGTTGATCATGGGGCTAACCGGCCTTCTGGTGGGCTGGAGAATGCGCGGGAGCATCCTCGACGCCTTGGCGGGGTTCGGCCTGCTCCTGCTGTTCGCCTACTCCATTTCCTGGATGATGGCTCTGGTCGGGCTCATAGTTCCCAGCGTCGAGGTGCTGAACAACGCCTCGTTCATGGTGATCTTCCCGATCACGTTCATCGCCAACACGTTCGTCCCCTCCGAGAACCTACCGACGGTGCTGCGAGTGTTCGCCGAGTGGAACCCGATCTCGTCGCTCGCCCACGCCACCCGGACCCTGTTCGGTAACATCCCCCCGGGAACCCCCGAACCCACCGTCTGGCCCCTCCAGCATCCCGTCATCTACTCGATCATCTGGGCCGGGATCGTCATCGCGATCTTTGCCCCGCTATCTGTCCGCCGCTACACGAAGGCCGCCAAGAAAACCTGATCGGAACGAATCAGCCGCGTACGCCACAGGTTCCGGGGCGTCAAGGTGTTCAACCGCATACTCCGGATCAACCTTGCTCTTCCGGATTTCCGAAACAGCTTCCTTGCCAAGAGGACGGAGTCTGATTGCAATCCGAGACTGGGGACAGCCGTAGGACGTTCTAGGAGGGCGCCGAGCAGTCCACCAGCGGCCTGCCAACCGCTGGCATAGTACCTGGGTCTGCGGGCGGCACACCCGAGCAATCGTCATTGTTCAACACCTTTCTAGGCTCGTAAGACCCACCAGACATGACGCGTAAGAGAGAAGCCCACCTCTCCATGATCCAAGCTATCGTGGCACGGCTCGGCTAGAACTCGTTCTTACTCAATGGATGGAGCGTCCTATTGGTTGCGGCCTTGCTTGCGTTAGCCCCGATTCTTCATGCGGGGGTTTGTGCCGAACGAACCCCCGCACCAAGACCGGGTAGGTGTCGAGTCACCGGGCTAGCAGCCTCCTCAAGAATGCCTGGGTTCTCGGTTGACGGGGTTGGTGGAATATCTGGTCGGGTGGGCCTATCTCAACCACCCTTCCTTCGTCCATGAAGATGACCTTGTCTGCAACGTCCTGAGCGAAATGCATCTCGTGCGTGACGACGATCATCGTCATCCCCTCATCCGCGAGTTTTCTCATGACGGCGAGAACCTCGCCAACGAGCTCCGGGTCGAGGGCGGACGTCACCTCGTCGAACAGCATCACCTCCGGACCCATTGCGAGAGCTCGTGCGATCGCGACGCGTTGTTGTTGCCCACCCGACAGGCGCGCCGGGTACTCGTGGGCCTTCTCCGACAGGCCCACATTCTCGAGCAGGGTCATGGCCAGTTTCTCGGCATCGTCCTGGCTGAGCTTCCTGACCCGTTCTGGGGCGAGGGTCACGTTTCTGAGTACGGTTAGGTGCGGGAAGAGGTTGAACTGCTGGAAGACCATGCCCACCTCCTTGCGAAGGGCGTGGCGGACATCGGGGGCTGCGAGGGACCTCTCAGTATCCGGCTCCTGGTGTTGCCCGACCCCGACGAGTTGGTCCCCTATCCATAGCTCGCCCCGGTCGAACGGTTCCAACCGGGCGATCATCCGCAGCAGTGTGCTCTTGCCCGAGCCACTGGGGCCGATCAATACCAGTACATCACTGGGCTCGACCTCGAGTGAGATGTCACGCAGCACTGCCAAGGAGTCATACGACTTGTCAAGCGATCTCACGGTGACCTTCGCCGACCGTGATCCTGACGACCTGCCTTTGCTCATTGCTGTACCCTCCATCTGCCGCTCCCTCGCTTCTCCAACCAGCGTCCGAGCCCACCAAGTGGGTAGATCATCAGGAAGTAGATCACACCGACTACCACGTAGACCTCGAGGAACCGGAAGGAGTCCAGCGAGATCAGGGTCGCGGTATGCGTCAGTTCCGGCACCCGCAGGATGCTGACGTATGCTGTCCCCTTGACGAGCAGCATCGTATGGGCCATGAATGCCGGCAGGATGACCGCGATTGCCTGGGGTGCCACAACGAACCGGAAGGCATCCAGCCGGCTGAGCCCGAGGACCCGTGCGGCCCGACGCTGGCTGCCTGTCACCTCCTCCAGACCGGCACGGAAGAGTTCGGACTTGTATGCCGCCTGGTTCATACCCAGGGCGATCGCTCCTGCGTGGAAGGATGAGAGCGAGATGTCGAGAATCACTGGCAGCACGAAGAAGATCCAGACTATCTGGACGACTAGGGGAGTGGTCCGGAAGAACTCGACGAACACGGTGGCCGGGATCCTGAAGAATCGGTATCTTGACATCCGGGCAAGGGCAATCAAGAGGCCGAGCACCACGCCGAGTGTTAGCGCAATGGCGGCGAGCCCGAGCGTGTAGCGCAACCCGCGCCAGAATGCCGGGATGTAGTCGATGAGTTCACCTACGAACTCCATACGTCACCGGTCCCTTGAGACTGCCATCGCGTTTTCCATGCGATCCGCGAGCAACACGACCGGATAGGAGATCACGAAGTAGACGATGGCAACGACCGTGTAGAACTCGATCGGTCTGAAGCTCTCCGTGGCACCTATCAAGCCTGCGTTGAGAAGGTCGGTCGCACCGATGAAGCCGGCGAGGGCTGAATCCTTGATCAGGTTGACGGTCGAACTCGTCATCGGTGGGAGGACGGCCCGTATCGCCAGCGGGAGGATCACGAACCGGTACCGGTCGGTCCGGCTCAGACCGAGGACGACGCCTGCGCGCTTGTAGCCCTCGGGTACCGACTGCAGTCCAGCCCGGTAGTTCTCGGCCATTACGACTGCCTGGTTCCAGGTCAAGACGATCAGGACTGCTTGGAACGGTGTGAAAAAGAGGTCGAACGTGGTCAAGCCGAAGAACACCAGGAACAGCTGGAGGGGGACCGGAGTCGACAGGGTTGCTTCGATCAGCCCCGTAATCACGGACCGCAGCGCCGAGGACATACGCCCCAAGGCGAGGGGAAGCCCCCCCACGGTTCCCATGACGAATGCCAACACGGCCAGGGAGACGGTTAGCCACAGACCTTGGAGAAGCAACGGAATCCGAGCGAAGACCGGGTCGAAGCTCAGTTCCATACGTGCTCCCGGTCAGCACCGGTACCGCCAGGAACTAGTCCTGTCCCCGCATGGCACGATAAGGACGGATCGGAAACGTCAGGCCCACGGCTAGGGACTGATACCGTAAACAGCCTACTACCGCGGACCCGGGAACGGCGGCCGTCCGCCCGCTCGCGTTCGCCCGTCCTGACGATCTACTCCTCGATGATGATCGGTTCGAGGAGTTCTTCCACGTATTTGTCGAACAGTGGCTCGATCGCGTTGGCGGCCCTGAGATCGGCGAGGAACGCGTTCACGTACTCCACAAACTCGCTGTCGCCCTCCGGGAGTCCGTAAGCCACGAAGTCGCTCTGCAACGGCTCGGTGACATCGGGAATGAACCTCACATCATCCCCATACCGTGCCTTCACACGACGAGTCGTGAACGGCGTCTCGATAACCTCCACATCGGCCCGGCCCGTCAACACCTCGGCCAACGCCTGAACGTTCGTGATCCCCGCCACAGTCCGCTTGGTCACATTAGGTATATAGGTGTCGACCACCGTCTCCCCGTAAGAACCGACACTCACAATCGCGGTAACCGACGGATCGTTCAGATCGTCAAGCGTCTGATACGGACTGTCAGCACGCACCAGGAACAGTTGGTCGACCGAATACAGCGGATCCGAAAAATCAAGAACCTGATCCCGCTCATCACTCACCACCAGAGTGACCGTCATGTCATAGCGATCGGCCTGCACACCCGCCGCGATCACGTCCCACCCCACCGGAATGTACTCGATGTCAACACCCAGCCGCTCGGCAAGCTGGCCCGTCACATCGATGTCAACACCCCTGATGTCCCCCTCGGGAGTCTCGATAGACGTCGGCGCGTAGAACGCAACACCCACCCGCAACACACCACGCTCAACCACCTCAGCCAACCGACCACCAAAAGCATGCTCTGGTTGCGCGGCCGTGGTGGCCGGCGCCGTCGCCGCCGTTGTTGTCTCTTCCGGTTCCGATTCCCCACACGCTGTGAAGACCAGCATCACAGTTGCCATGCTGATCAGGAGCGATCTTACATGATGGGGCTTGCGGCTGCTACGCATGACGGGGTACCTCTTCGCCGGGGGCCTGGCAATTCGACTCTAACCCTGTGTTGCGGAGGCCGCAACTGGTTTGCGGACAGCGCAATCGGATAGCGGCGGCACTGTATGAACGAGGTAATCCATAGGTACGAAACGGTTAGCCCGGCCTGACCTGACTTACACTCGAGCCTGAGTTCCAGGACCGGCGAACCCGCTTTTCGAGATACGAACCCACCGCTCACGCTCCGGACCAGGTATTGATGCATGGGGCGCAGAGCCTCGCCAACGTCCAAATCCCCGGTCAGGGGACTTCGCCTCTGAGCCGGTTACTGGAGCCGTGGCCCTCCACGGATGAACATCGCGATTAGCCGAACGCGGACGAAGGCACGGACTCCTGCAGTTGGTAGATCGATCCAGCGGGTCTTCTCGGCAGCGGAATCCGGACCGGTACGGGCTCGACGCGGGGTTCGATCGTTGGGTGGCCACGGACGATGCGGCCGTCGAATTCGGCCAGGTCGTCCACCCCCATGAGAGGCCAGGCATCAGCAGCGCCCAACTCCAGCAGGTAAAGACGGCGCGAACGATGCGACGGGTTCGGCGCCGAGCCGTGCAGGGCTCGGACGTGGTGGATCGAGATGCCGCCGGCCTCGACCTCGATCGGCACCGCGGTCTCCAGGACACTCCGAATCGGTTCCGGATCCACTGCTCCGACGAATAGGCCATCGGCGTGATGGTCGAAGATGCCGGCACGATGCGAGCCGGGAACGACTCTCAGACAGCCGTTCTCGACAGTCATGTCGTCGAGGGGTATCCCGACGGCGAGCAGATCGTCGTTCGTGTGGGGGACGAAGGCCCAATCCTGATGCCACTCCACCGGCTCGCCGCTACCGGCTGCCTTGACGTTCAGTTTGGTCTCTTGATACCGGATACCGGATGAACCGACCAACTGCTCCACGATCCGGTGGATTGCCGGGTGCCGTAGCACTCTGTCGTACACGGGATCAACGAGATTCGGGTGTCTAATCCGCCGGACCCGAGGTGTAGCGGGCGAGTGGCCCGGTCCGACGTCGAACACATCGTCGTGGCCTTGGACGTAGAGGGCTTGCTGCAGCAGTCGATCGGTGACCCGTATAAGTGCTTCGATCTCATCAGTAGGGAGCACGTTTTGGACGATCAGGTAGCCGTCTTTGTGGTAGCTATCGATCTGGGCGCCGGTCAACATATTTCCTCCGCAGGCCAGAAGAAGACACACGACATGTCGAGCACAATACCAAGCGGTCGGCGTCGTTGTCGGAGAGACGGGTTTGGAGCGTGCGAGGATAGATGCTCACCCGGGGAATCACCCAGGATGCCGACCAGGGGGTACGACGGCATGAACGGGGGTGTTCCGAGTGGAGTGTGGCCTACAGCCCGAGACGGGTCATTCCGTCGAGTGCCGCCGTCGTGTAGCACTCGGCTAGGGTTGGATAGCCGATGACCGCCTCGACGAAGTAGTCGATCGTTCCGCCGTGGGCTATGACCGCTTGACCGATGTGGATCAGCTCGGCTGCCTCGTCCCCGATGATGTGGACTCCCAGTAATTCCTTGGTTTCGAGGTGGAAGAGCATCTTCAGGAAGCCTGTATCGTCACCTCTGACCATGCTGCTCTCGGTGTCCCGGTACAGAGCCTTGCCGATCTCGTATGGGACGCCCTCCTCGGTGAGCTGTGTTTCGGTCTTGCCGACCATCGCCACTTCGGGGATGGTCTTGATGGTGTACGGCAGCAGGTCCTGGTACGTGTCGCATGGCTCACCGAAGGCATGGCGAGCTGCTCGTCGACCCTGCATCCGCGACGTGGAGACAAGGTCGGGGAATCCTACGACACCTCCAGCCGCGTATACGCCCTCCACGTTGGTTTCGCAGTTCTCATCCACGGTCAGCCGACGCCGTCCGTCGGCCTCCAGCCCAATCGCAGCCAGGTTGAGTATGTCGGTTGAGCCGGTGCGCCCGACGCAGTACATGACCGCTTCGCTGATGATCTGCTTGCCGCTGTCCAACTTGACCCTCACGCGTGGACCCCGCTGGTCGGTTAGGTACTCGACGTCGTGCACCATCTCGCGAAGCCGGAGCGTCACCCCCCTCTGGCGAAAGTGGAAGGCCAGCGCGTCTGCTAGCTCCTCGTCGGCAAAGGTGAGTAGCCGATCGTTCCGGTCGACCATGGTGACCCGGATGCCGAGAGCAGCGAAGGTGCTGCAGTACTCCAGCCCGATCGCCCCCGCGCCGACGATGCTCAACGTGCGTGGCAGGTTGTCCAGCCCGAGGATGTAGTCGCTGACGAAGATCATCCTTCCGTCCGCGTACACCACAGGCGGAGTGGTCGAGTACGTCCCTACCGCGATGACCACCTTGTCGGTGGTGATCGTCCGGTTGGACTTGCCGTCGTGTGATGAGAGATTGATGGTGTGGCGATCGACGAATGAGCCCTCCGCCGTGATGACCTCCACCCGGTTCTTAGCCAGATGGCTGCGCAGGATGTCCGACTGCTGCTGCATCACGTAGCGGGTCCTCACCATCAGGTCACCCATGGTGATGTTGTCCTTCACCGCGTAAGACTCGCCGTAGAAGTTCCGTTCCCGGTAGCCCGTCAGATACAGGGCAGCATCCCGCATGGTCTTGCTGACCGTTCCCGCGGTGACGTTGAGACCCCCGACCTGCGGTTCCCGCTCGACCACCACGACCTGCTTGCCAAGCTTCGATCCCTGGATCGCCGCCCTTTGGCCGGCTGGCCCCGATCCGATCACCACCAAGTCATAGTCATAGCCGGACATTGCTGATCCGCTCACTCCTTCGGTATTCGGTCGGGGAGACCCGCACCCCGTCGCCTATTGGTAACACAAACCAGGCCCGGTGTCTCGCGGGCACCGGCTACCCGGATGTCCACGGGCGATCGTCGCTGCGCACTCTCACGGTCAGGCTAGCCGCCTCGGTGGGTTGATCCGTCCCAGATAGAAATAGCATCCTGCTTTCGGCCGGTATGTACCGCACGTCGGGCGACCCGGGTCACGTCCAGGGATGTCACCACATGTGGTTGAAGTTAGAGGTCACTGTCTAGGAGGGTGCTGAGCAATCCACCGGCGGCCCCCAAGGGCCGGCACTACTCCTGCGCCGGCGGGCGGCATGCCCGAATAGTCGTCATTGTTCAGCATGCCTGATGGGGGACCACCACTCCCAGCCGATGGCGTCGCTTCGATCACCCTTCTCGGACCCTGAAGGATTATGGTACGGCGTGAAGTGGCGAAACCTGTTGAAGCCGGACTCGTGAGCCGTTGCCGTGCGAGGTTGGGTCGGTTCGACCGCGGCCGTCGTACACTGAAGGGGCGCCATGTCGGGGAGAGGCTGCCTTGCTCTCACCGAGGTCCACCTGGCTGCCAGGAAGTCGGGTCTACGGCGCCTTGGTCACAGAGTCGCCAGCCTGCGCTTCCGCAGAGGCACGCTACCGACACTTGCGACGGAATCCTCGGCTGCGCCCGCCTCGCGACACGGCCCTACGACTGGAAGTCCCGGCTAGCTCTAGCCCCGATTCTTGATGCGGGGGTTTGCACTAGGCGAGCAGAGTGCGGGATATAAGCTTCTGACCAGGGACTACGGCCATTTCCACAATCCTGTCTCGGCCCTGTGGGACCTTCACCCGTCGGGTGAAGCCAGGCCCAGTCACGATCATGTGGTTGATGTGGCCTGTTGCCGTGGGTGTGTCTGGAAACATGAAGAAGAATCAAGGCTAGCTCAAGTCAGGCAGGGTCAGCACCGCTCCATCGACACGCTGCGGACGTTCCGTTCGGTACTGGACCAGCACAAGGCCGCCCTCGGCTGCTGCGTCACGGTCGGTTCGACATCGGCGGTGCGCCGAGGATTCTTGCCCTTCCGTCAAGGATTCACGGTGGCGGCTACCCGTACCGACAGTTCAACCCCTGGTCTATTAGCGAGAACTCCGAGGATCGCCCACCCCTCGTACCGCCGATGGCCAACCCATTCACAGGCAGACCGATGGCGCGAGTCGTACTGTTCTAGGAGGGTACTGAGCAATCCACCAGCGGCCTGCCAACCGGCGACATTATTCCTGGGTCGGTGGGCGGCAGGCCCGATCAATCGTCATTGTTCAGCACCGTTCTAGATGATACGGGTCCTCGGCACCGTCGCAGTCGTATGGGGCCTGATACTCGCCACCATCGGCGACGATCCCGTTACGGGCTTCACCGTGGCCGTGGTCGGCTGGCTGATCCGACGCGTTACCAGACCAGGAGTCGATCGAAGGGAGCACCTGTGACCGACCATCCCAACGACTGGACGTGCGAGACGACCGGGATGCCGGCCGGGCCCTGTCCGGTCCATACACGGGCAGAGAAGCAGCGGAGGCGACGGAAGCGACGTAAGGAGCGTCCTGCCGACTGTCACGGAGCCACATCCCGAGCAACCGGCGCAGGCCGTGCTGGGTATGGGGTCGAGCCGGGGATGGGTCGAAACGGTCCGCGGACCCGTGTCCGTGACATAAGTATATGATTCCCCAGCACAGAGGGCACGACAATGCGGGACCTTGGAATCCTGTTCTCGGTAGTACATGCAGAACCGGATCCCATGCAATCGCGAGATCTCCGGCACTGACTGTTGGCGGTCAACTTGCTGCTCACCCCACACCATGAGGTTACGAATGACGAGAACCAAGCACTTCTACATCGACTCCTTCGACACGGTACGGTTGAGTTCATATAGGATCTCTCAGTCCCCGTTCGCTCATCGCTACGTCACTGATCAGACGATATTCGGAATCTACTGTGACCGCCTGTATCCCCTCAAGATGAGCCATGATGAGGATCCTGTCCCTAATTATTGGAGGCTACGCAATGGTGTCCTCTTGTACGACGTGCCGGAGAAACCGCTGGAAGTCGTCGGGCCAGACGCAATCAGACTGTTGGAGAACGTTCTGACATGCCAGGTCGAGACACTCGCAGTCGGGGGATGTCGTTACGGAATAGCCTGTAACGAGGATGGAACAGTCCTGATGGACGGTGTCGTTATGCGGCTCGCCGATGATCGGTATTGGTATGTCAAGGCGAACGGCGAATTCATGAGCTGGCTCCAGGCTCAAGCTATCGGACTGGATGTAGAGGTTTCGGATCCTGATTCACGGGTCCTACAGATCCAGGGTCCGAAGTCACTCGATGTACTGGACGCTGCGATTGGTGGTGGGTTGACAACGGACTTCAAGTACTTTCGGGCTGGGTTCTTCGAGATCCGCGGTCAAACATTGTGGGTCTCTCGTACGGGATGGACCGGAGAGGTAGGAATCGAGATCTACTGCAACAGCGGTACGGAGCCTACCGATCATGACGCCTTATGGAATGACCTGTTCGCCTCTGGAGAGGCCTTCGGGATGGAGTTCAGTTCTTCCTCGTCCATGGGAATCCGACGAGTCGAGTCCGGGATCCTCGACAACGGCAGCGATATCGAACCGGACCTGACCCCCTTCGGCGCGGGCCTCGGTCAGTTCGTCAGGCTCGACAAGGGGGAGTTCATCGGCCGGGCTGCGCTGGCGAACGCCGACCGCAGCCAGCTCTTGTACGGCCTGATCTGTGCTGGTGCCTCACCGCAAGCCGGTATGCGTGTCCACTTCGAGAACCGTCCGGTCGGACACTTGACGATCGGAACGTGGTCACCCACGCTGAACGCAGGTGTCGGATACGTCCGGTTCGATGAGCCTGTGGCTGGTGGCTGGCTCGGCAGGGAGGTCTCCCTGCTTGACGGTGATGGAACCGCGCACGCGGCCACAGTGGACACCCCGCCATTCGTCGACAAGCAAAAGCAACTGCCTCGGGCTCCGTGGAGCGGGCGGGACTCTCGGGAATAGCAGCTTGCCACGCATTAGCTCGGGAATCACCGCCGGGGTAGGTGTCCGCCAGTCTCCCGGCGGTTCGTTGGTCAAGTCGTGATTCGACCGCCAGGGGTGTTCCTGGCGGTTGACGGGCGTCCGAATATTCAACTTCACCCCGGCTGTCCCGTGGGCCGTAGCATGCGACACCCAGGAGGAACTCCACTGACTCTGGGAACGGCTCTCGGAAGAAGGGTCCCCGGGCCGGTGTGGCTGGCTGGTTGAGGAGGCAGGACGCAGCCAAAGGCGTCGATGGCGGTCCAGAACACGCCGCTCGCAATGCAGACTGACCACGCTCAAACTAGAGTCGTTGGGTCTCGGCGATTCGATGGGATACAGTGTCTCACCAGGATCAGGAAGAGGGGGAGCAGCGTGCTAGTGGAAGTGATTCTCTTGATTCTTCTGGTGCTATTCACCGGAGCCGTTCTAACGGTGGCGACCCTTGGGGCATGGTCCATCCTCCGCAAGAGGTTCAACGCCCCCGACGAGGAACCAGTTGACCGAGGTTGACCCAGCCACAACCAGACCGTACGCCTGCGACCCGGTGCTGGTCTCGCTACCGCATCGGGCTGGACCGCCGCCGGTCTCGATTCCTGCAGAGCCTCCATCAGTCCGGCTCAAACCTCGAAGTGAGAATTAGGATCAGTACCAATGGCGCATCACCTCTCCGAAGAACTGCTGACCGGAGCCATCCAGCGAGCGGGCCTGCGGCTGACCCTTCCGCGCAGGGCGATCTGCCGTGTCCTAGCTCGCAGCGATGAAGCCTTCCTGAGCGCGTCGATGATCGCCGAGAAAGTGTCGAGGTCGGCGGGACAGGTGGACGCGTCGACTGTCTACCGCACGCTCGACGAACTTGCCCGCATAGGGCTGCTCCATCTCATCCATCTGGGGAGCGGTCAACCCGGCATGTGGCATCTGACGCTTGACCACACTCACGAGCACCTGGTCTGCGAGGGCTGTGGCACCACCATCGAGGTGCCGAAGTCGGACTTCTCCCCCTTGTACGATCTCCTCCGGAACAAGTACGGATTCCGCCCTACCCCCCACCATTTCGCGTATCTGGGTTACTGCCGAGACTGTCCCGATCAGACAGATCACTTCCATCCGTAGGCGTGAAGAAAGGGGCCGCAACAGGTCATGCCCGGGAAAGCTGGTCCAGCCGGAACGAGCCGGATCCTGCACAAGGGGGAGGCGCGAGCGACCGGGTGATCTACCGCAGAACCGTTCGTACGGATGCCGAACGTGGAGAGTCGTGTCAGTGGCCGGCGCCGACCAGTTCCCTTTCGCCTGCCATCGTGGAACACTCCACGAGGTCGGCGGAATCGACATGCACCACCACGGTTTCGAGGAACCGGACATCCCGGCACACGCTTTGTTTCACCTGCTCGCCCACTGTGTGGCCCTCCGCCACTGACATGGAACCTTCCACGCTGATCGCGATGTCGGCATGGAGGCGATGGCCCATCCACCGCACCTGGCATCTGGTCACCCCGGTAACACCGAAAACCGAGCCGGCAGTGTGCTCGATACGATCCACCAACTGCGGATCCACCGCGTCCATGATGCGTCCGTAGATCTCCTTCAGCGCACTCCAGAGAACGCGCAGGATCAGGATCCCCACTGCGATACCTACGATCGGATCCGCCATGCCGAAACCCATCCAGATGAACACCGCGCCCGCCGCCACGGCGAGAGATGTCAGGCCGTCTACGCGGGCGTGGTAGCCGTCCGCCACCAGTGCCGCCGATCCGATCTGCCGCCCGATCCGGATCCGGTATAGAGCCACCAGTTCGTTGCCGAGGAACCCTACAACTCCGGCGGTGAACAGCACCCCGATGTACTGGACCTCGTGGGGATTCAGGAGCCGTTCGACCGACTCCCATATGGCGAGGATGGCCGAGAGCAGGATCATCAGCACGACGAACAGGCCGGCTAGGTCTTCAGCCCGCTTGTACCCGTAGGTGTACCTGCGGTTCGCAGCCCGCCTCCCCAACTTGAAAGCAATGAACAGCGGGACTGCGGTGAGTGCGTCCGAGAAGTTGTGAACCGTGTCGGCGAGAAGCGCCACCGACCCGGTGAACCAGACGATGACGGCTTGGATCACGGCAGTGACCATGAGAACGCTGAACGAGATCTTCAGCGCCCTGATCCCAACCTCGCTGGACTCCAGCGCCTTGTCGATCGATTCGGCGTGATCGTGCGAATGCATCCCGAAGAACTCGCTGAGACCGTGCCTCACCCGTCCCGTCCAAGACGTCGCGTGCGGATGAGCATGGCCGTGGTCCCCGCTTCCATGAGGGTGATGATCGTGTTCTCGATCCTGGTGATGATCCCCGTGATGGTCATGGCGGGAATGATGCTGGTTCCGCTCATGGGCGTCTTCGGAGTCGTGTGGATGACCGTGCTCACCCGACTCATGCCCATGATGACCCGACTCATGACCATGATGGGCTTCCGTATCGTGTGGATGACCGTGCTCACCCGACTCGTGCCCGTGATGACCATGGGAAGGGGCGTCGCGGTCCCCTCTCGCAGTGTCCTCCGAGTCGGTATTCCTATGGTCGGGCATGGGGGATTCCTCGGGTTGCCGGGTGGTCCGAACACTACGAACGCCGTGGTCCTCCGACGCTCCGAAGCGTTGCCACATTATAGGACAACTAGACGCTATTACAACCTATCGCAATAAGGAGGCGGATAGGCGAAGCAGGAGCTCGGGCTCAGCGGTCGGCATCGTGCAGAGCTCGAAGTCTCTGCCCGTAGGCAGGACGTATCCCCTCAGGGGAGGTTCAGCACGAGAAGGGTCTGCGGCAGGAACATGTCAGAGGGTATCTTCTTGGGGAGTCCGGACCCCTTCCGCAGGGTTCTGGGATGGCAACGGAAGAGGAGGTGGCCCAGCATGCGTACCGACTCGCGTGTTCGGGAACGAACGGATGAGCCACTCGTTCGCTGATCCCGCGCTCGTCGACCGGCGCCGCCGATCGCTGCGGGCCGTGGCAGAGGGCGACCTGCCGAGCCGAACCATGACGATCGCCGGTTGCGAGGGCCGCATCGAAGCGCGCATCCTCTCGAAGGACCTTTCGGGTCCGGCCACCAGGCTGGCGAGGATACAGGCCGGCTGGGGCTCCGCGGTCGTCGGAGCCTTCACTGCCGACCTGGAACTGTTCGTGATCCGGGGTAGCCTGGTTGTCGCAGGGGAGCGGATCGGTCAGTACGACTACGCCGCTGTCGAAGCCGGGCAGGTGATCGGAGGTATACGGGCGCAGTCGTCCACGCTAGCCCTCATGATGACCTCGGCTCCCGTTCGCTACGACACCTCGGTCGGAGGACTGCTGTCAGAGCCGCTCATCGGTCTCGCCACCGGGGCTCCCTGGGAAGCGGTGCCCGAACTCCCGGGCCGCTTCGTCCGCACCCTTGCGGACGGCCCCAACGGGGGGGTCTGGTTGGCCGGCGCCCGCGAGTGGAGCAACGACGACGGACCCTGGCATGTCCACGATTCGGCCGAGGAGTCGTTCGTGCTCGAGGGTGAGTTCGTAGTGACCGAACGGCTGGGCAGGTATGCAGGGTCGGAACTCGAAGCCGGGAAGGAGGAAACGTACCGGCTGGGACCGGGAACCTACACCTTCCGTCTCGGCGGTCGGGCCCACGCAGGCCCGGGGTCGTCATCCTCGGAACTGGCGATCGCACTTCACCGGATGCTCGGATCCCGAACTGTGGATTGGCTGGACACTCGCCGCCCCGATCGCTGATCAGACTCGGATGAGCCTCCGAGCAGCGGCGACTATCTCGTCCGCTCCGGGGACCACAGCCCGTTCCAGCGGGGGGCTGAAGGGGATCGGGGCATGGGCGGCTCCCACCCGTACCGGCGCCGTTCGGAGTTCCTTGAAGGCTCGGCTGGTGATCGAGGCCACCAACTCTGCGCCGAAGCCTCCGAACTCCCACGCCTCATGAGCCACGATCACCCGCCCGGTCCTGCGCACCGATCCGACCACTGCGTCGAGGTCGAGCGGGACGAGCGAGCGCAGGTCGATCAACTCGGCCTCGATGCTCTCTTGTGCCAAGCGCCGGCACGCAACTTCGGCCTGAAGAACCATGGCCGAGTAGGTAACGATGGTGACATCGGTTCCCTCGCGACGGACCGCCGCCGAACCGAGCGGTACCAGATGGTCACCGGTGGGGGTAGGGCCCCGCTTGGAGGTGATCCGCTTGTTCTCGAGGTAGATGACGGGATCGTCCTCGGCGATGGCCGCTCTCAGCAGGCCCTTGGCATCCGCCGGGTTGGACGGGGCGACGACCTTCAGCCCGGGCAGGTGGGTGAACAGTCCTTCAAGACTCGAAGAGTGCTGACCGGCCGACGACCGCAGGATCCCGTCGGAGGCCCGCAGGACCAGCGGGACCGATACCTGACCTCCGAACATGTAGCGGAACTTCGAAGCCTGGTTCACGATCTCGTCCATGGCGCCCAGCGTGAACTCCACGAAACTCATCGACGCAACCGGCCGCAAGCCGGTAACCGCAGCTCCCACGCTGACCGCCATGATGATCGCCTCGGAGATGGGCATGTCGATCACCCGGTCCGGTCCGAACTCCTCGGCGAGGCCTCTGAACTGGCCGAAGTTACCGCCCCAGCTGATGTCCTCCCCGAGCACCAATACCCGTTTGTCCTCCCGCATCGCCATCCGCATCGCGTCGACGGTTGCCTGTCCGAAGGACATCCTCCTCACGGGCACGGTCCGCGACGACATCACCGATCTACCGTGAACACCGCGTCGAGTGCGGTGTCTCCGTGGGGGAGCGGGCTCTCCTCGGCGTACCGGACTGCCTTGGACACCTGCTCGCCGACCTGCTCCCATACCTCGGCCCGCTCGCCCGGGGTCATCAACCCCTCTTCCCCGAGGGTCCTCTCCCACCGGTCGATGGGATCGTCGAGGCGGTGCCGGTCTACGTCCGAAGCCTCGCGGTACACCTCAGCGTCACCCACGTAGTGGCCTCGCAACCGGTAGGTCTCCATGTTGAGAAGGGTCGGACCCTCTCCTGCCCTGGCTCGTTCCACCGCCTCGCGGCTGGCCCGGTGGACCGCGCCGGCGTCGTTGCCGTCCACGGTGCGTCCCGGGATCCCGTAGGCCGTTGCCCGTGACGCCAGGTCCTCCACCGAGGTGGTCCGGTGGCGTGACGTGAACTGGGCGTACTGGTTGTTCTCGCACACGTAGACCACTCCGAGCCGGTGCACGGCAGCGAAGTTCAGAGCCTCGTGGAAGGTTCCCTTGTTTATTCCGCCGTCGCCGAAGAACGAGGCTGCCACTTGGCGCGTACGTCGATACCTCGCCGAGAGGGCCGCACCGGCCGCGATGCCCAACCCGCCTCCGACTATGCCGTTGGCCCCCAGCATGCCGATCGAGAAGTCCGCTACATGCATAGAGCCGCCCCGACCGCGGCATGCGCCGGTCTCCTTGCCGTACAGCTCGGCCATGATCGAGCCGAGCTCGATGCCCTTCGCGATCGCGTGTCCGTGACCCCGGTGAGTCGACGTGATGTAGTCGTCCGGCCGCAGCACCGCGCACACCCCGGCCGCGATGGCCTCCTGGCCGATGTAGGTATGGACGAACCCAGGCAGCTTCCCCACCTTGAAGAGTTCCTCGACCGTCGTCTCGAACAGCCGGATGCGGACCATCGTGCTGTGGATGCGCAGGGCGGTGGCAGGGGTCATACCGGCCGGGACTGTCATTGCGCCGTGTAACCCCCGTCGACCGCGATCACCTGCCCGGTCACCATCGCTGAGGCGTCGCCGGCTAGGAATACCACCGGACCAGCTATCTCTCGGGGTGTGGCGAGGCGGTTGAGCGGGGTCCGGGACAGGAAGTACTCCTTGAGTTCCGGCTCGGACTCCCACTGCCTGCGGACCAGTTCGGTCGCCACGTGACCGGGTGCCACCGCGTTGACCCTGACCCCGGAAGATGCCCATTCGACAGCCAGAGCTCGGGTCAATTGCACGACCCCGCCCTTGCTGGCCTGGTACCCGACGCTTCCCGGGAAGGCCACCAGGCCGCCGATCGAAGCGATGTTGACGATCGAACCACGGCCGGCCTCGACCATGCGACGTCCCGTGGACCGGCACATCAAGAACGTGCCCTTCAGGTTGACATCGATGACCCTGTCCATCAGATCGAGGGGATAGGAGACGGCAGGACAGCGCCCCCCGATACCGGCACTGTTCACCAGGATGTCGATGCCGTCCGTCTGGGCTGCAATCTCATCGACCGACCGCTCGACCGCACCGGCATCCGTCACATCGAGAGTGATGGCGACCCCTCCGACCTGGTCGGCCACCTGCCGGTTCGCAGCGTCGTCAATATCCACACAGACAACCCGGGCTCCGCACGCGGCCAAGCCGAGGGTGATCGCCTTGCCGAGACCGCTCGCCGAACCCGTGACCAGCGCGACCCTCCCGTCCAGCCCGAAGGTGGGAAGGGTCACGGTGAGATGTATGCCAGGGCCGTTCCAACCGGAATCTCGTAGTCCGCTACTCCGACAGTGATGTCCAGCATTCCCGAGGCCGGCGCTTCGAGCACGACCTCGGCCTTCTCCGTCTCGACCACCACCACTTCCTGGCCTGCCACAACCCGAGAACCCGTATCGACCAGCCACTCGATGACTAACACCTCCTCGACCACTCCCATCTGGGGAACGATGAGGGGAACTCGCTCTTGTGCGTCGGTCATTGTCGGTTCCAGGGTCGATGAGTAGTGCGTTCGATATTGTTGCAGGTCGCGGACAGCCCGAGACGGCAGCGTCGCTGAGAGGAGTCCGGCCCGGTGGCAACCCGCCAGAGGTTCCCTCCTCGGCCGACACTGAGGCCAAGACGCGAAATGCAGCCGCGCCCCCTAGCCCCGATTCTTCGTGCGGGGGTTTGTACTGGACGATCGGGGCATGGAATGTGAAGTATCTGACCAGGGACTACATCCGTTTCAATGGTCCCGTCACGGATCGGCGCGACCTCACCCGTCGGGTGGGACCCGGCCCGGTCGCGACGATGTGGTTGATCTGGCGTGTTGCCGTGGGCGTGTCCGGGAACAGGAGAATCAGGGTTAGTGCTACGAGCCCTCGCCTGCCACGACCTGCTGCGTTCGGAGAGCGTCCCTTCCTCCCGTTCGGGCCGGCTCCGGCAACCTGATCCCGATTCCCTCCGCCCGGGCCGGAGACGGACCGGGGGTTAGGCGTGCAGAATCACATACAACGCTCGCATGGGAACCGTTCAACTCGGAGGCCGGTCTCCCGGACGTGAGCGCCCAAAGAACACGCAGCCGCTAATCAGACGGCAAGCCGGGCCTTTCGGGATCTCCAGGCGAGCATCAGCAGCACCGAGGCAGCGAAGTTGAGCAGGACTGCTGCGAGGGGGATGTCGTAGGAACCGGTGGTGTCCACCGCCCACCCGAAGATCACGGGCCCGATCGTCAACCCTAGCCCGAATCCCAGCATGACCATGGCGGTGCCTGTTCCCGTCCGGTTCGGTCCTGCCATGCTGATCGCCGCGAACATTCCCACCGACATCCACGCGCCGGGTCCTATCCCCATGAGTCCCGACCCGAACCACATCAGCAGCGCTGAATAGGAACCGGCCCAGACGAGAGCGACGGCACCGATGCCAAGGAGTCCGACACCGATCAGTGGCTTGATCGGGTCACCGGCACGTTCCGCTATCCGTCCCCAGACCATCCTGGCGCCAACCCCGGACACCCCGGAGACGGCCACAACCATACCTGCCAACCCGACGCTTACGCCGACCCGTTCCTGCGCGTACAGAGGTAAGAACGCAAAGAAGGCACCCATCCCGATGCCCATGGTCACACCGTACACCGACACCCACCATACAGCTCTCGGCACCGGGCCACCGGCCTCCAGAGCCTCCTTTCCGGGCCGGCGGACGGGCCGAGCCGGAACGATCGCCAGGGTGAACCCGATGCCGACCAAGGCCATGAGTGACCAGAGCGCCAGCGCCCTCCGCCATCCGAGCGCCTGCGCCATTGCAGGCAGCAGGGCACCGGCCAGGAACACGCCCATCTGGACCCCGGCCTGCTTTATACCGGTGATCCAACCCCGGGCACCGGGCGGGACGTTCTCGACGATGATGTTGTTGGTCGCTGAGTTGCCGCCCCCGGATGGCAACCCCGCTAACCCTGCGAACACGAAGAGCGACCACAGGCTCCATGAGAAGGACATGGTCATCAGTCCGAGGAACACGAAGCTGAGCATGAGGACCAGCATCCACCGTCCACTGATCCGGTCCGCGAGATACCCGAGGGGAAGGCTCGCGGCCATGATCACGAAGGCGTGGCCCGTGGCCACCGCGCCCATCTCGGTTCGGGTAAGACCGAGATCGTCGATGAAGAAACGGGACAGGATCCCGATGATCGGACCCGGAACCATCGAGAGCGCCATACCGGACGCGAGCACGATGGTCAGGCCGACTCGGCCGGAGCGTCCGGTCCCTTCGGGGTCTGTGTCGACGATCTGCTCGATGCCCTGGACTCCCTCGGTTGGTTCGGGAAGGTTCTACTCTGCGGTCGGAGGGTACTCGCCGGGGGACCGGTCACGGCGGGACACCCCGGGAGGCTCCGGACGCACGGGAGTATGTTGATGGCTACCGAGAAACCGAGCAGCACGCCGGGTGCTTACACCCCCCTGCACCTCGGCGAACTGATCGACGATGCCGTGCTTTCCGCCGCCATCGACCAAGGTCTGGTGTCGGTTCGGGGGGAAGGCGGTCTTCGCATACTCAACTACACGCCACGAGCTACATACTCCCGCAGTTGGAACCCCGCCACCTTGCTGTGCCGCGGATTGATCGTCGACGGCGAGGACCGCGTACTGGCCCGTCCCTTCCCGAAGTTCTTCAACCCGGACGAACCCGACGCCCCACCGGTGCCCAAGGGCCTGCCGATGGTCGTCACCGAGAAACTCGACGGTTCGTTGGGGATCGCCTACCACGATCCCGGCGGGGACATCCGCATCGCGACACGCGGGTCGCTCACCTCGCGGCAGGCCGTGGAGGCCACGGCCATCTGGCGGGACAACTACCGGGAGGTCCGCTTTGACGAGAACCTCACCCCGCTCTTCGAGATCATCTACCCCGCCAACCGGGTGGTGGTCGACTACGGCAACATGAGGGATCTCGTCCTACTGGCCGCAATCGACATCCGCAGCGGTGCCGACGTGCCACTAGGGCGGATCGACTGGCCCGGTCCGGTCGCCGACTCCCACCGCGTGCGTTCTTTACGGGAGTTGCTGGACCACGTCGCAGCGAGCGAAGAGGCAGCCCGGGAGGGCTACGTGGTGCGTTTCGACTCGGGACCCGACCGTCCCCACATACGCTTCAAGTTGAAGTTCCCCGAATACGTGGTCGCTCACCGATTCGTGACCGGTCTCACGTCCCTGCGGGTCTGGGAGGTCGTCGCAGTCACTGACACTCTGGAACGAGGCCTTGACATCAGGACCGCGGCGGCCCGGCTCAGGATGGACCCTCAAACGGTGGAAGCGACCGCCCATCGTGGTCGGGACCCGGTCGCAAGTCTCAGGAACGACATTCCCGAAGAGTTCTGGACCTGGTACGACGCGACGGTTGAAGAGTACCGCTCCTCCTTCCGGTCCCTCGTCAGGAGGTTCGAATCCGTCGTGGGTCAGGCTCGCTCTGAGTCATCGGAGCGAGGAGGACGCCGCTTCGCGGAGGCCGCCATCCGGCTGTCCTCCGAGCAGGGCCTGCCCTCTGGACCGGTCTTCGGGCTGAACAGGGGACGGAAGGAAGCTTATGCGTCCATCTGGACGCAACTCCGTCCGTCCGAAGGGGGAGACCGTCCCGTACCGGGTTGACCGTCCGCGGATCGCCACCACCGCGCACCGGGTCAATCCATGGAATCAGCAGGGTCAACCGCCGTTGGCGGTCAGCGAGCCGTGACCACCCGCCGCGTCATCAGCTCAGCGACCTCGTCGCCGGGTTCCACCCCCAGTCCGGGGACATCGCTGAGAAGTAGGTGACCGTCGGCGAGAGCGGGAAAGGGCTGCGCCAGTCCTTCCCGGAGAGGATTCGGGTTGCTGTCCACCTCGAGGAGGCCGTCGCCACCGACCGCCGCCAGTAGGTGCGCGGAGGCGAGCAAACCGGCGCCACCGCCCAGGTAATGGGGACAGTAACGCCGGCGGGCCGCGATGACCCGCCGTGCAATCGGCAGGCAGCCCGAGATGCCGCCCCACTTGGCAACGTCGGGCTGAACGACGGCCACAGCTCCCCGCCCGATCACCTGATCGAACCCTCGAGCACCGTAGACGTTCTCCCCGGCGGCCAAAGGGATCGCGGAGGACTCGGCCACGAGCCTCCAATCATCGGCGGCGCGATCAGCTCCGATGGGTTCCTCCAACCAGACAGGGGAGTAGGCGGCCAGGTCCCGGCAGTTGCGGACAGCCTCCTCCACGGACCAGGCCTGGTTTGCATCGACTGCGATCACCGTGTCCCCACCGAGTCCCTGCCTCAACGAAGCGAGGTTCGCCAGGTCGACGTCACGACCGAATCCGACCTTCAGTTTGAAGGCACGGTGACCCGCGGCTCTCGCTTCCAAGGAATGCACCAGTGCGTCCTCCGGTCCGATGCCACTCGCGTAGACGGGTACCCGGCGGCTACCCGCGCCACCGAGGTAGCGCCGGAGGGGTTGGCCGGCGCGCCGGGCTGCCATGTCCCAGAGAGCGATGTCGATGCCGGCTATGGCCTGGGAGAAGGGACCGCGCTCGCCGGCCTGGACAGAGACGGTCCGGGTACCGGCCGACAGATGGTCGAAGACCGCTTTCGGGTCGGGCCACGGTCGACCCACGACCTGGGGGGCGAGAACTTCGCCGATGATCGCCGCCCGGTAGTCGGCGGCCGGTGCAGGGAAATTGCACCATGCCTCCCCGTACCCGATTACGCCCTCCGGGTCGCGCACCCGGACGAGTACCGCCGGGCGGTCTCGCATCGTCCCGAAGGAGGTGCGCACCGGTCGGGAAACCGGGGCACGGTACACCGCGACCACCACCTCGTCGACTTCGATCGGTTCCATGTCCGGAAACCCGTCCGGGGAGGAGGATCCGCTGACCGAGCTCTCCATGGCCCGGAGTATCGTTGCCCGAGGTGCCGGGAGCGATTCGGGTGCCGGGCGTCGACCGGTCCCGACCGACCCGGGCATCCGGAACGCAGCATCTGCCGACCAGACAAACCGGAGACTTCGATGAACACCAGTACGTTCCCCGAACAGCCCTCGGAGGGGAGGCACGATACCGGCCCCACTCTCCCCGAGGAAGGGTTCCAGGGGGTAATAGGACACGACTTCCGCACCTCGGTGCCGTGGTGGCCACCCATGAAGAACGATGCCCGGGGCAAGCCCGACGTGGTGCTCGTAGTCCTCGACGACGTTGGTTTCGCCGGTTTGGGCTGCTACGGAGCCGAAGTAGAGACACCGGTGATCGACGCACTGGCGGAGCGGGGACTGCGTTTCAACGACTTCAACGTCACTCCGCTGTGTTCCCCGACCCGGGCCTGCGTGCTCACCGGCCGGAACCACCACAGCGTGGGGATGGCGTACCTCTCGAACGTCGACTCCGGATTCCCCGGGCACCGGGGCCGGGTGACGAAGTCGGCGGGCACCGTAGCCGAAGTGCTCCAAGGCGCCGGCTACGCCACGCTGGCGATCGGCAAGTGGCATCTCGCGCCGCTCGAGGAGACCACTGCTGCCGGACCGTACGACGAATGGCCGCTCGGACGGGGTTTCGGGCGGTACTACGGGTTCCTCGACGCGCTCACAGACCATTTCTACCCCGACGTGGTGGAGGACAACCACCGGGTGGATCCGCCGGGCAGGCCGGAGGACGGTTACCACCTGACCGAAGACCTGATCGACCATGCCATTTCCTATGTAGGGGACCAAGTCTCGGTCAAGCCCGAGCAGCCCTTCTTCCTGTACGCAGCGTTCGGGACTGCTCATTGCCCCCATCAGGCCCCCCAGGAGTACCTGGACAAGTACCGGGGTCGCTACGACGACGGTTGGGACGTGATCCGGGAGGGCCGGTTCGCCCGGCAGAAGGAACTCGGGATCATCCCGGAGGACGCGGTGCTGGCCCCTCTCAACCCGGGCGTGGAGGAGTGGGACAACCTGACAGCCGACCAGCAGAAGCTATTCGCCCGCTTCCAGGAGGCATACGCAGCCATGCTGGACCACACCGACGCCCAGTTGGGCCGGCTGGTGGACTTCCTCGACTTGATCGGGAGGCTGGACAACACGATCTTCGTGGTGCTGTCGGACAACGGCGCCAGCCAGGAAGGAGGACCGGACGGCGGCGCCGACATCGTGACTTATGAAGAGGACCGGTTCTGCACCGTCGAGTTCAACATGGAGCGGTACGACACCATCGGCGGTCCCCACTCGCAGACCAACATTCCCTGGGGATGGGCGCAGGCCGCCAACACGCCGCTTCGATGGTACAAGCAGAACACCTACGCGGGAGGGGTACGGACTCCGCTCATCGTCTCGTGGCCGGACGGTGTGACCGACACCGGAGGGGTACGGACACAGTTCGTCCACGCCATCGACATAGCACCCACCCTGCTGGACCTGGTAGGAGTGGAGCCGCAGCCTTCCTACCGGGGGATAACCCAGATGCCCTACCACGGCGCCAGCCTGCGCGACGTGCTGGATGGCGCCGGATCACCCGCGCCCCGAGACCAGCAGTACTTCGAGATGATCGGCCACCGGGCCATATGGCAGCAGGGATGGAAAGCGCTAACCCGCCACCGGCGCAACGAACCCTTCGATGACGACCCCTGGGAGCTCTACCACATCGACTCCGACTTCTCGGAGTGCAACGACCTGGCCGATGCGCACCCCGAGAAACTGACCGACCTGGTTCGGCAGTGGTCCGAGGACGCCGCTCGCTACTCGGTGTTCCCCCTCGACGATCGCTACCTGGCCGTCCGGGCTTCGACCTTCACAACGCCCGGAACTCCGCGGGCTCGGGATAGCTTCTCCTACCTGGGCGGGTCCAGCCGGATCCCGGGCGCCGCCACGCCCCTCGTCTTCAACCGGGACTTCTCGATCACCGCCCGGATAGCTCCGCTCCGCCCCTCCGACGAAGGCGTGCTGGTGGCGGCGGGAGATGTGAGCGGCGGCTACGTGCTGTACGTCATGGGCGGACGCCTCGCCTTCGAGTACTGCTACCTCGGCGACCGCCAAACCCTGGTGTCGGACAGCAAGGTCGCACCCGGATCCACCGAACTGTCGTTCCGCTTCGAGAAGACGGGGGATTACCAGGGCGTAGGCCGGCTGGAGGCCGGCGGGAAGGTCCTCCGCGAGGCGGAGATGTCCGACATGGCTAGGGGCATGTTGTCCTGGGGTTCGCTGAGCCTCGCTGCCGACACCCTGTCGCCGGTCAGCTACTCGTACGAGGGGGAGTACCCCTTCACGGGCAACGTATCACAGGTCAACTTCAAGCTTGACTGAGCAGATCGGATCTCACCAACGGAGGCTTGGGAGAGTGCTGAACAATGACACCCTCCGAGGAGCGTGCTTAAAAGTACTGGTTTGGGTGTCCCCTCGGCCGCTGGCCTGCGGTTTGCCAACGACCGTCGGGCCAACCGGGGGTTTCTCATCACCCTCCCAAGCCTTCGTGAATGTGCTATAATCGCACACATGTCAATCGGGTTTGATGAGTTAGGTCTCAGGATTGGTCAGGCGCGACGCGACGCGGGGATGACCCAGCAGGAGTGCGCGTCAAGGGCGGAGATGGGGCGCACCGTATTGGCGAAGATAGAGACCGGCGCGCGTCGTGTGGGGGCGGTGGAGTTGGCGAGGCTAGCGAATGCCCTTGACATGCGCATCGAATGGTTCTTCGAAGATGCTCCACCGACAGTGGTCTCCCGGCGTGGTTCGGCCGAGCCTGGGGTACCCATCCAAAGAATCGACCGGTATGTTGAACGGTTGGCCCGCGAGTTGACCTTCCTGGGATCAATCGTCGACAGCCTCGACTTGCCTGCCAGCCCCGGGCTGCCGGCTCCGACCGATACGCCGGATGCCGAAAGGGTGGCTAGCGATGTGCGCGACCGGCTCGGCTATAAGGGCCGCCAACCGGCGCTCGAGTTGGTCGAGCGGGCAGCGCGGATCGGGCTGCTGGTCTTCTCGCTGGATTGCGGCCCCGGCGCCGCCGACGGCGCGTCCGTCCTGTTAGACCGCGGCGGTGTGGCGGTGGTTAACGGCAACCGTCACCTCGGGCGTCGCCGCCTCACGGCGGCGCACGAGATCGGCCACTACGTCTTCGGCGACGAGTACTCGACCGATTGGAACCTGCTCGATGGCTCGGCCTCTCGCACCGAGTCCCTAATCGATCGTTTCGCCCGGGCGTTGCTCCTTCCCGCTGGTGCGATGAGAAACCTCTGGCGCGCCGGAGAGGACACCCGCACGGACGCTGTCCTCATCGCCGCCAGGTTCCGAGTCGACATGGCTACATTGGCGACGCGACTCTCCGAACTCGATCTTGCATCGCCAGACGAAACGGCAGAGGTCCGTTCCACTGTCACCCGGAAGGCCGACATCGTGGAACACGACCTCTTCGTACCTAGGGAACTCGACCCTCCGGATCTCCCAAGGGTGTACGTCAAGTCCGTGCTGGATGCCTACCAGAGGCGCGAGATATCAGCAGCCCGCGCCCTCTCCTTTCTGCTGGAAACGTGGGATGAGGACGACCTCCCCGAACTGGCGATGCTCCCGGCAGACGCTATCTGGTCGTTCGTGTCCTGACCGCCCTGGGATGGATGTCCTGGTCTTCGATACCGGTCCGCTGAGTCATTTCGCTCGCGCCGATATCCTCGGCGTCCTCAAAGTTGTCGTAGGCGAACGCCGCGCCATCGTCCCTGAAGCAGTCCTGACGGAGCTGAGGGAGGGGCTGCACGTCGACTCGCGAGTCCAAGCGGTGCTCGACGCCGATTGGATCGAGCACCGCACTATCGAGACCACCGCAGAGGCAAAGGCTTACGCAAAGTTCGGACGACGCCTGGTGTCAGGTGATCGCAATGTCGGCGACGCCGCTGTCCTGGCGCTTGCCCAGACAGTCCCCGCACGCGCGGTCATCGACGACTGGGATGCCTGTGACATCGCAAGGAAGGAGCGAGTCATCTTTTCCCGTACGCTGAACCTTCTTTGTGAGGCTGTTCATAGCAAGCTCCTGACCATTGATTTCGTGAGTGAAATCGCGGACGAACTCATCCGGACGGAGTATCGCCTACCCTTCGGGCCCGGTGAGTTCAAGACATGGACAGCCCGACAGAATCTCTTCCTGGAGTGAGGCACCGCTGGAGTTGCCACGTCCTCCGACTGTGCAGGATGAACAGACTCGAGCAGCTTCACAGAGAAGGCTCCCCTCATGAGCGAAGCTGCGTTGGTGGTCGGGATAGGCATGACTCCCTTCCTGGGATTCAGCGAGGACGCCAACGTCCGGGACATGGTGGGGGAGGCTGCTCGGGCCGCTCTTATCGATGCCGGCACTACCGCATCACCCGTCGACATGGGTGTGGCCGCGTACGAGAGTGACCATTTCAACCGCCAGGTGAGCCTCGGTCACGTGCTACAGAACGCTGTCGGGCTGGTCGGCAAGCCCACTGTGCGGGTGGAGGGGGGCGGGGCCACGGGTGCATTGGCGATCCGTACCGCCGTGATGGCCCTGCGCTCGCGAGCAGCCCGTTCCGTGCTCGTGTTCGGAGGGGAAACCAACGGCAAGTCGGTCGATCGTGCTACGGCGACCGAGATCCTTGCCATGTCCGCGGACTTCGAATGGGAGACGCCGGTATTCGGTACCTTCGCCGCCCCGTACGCACTGATGATCACCGAGCACATGCGCCGGTACGGGACCACCGCGGAGCAGTTCGGGGCGATCGCGGTGAAGAACCGGCGCATAGCCCTGGACAATCCCCTGGCTCACAAGGGAATGTCGATCACCGTGGAGGACGTACGCAGGTCGGTGCCTCTCGCCGACCCGTACCGGCTCTTCGACGCGAGCCTCCTGAGCGACGGGGCCGCAGCCGTCCTGCTGGCCACCCCGGAATGGGCCGAGCAACACTCGTCGACCTTCACCCAGCGTCCCCCTGTCGCGCTGCTCGGGACCGGATCGTCCACCGACCATCCCCGGCTCTCGGACCGCCCGGAGGAGACGTTTCCCCATTTCGCCGCGAAACGGCGCGCCGCCCGGGCTGCGTACCGTGAGGCAGGCATCATCGATCCCCCGGGCGAGGTTGACGTAGCGGAGTTGTACGACTCCTTCAGCGGTGCCGAGTTGCAGGCATACGAGGACTTGGGACTGTGTCCGGTCGGACAGGGCGGGCCCGCCGCCGCGGTCGGGCGCTTCGATCTGGGCGGGCAGGTTGCGGTCAACACCTCGGGCGGTCTCCTGGGACGTGGGTCGGCGGTCGGCGCGACGGGGATCGCACAGGCGGTCGAGATTGTCAGCCAACTGCGTGGAGAGGTGGCGGGGGAGCGGTCGGTTCCGGATGCTCGTATCGGCATCACCGACACCCATGCCGGACTGGGCTCGCTCAGCGTGGTCAACGTGTTCGGGAGGGTGGCATGAACCTCCCGGCCCCCGGGCATCGCTGGATCCGTCGGAGGGCCGGAGGAATCGCCCGCGAGTTAGGACCAGTACCCAGGGCCGGATCAGCGCGAACCGACCCTCGAGAACTGTTCTCTTCGGGTCCACCGCCACCACCACCTTGCCTGGGTGAGGGGCGCGTCGAACCCATCTCCGCTGGGGCGGTCTCCCCGTGCGCTGTTGTTCCGTTCGGTGCGCAAGCCCGCGTGGGCGCTTGGTCCAGAACGCTGTCGACTATCCGGGTTGCGGATTCAATCGCTATGGACCAGACATTCTTGGCGAGGTCTACGTCATGTGGATCGGTGGTCCTGCTCGATGACCGGAGTCGGCAGTGCGAGTGACAGGAGTCGAGCGGGTGGAGGACCCATCGGGCCGGCCACGCGGTCTCTGGCACATCGAGATGTCGCAGAACTACCGCCACGCGGTGGGGTTCTCGGAGTCCTTCTACCGGGGACTCGAGCAGGGGACCCTCCGCGCGACCCGCTGCCACACCTGCGGTCGGTCCTGGTTCCCTCCCCGGAGGTTCTGCGACACCGACTTGAAGGAGACCGGCTGGTACAACCTCCCCGGGACGGGTAGCGTCGTGGCCGCCACAAGGGGTCACAGTCCCCCGCCGTTCGGAGGGATCGAAGCCCCCTACATCCTTGCGTCGATGTCCCTCGACGGGGTGGAAGGAGGGATCACCCATCGGGTGCTGGGCGATGAGAAACCCGTGAAGGATACGGTGGTGAAGGCGACGTTCGTGGAGGATGAGCCGGCCCACCCCTTGCTGCGGGTGGCGTTCGCGATTGTGAAGGAGAGCCAATGACCCGACGGGTGGGAATCGAGATTTTCTACTGGCTGGACAACTGGTCCGACGACCAATCGTCGGTATTCGGCAAGGCCGCCGAGGCCGGATACGACGGGGTCGAGATTTCGCTCGTGGCCGGGCTGGACGTAGGCGTCGCGAGGATGGAGCGAACCGCCGCCTCGCTCGGCCTCGATGTGCTCTGCAGCACCGGGCTCAGCCCCACGATGGACATTTCCAGCCCGGACCCCGCCATCCGCTCGGCCGGTGCCGACCACTTGAGGAGGTCTCTCGACCAGGCCGCGCAGTTGCGCAGCCCCATCCTCGGCGGGGTGACCTTCGCCCCTTGGATGGGTTTCCCTGAGGGTGGCCATGACGGCTACCGCCGGCGTTCCGCGGAGGCGCTGCACGACGTGGCCGGTTACGCGGCAACGCTGGGAATCGACATCTGTCTCGAGGTGCTCAACCGGTTCGAGACCTTCATGTTCAACACCGTTGCCGACTGTCTCCGGTTCATCGACATGGTGGACCATCCCTCGGTCAAGGTCGAGCTCGACACGTTCCATATGAACATGGAGGAGGACGACCTGGCGGGGGCTGTCCGGCTGGCGTCCGGCCGGATAGGACACGTTCAGGTGGCGGCCAACAACCGGCGGGCACCCCAGTACGGCCATATCGACTGGCACCCTTTCCGGGAAGCTCTCGACGAAGCCGGATACGACGGGTGGGTGGTGTTCGAGACCTTCCCCAACTCGAAGGTCGAGACCGGCCAGGCAACGTACGCGTGGCGGGACCTGACCGACGACCCCGACCGGGACGCGACCGACGCGGCGCGGTTCATCAGGGAGAACATCGCATGAACGTCCGCACCCGGCGCTTCCTCAACCGTCCTGAAGAGGCGGTACAAGAGATGCTTGAAGGCTACGCCGCTGCCCACTCCGACATCATCCGTCTGTCCGGCGGCCTCGTCGTGCGGGCTACACCCAAACCCGAGGGACGGGTCGGAGTCGTAATCGGCAACGGATCCGGACATGAGCCGGCCATGATCGGATGGGTGGGGGAAGGCCTGTTCGACGTGAACGTTCCCGGTCCGATCTTCTCGTCGCCCGGACCGGGCGCCATCCTCCAAGGCATCAGGGCAGCCGACCGGGGAGGAGGCGTGCTGCTCCTCGTGTCCAGCCACGCCGGCGACATAATGAACGCCGATCTTGCCATCGCCGAGGCCGAGGACGAGGGAGTCGACGACGTGGAGATGGTGGTGCTCTACGACGACGTGGCCTCGGCTCCAAGGGACCGGATCGACCAGCGGCGGGGGGGAGCCGGCCTGTTCTTCGTATGGAAGACCGTCGGGGCGGCTGCGGAAAGCGGCGCATCATTGCAGACCTGTGCCCGGATAGCGCGCAAGACCCGTGACCGGGCGCGGTCCCTCTCGGCGGCGGTCGGCACCGTCGCCCATCCGGTGAGCGGGCAGCCGCTTGGGGATCCCACCGATAACACGGTCGCCGTGGGGATGGGGGTTCACGGTGAGCCTGGTACGCGCCTCGGGGAGGATGCCCGAGCCGACGAGATCTCGGAGTTGATGATCGACCGGCTGGTGGGCGACGCTGATCTCAGTCCCGGTGACCGGGTCGGACTCCTCCTGAACAACGGCGGATCGTTGACGCTCATGGAACTGTCGGTTCTCTACAGGGGGGCCCGGGCCACGCTGGAAAAGCACGGTATCGATGTGGCCCGTTCCTGGATCGGGCCGTACGCCACCACCCTCGACATGGCCGGGTTCGCGTTCGCCATCTGCCACGTGGACGACGAGTTGCTCGGCCTCTACGACGCCCCCGCACGGGGGGCTGGGTTCACCATGCCGGGTCCCCGGTAGAAGCCATGATCGACCATCGCATCTCCTGCCGGCTGGTCGCCTCGGCCGCCCACCGGATCAGCGAGCAGCAGGACGAACTGTCCCGGCTCGACGCGGTGGCGGGCGACGGAGACCACGGCGTGAACATGGCCATAGCGCTGGCGGAAGCTGTCCGCCGGTCCGAACGGCCCGGCCACGACACCGCCGCAGCCGTGTTCCGCACCACGGGCAAGGCCTTCCACGATACGGTGGGCGGTGCCGCTGGGGCCCTGTTCGGAGCCTTCTTCAGCGCACTCGGTGCCCGCCTCGACAGGGCGGAGGCGCCCGACACGGCCGACTTCGTCGACGGGGTCCGGTTGGGACTCGCCCGCGTCGTCCGTCTCGGAAGGTCCGCGCCGCGCCAGAAGACGATGATCGATGCGCTGGGGCCTGCTGCTGATAGCGCCTCTGCGGTGGTCGCGGGAGGAGATGCTCTCGGTGCCGTGCTGAGAGCGGCGGCGAGCGCCGCCCGGGAGGGTGCCGCGTCCACCGCCGGGATGCGGCCCTCGGCCGGGAGGGCCCGCTACGCCCCGGATGCCAGCATGGGGACGGTGGATCCTGGAGCCTGCACCGTGGCCCTCATTTTCGAAGCATGGGCCGACGAACTCGAAGACGAGGTGCTCACATGAAGGATCGACGACTGAAGGTTGGATACGTAGGGGTTGCATTCGGCAGCTACTACGCCGACGAGCACGACCAGTACGGGCGGGCGATCGATGGCCTCGGCCGCCTGGCTGACGAGATGGACTTCGATCTGGTGGCGATTGACTCGGGTATCGAAGACCTCGAAGCCGCCCGTGAGGTGGCAGCACGGCTGTCGTCGGAACGTATCGACTTCCTCATGCTGCAGGCGGCCGCCTGCGCTTCCGGCGAACTTCTCGAACCGCTTGCGCAAGTGGCGCCCCGCCTCGGGCTGTGGGCGACTCCGGAGCCGGTCCTGGAAGGCTCGATCCAGCTCCACTCCCTGGTCTCGATCAACCATTACGCGTCGATCATCCGCCGCTACCTGAGGGAGCGCGGTACACCGTTCAAGTGGTTCTACGGCCACATCGACGAGCCGGACACGGACCGGAGGCTGAGGGTGACCATCAGCGCTCTCCAGGGGATCAAGACGATGGCCTCGGCCCGTATCGGGTGGATCGGCGGTATCTCGCCCGGCTTCTACAACATGCAGTTCGAGGAGGCCAACCTTCGAGCCCGATTCGGCACCACGATCGGTCACCACACCATCGCCGAGATAGTGGAGCGGGCGCGTGCCGTCGACGATCGGGAAGCCGTCTCAGTCGTCGGCCACGCCACCCGCATCGCCACCGAGGTCACCGCCCCGAGCCTGGGGATGGACCGCAACGCCCGGATCTACCTCGCCCTCGGGCAACTCATCGAGTCGGAGGGATACGACGCGCTGGCCGTGCAGTGCTGGCCAAGTTTCCAGGATGACTTCCATGTGGCCCCATGTATGGCCTACAGCCTGCTCGGATCCGAGGACGGGCTGGCCGTCTCGTGCGAAGGGGACGTGCCCGGGGCGGTTTCAATGCTGCTCATGAACGCCATGTCACCCGTCCATGGTTCGTCAACGCTGCTCGACCTGACGACGGTGGACTTCGAGGCCGACGCGGCGCTCCTGTGGCACTGCGGAGTGTCGCCCCGACACTTCGGCGGCGAAAACGGCATCCGCTGGGTCGACCACGTGACCCTTGGACGCAAGTCGGACGTGCGCTACGGGGTATCCGGCGATCTGCGCTTCGCTCCCCAGAACACGACCATCGCTTACGCGGGCGACGAGTTCAGCGAGATGTTCATCGCCACGGCCGAGGTCGTGGAGACGGGCCGCGCCGGTTTCGACGGAACCCGGGGGTGGTTCTCCCACTTCCGGCTCAACGGGGAGCCGATAGAGTTGATCGACCTGGTCAACACGTCGGTGGTGCAGGGACACGAGCATCACTTCGCGGTAGCGCAGGGCGATCTGTCATCCGAGCTGGCCGAGGTGGCGGCGTGGCTGGGAATGCGGACCACCCGACCCGTTCCGATGCGTGACTACCTGCAGGTCGACGGCCTGAACACGTGAGCGGAGGGAGCATGGACACCGCTGGTGGCATCAGATCCGCTCGCCTGGGGAGGGTCGCCACCGGCAGCGGCCATTTCGCGGTCCTGGCCATCGACCATGTCCGATCCTTCGCCACCACGGTCCGCCCCGACAACCCGGATTCCCTCACCATGGACGACATCCGGGCGGCCAAGCTGCGGTTGATCGAGGGTCTCGCACCGCACGCCGGAGCGGTACTGGTGGATCCGGGCTTCCTCGTTTCCCTGTATACGACCCGGCGAGAAGCGCTCAGCGGAACGGGCGTCATCCTCGGCATCGAGGACGGAGACTACGAGGACGTGACTACCGGCCCGCGCCTCCTTCCCGGCTGGGATGTGCAGAGGGCGGCCGGTCTGGGTGTCGACGCCGTGAAGATATCCGTCTACTTCGATCCCGACGGGGACACAACAGCAGGTGAGAACTTCGTCGCCGACGTGGTCGCCCAGTGCGAGCAGGCCGGGATGCCGCTCTTCTGCGAGCCGCTGGCCCTCTACGACGAGCCGGCTGACCGGCGGCGGGCAGTGCTGGAAGGGGTGAAGCTCTTCGGTGCCCTCGGAGCTGACGTACTCAAGCTCCAGTTCCCCCACTCGGGGCCCCACCCTCTATCCGCCCACGAATGGATCGATTCCTGCCGGGAGATCGACCGGCTGAGCCCGGTCCCGTGGACCATCCTGTCGGAGGGAGGCGACTACGGACTGTTCCGCGAGCAACTGCGAACCGCGTGCGGGTCCGGCGCCTCGGGCTTCCTCGCGGGCCGGGCCGTGTGGAGAGAGGCCGCCACCGGGGAGAGGACTCTCTCGAGCGGTACCGATCGGCTGGACGAACTCCGAGCGATCGCAGTAACGGACGGGGTCGCCTGGGACCGCCGCACCGGTCCGTAGTATCTCGGGGATGGTGATGGTCATCAACCCTGCTGTCCTGCCTACCCGTCCGGTGCCGGCGCTCCGGAATCCGGGCGGGGGAGGGCACTGCCTGCAAAGTCCCTCCGACTCTTCCATCGCTTAGGGATGCGCCTCTACCAAGACCTCGCCTACTTGTGGCCGATCGTCAGCCCGCCCGAGGACTACGAGGAAGAAGCGGGGTACTGGCGCCGGGCCATCCGCAGCCATCTGGGACCAGGCAGGCACCGCATACTGGAGTTAGGAGCGGGCGGCGGCCACAATCTGTCCCACCTGACCGCCGATTTCGAAGCCACCGCGGTTGACCTGTCTTCCAACATGATCGAGCACTCCAGGCGCCTCAATCCGGGCGTGGAACACCACGTGGGAGACATGCGCACCGTTCGCCTCGACAGGACCTTCGACGCGGTGCTCATCCACGACGCCATCTCCTACATGTTGTGTGAGGACGACCTCCGGGCCGCCTTCGCCACCGCCCGCGAGCACCTCCGCCCGGGAGGGCTGCTCCTGGTCGCACCTGATCTGGTTCAGGAGAACTTCGAAGACGGCAAGGTCCTGCGCTGGCCGATCCGCCTGCCGGCCGAACCCGGAGCCATCGAAGTGACGGTGGAGGAACACCTGACCGACCCGGACCCCACCGACACCATGATCGAGTCAATGATCACCTACGCGATCACGGAGGACGGGAAGCAGCGGCTCGAGACCGATATTCATGTCGTCGGTCTGTTTCCGCTGAAGATATGGATGTCGCTGATGGAAGAGGCCGGCTTCATGACCGAAGCACTTCCCTTGCCTGGCGACGGCGACGGATGCGGCGAGCACCTACTAAGCCTGAATCCACCGAGGGTTTGGTCTTCGGTGGCCGGGGGTGGGGGTGGGCATGGCTCGGGGAGTGTGGCCTGGCCGGTTATGGCCGGTGTTTGGGGGTGTTTGGGGGTGTGGTTCGGTAGGGTTAGTGGTGGTGGGGTT
>JAPOQZ010000166.1 GCA_026710435.1 bacterium | reverse complement strand
GGACGCGACCTTCTATCCCCTGTGCGGGCCGGTTCCGGACAGTATGAACCCTGCCACGGTCCGCTCGACGTCGGAAACGAACCGCCGGTGTATGCGGCTATCTACCATTGTGAAACGAGCCTGTGACAGATACAGCCTGCTCGTGGCGTTGGTCGGTTCCGGTTCGGCTCATCAAGCCCGGAACGTAAGCGAAACAGAGATACAGGACACTAGCCGGGTATCGCGTCTCTGCCTTGTAACGCGCCCGTTCCGGCGCCGGAAGGCGCCGGAACGGGTTTGCCGGACCGTGGATGGAGAGGAGGGCTGGACTGTGCACCATCCACGAGCGGTCCGGACGGGTTCGGTGGCCCTTACTTGCCTGCCGGCTCGATCTGTATGGTCCTCGGGACCACCTCAGTCCGTTTCCGGACGACGATCTCGAGAATCCCCTCGGAGAATCTGGCGGCTACCTCTTCGGGATCGAAGTCGTCCGACACCCGGATAGACCGGGAGAATGAACCCTCGGCCAACTCCCGGATGCGATACACGGCGCCCTCAGGAGTGTCCTGCGAGCGGGTTCCCTTGACCGTCAGAAGGTTGTCGTCAAGCGTTACCTCGAGATCTTCGAGTCGGAAGCCGGCAAGTTCGTACCTGACGGTAAGAGCATCGTGGGTCTCGATCACATCGACGCGAGGGAGCCATGTCCGGCGGGACAAGTGGCCTTCTCTGAGATCGAAGCGGGCCGCGGTCGAGCGCGGCAGTACATTGAGCAGTGCTTCCATGTCGTGGGGAAGCCGGAAAGGTCGGGTTCGAACCAGATGCATTCTGTCAACGCCTTTCTTGGGTGGAGTGCGGGGGTCCCTCCACGGGGCCCTCGATTGTCTAGTCATATAATCTAAACCATATGTGCTTAGATTTATTCCATATGCCTGTCGCGTTCCGTGTATCCGCCCCCTGCGAAGCTAGGTACCGGGGATCTCGATCGCGGTCCGGTTCGGATAGGCGCTGCAGGCTTCCACAGAATGGATCCTGGTCCAGGAACCAACATGCGATCCTTCCCCGACAAGGCCAGGACGGCAGGTCTCCCGCCGGTGGATGCCTGATCGAACCCATGAACGAGAATGGGATTGGCGCCCGCTTGGGCTGACCGTCCGGCGCGATTCACGAGATTGCTTGTCCGGCGCCCGGTTGTATCTGGTAGACATTCCGATGAAAGTGTGGGAAGGGTGACGGCCGGCAATCGCGACCTGACGCTCGGTATCGACCTGGGCGGAACCAAGATGGCTCTGGCTCACATCGACGCCGCGGGCGGCATCGTCGACTTCATGTCGATGCCCCGTCCCGCCACCGCAGATGCGATGGACATCATCCCGGCGGAGGCGGCAAGTTCGATGTTGGATCCACGCGTGAAGGCGGTGGGGATCGGAGCAGCCGGCCTGGTCAAGGCGGACGAGGGGGTGCTTGTGTGGGGACCCAATGTTGAAGGCAGAGAGGTGCGCTTCCGGGAGATCTTCGAGCGCGAACTGGGGCTTCCCACCGTGGTGGACAACGACGCCAACCTGTCAGGGTTGGCGGAGACGCGCATTGGTGCGGCGCGTGGTTACCGGCATGTCTGTATGATCACGCTGGGGACCGGTATCGGGGGTAGCTGGGTGATCAACGGCCAGCCCTATCGTGGACGCGCCTTCGCCGGGGAGATCGGCCACATGCCGGTGGACGTGGGAGGGCCTCGCTGTACTTGTGGCCAGCGGGGATGCTGGGAGACGTTCGCCTCCGGGAGGCGTCTCGATCAGATGTCCCGGGATCTGGTCGCTACGCGACCCGACGGCTTGGTCGCCAAGTTGGCAAAGGGCACTGTCCCGGCCGGTCTGCATCTCACCCGAGCCGCTATGGAAGGTGATCCCGACGCGTTGGAATCTCTGAAGGAGATGGCGTGGTGGCTTGGCTTGGGCATCGCCGGGCTGGTTGCTGCTTTCGATCCCGAGGTGGTGGTGATCGGTGGGGGAGTATCCAGGGCTGGCGATCTCTTCTTGGATGAGGCCCGCAAGGCGTTCGGGGATGCTCTTGAGGGTGCTGATCATCGGGAGCCAACTCCGATAGTCTGTGCCGCACTCGGTGAGGACGCGGGAGTGATCGGCGCAGGGCTGTACGCTTGGGAGCGATTGCTGTGACCTGGGATTGGTTGGAACGGGTGCTCCCCGACCCGGCCATTCGCGACCGGGCTCGCACGCTGCTCATGGTCCTGCCGAACCTGGTCAAGTTGCTGGTGGGGGTGGCCCGGGATCCCCGCGTTCCGGCGCGGGCCAAGCTATTTGCTGCCGCGGCGGCCGCCTACGCGCTGTCTCCTGTCGACTTCGTACCCGACTTCATACCGATCATCGGCCGGACCGACGACATCGTGATCGTGGCTCTGGCCCTCGACCAACTCATCGAGCAGGCAGGCATCTCGGTCATCCGGGAACACTGGGATGGTCCCGATGAGATTCTCGCTGTGGTGGTCGATCTGGTTGGCATGATCGCCGGTCTGGTCCCGCGCCCGGTGAGGTTCGCCATCCACGCCTACCTGCGCGGCTGAGGTCTGGTGCAGGTTCGGATAGTCCCCGGCGCGCATACCCGAGGGAACGGGCGGCCTTTGACGCGGTGACCAGGGCTTGGCTCGGTCCGCTAATCTCGTAGGTGTGGATATGTCATCTTGAACGTGTAGACCGTTGTTTAGCCTGCTATCGATGTTTGAAGGGGGTTGAGATGCAATACGATCTGGAATCGTTTCGCGGAGATCTGTTCGGAGGTCTCACATCGGCCGTCGTGGGTCTCCCCGTAGCCCTCGGGTTCGGGGTCGTTTCCGGTTTGGGGGCGCTGGCCGGCATGTACGGTGCGATTGCGGTCGGGTTCTTCGCTGCCATCTTCGGTGGGACCCGTTCCCAGATATCGGGTCCTACGGGTCCGATGGCTGTCGCTATGGCAGTGATCGTGACCAGCTACGCGGACAGCCTCGCAGAGGCCTTGACGATCGCGGTCTTGGCCGGCCTCATCCAGATCCTGCTCGGAGTTGTGGGACTGGGCCGCTTTGTCGCTTACACGCCGTATTCGGTCATATCAGGTTTCATGTCCGGCATCGGCATCATCATTCTCCTTCTGCAGAGCCTGCCGTTCCTTGGAGCGACTGTCGCCGAGGGTGGGCCGCTGGGAGCGATCCGAGCCTGGCCGGATGCGTTGGGCAACCTGAATGTCGGTGCTCTGGTGATCGCATCGGCCACGCTCTTGGTGGGTGTGACCTGGCCGGCGCGGTTCAGGAAGTATGTTCCTCCCACGCTGGTCGCGCTAGCGGTCGGAACACTGATCAGTATTCTCTGGACGAGCGATGTGCCCGTGATCGGCGAGGTGCCGACGGGCCTGCCTGAACTCAGGTTGCCCACCTTCTCGATCGACTTCATGCTGCGAGCCCTTCAGCCTGCTCTCACGCTCGCGTTGCTCGGGTCGATCGACAGCCTGCTCACCTCCTTGATCGCTGACTCCATGACCCGGACCAGGCACAAGCCCAACCGGGAGTTGGTGGGCCAGGGTATAGGAAACATGATTGCCGGATTCATCGGAGGCCTACCCGGGGCGGGCGCCACAATGGGTACTGTCGTGAACCTGCGGGCGGGTGGACGTACCCCCGTTTCGGGAGTCGTACGGTCTGTGGTCCTCCTGGCTCTTGTGCTGGGACTCGGCGACTTTGTCGAGGCAATCCCGCATGCGGTCCTGGCGGGGATCCTGATAAAGGTGGGCTGGGACATCATCGACTGGCGGTTCCTGACCCGGGTCCGCCAGGTGCAGAAGGACCATCTTCTCGTGATGATCGTGACGCTTGCCTTGACGGTGTTTCTGGATCTGGTCACGGCGGTGGTCCTAGGCCTGATCGTGGCCGGAATGGTGGCGGCTCGCCAGTTCGAGCGCCTGGAACTGGACAGCGTCATCTCAGTACCCCTGCTTGATCAGACCTTCCTGGATGGACATGCGGAGGACGATTTCTCGGCGCGGGTCGGGCTGGTCGCCCTGCGGGGGAGCTTCACCGTCGCCTCATCCAGCAAGATGATCAGCACCGTGAGTGTGGACATAAGGGACCACGAAGTAGTCATCCTGGACTTCTCCGAGACGCGCTTCATGGACGATAGTGCCGCTCTCGTGGTCGAGAGCCTGATCGATTCGGCACTCGCGGAGGATACCGAGTGCGTGATCGTCGGTCTGTCCGGAACCCCCGCAGTGGTGATCGGTGCCTTGGACGTCCTACGTCGCGTGCCTGAGGAGCAGATCGTCGGTAGCATGGACCAGGGTCGGGAGGTCGCGCATCGCCTGCTCGAGCTCCGCAAAACCTGACCTAGGCTTGCTGCGTTAGCGCGAATCGAGGACCGCCGTCCAACACCGCGGGGAGGGCCCGATCTCCGGGTTCGAGTCGGTCCGGTTACTAGCGGATGCGCGACTCCGGTTGCCTGCATGTCGGAGAGGTGTCCGTCGGGGAGCCTGTCGAGTTCCCGTGCAGCGAGTTCGGGGTGCCCTGTCCGGGCCTTGGAGGGTGTGTAACCGGGGGATCACGCTATTGCCGGGATCCGGCGGCTAGGAAGGTGCTGAACAATGACGACTGCTCGGGCCTGCCGCCCGCCGGCCCATGATCGAAACCGGTCGGCGGGCCCATCACCGGTGCGGTGGGAGACACGACCGGAGCGGTCTGGGCAACTCTGTACGGTGCGATCATCACGGGTCTGGCTGTGATGGTGGTGATAGCTGTCCACCGGCGGATCAACTCCGAGCGGATCCCGGTCGGCCGGTAACGTTCTCGGGAGCGTCGAGGTCGAAGAACAGCGTGAAGTATGCGGTCCTCTTTCCAGGTCAGGGAAGCCAGCGGGTGGGGATGGGCGCCGAACTGTTCGAGTCCAGGCCCGACCTACTCATCGGAGCGGCTGACCGGATCCTGGGTTGGTCCCTCCGCGACGTGTGCCTCCAGGGACCAGAGGCAAGGCTGACGGCCACCGAACATGCCCAACCGGCTCTTTACGCTCTCGCTTGGACCCTCTGGGCCGAGTTGAATGATCGCCTAGGCCATCCCCCTGCAGCGGCCGCCGGACACTCGCTCGGCGAGTACACGGCTCTAGCGGCCGCCGGTGTGCTGTCGTTCGAGGAGGGACTGGAACTCGTGGCGGTTCGGGCTCGCGCAATGGCGGAAGCAGTCGGGAGGGAACCGTCCGGCATGGCTGTTGTGTTGGGGGTCGCTGACGATCGAGTCGAGGAGGTGGCGGCCGACCGGCGGTCGGCGGGAGGGAGGCTATGGGTTGCCAATCTGAACGCACCCGGCCAGGTCGTTCTCGCGGGGACTCTCGACGACATCGACTGGTTGGTTACTAACCAGCGGCGGCTGGGCCTCCGGAGGGTTGTAAGACTCAAAGTCGCCGGGGCATTCCACACCCCCCTTATGGATCCGGCGGTACCCAGGCTCCAGGCCGCCCTGCGAGCGGTGGGCATGGGTGATCCCGCCTTTTCCGTGTGGTCCAATGTCACCGCGAGCCCCATCACCCCAGGGGAAGAGGGCTGCCTGCTCGCCAGGCAGTTGGTGGCGCCGGTGCGGTTCGCCGCTTCCCTCAAGTCCATCGCAGCATCCGGGGTTGGGACCTTCGTTCACGTAGGGCCGGGGGATGTAACGGCCGGGATGGCCAAACGGACAGTCAGGGGGTCTCGAATACTGGTCGTCTCATCCATCCCGCAAGCGGGGGAGGCGGCCACATTTCTTGCCGTTTAGGGAGCGTTCGCCTTCCCCAATACAATGGAGGGTCTGCGGGCACGCCGGAGGGCGGCGAACGGTCGTGGCCGGTGGGACTTGAGCCGCCCTATGTCGGGCCGTTCCTGGCCCGAACAGAAGGCCATGGGCGATTGGACGGCATCCTCGTGAGAGAAGGGTTGGGATGATGGCGCGGTACGCGGAGATCACCGGATGGGGCAAGGCCCTGCCGCCAGTCGTGCTCACCAACTCCGACCTCGAGTTGATAGTCGATACCAGCGACCAGTGGATAACCAGCCGCAGCGGGATCAAGGAGCGCCGGATCTCCCATGTGCCCGCATCTGACATGGCTGAGTTGGCTGCTCGCCGGGCAGTGGCTGCTGCCGGGATCGCGATGGAAGAAGTCGATCTCATCGTCAACGCGACGTGCACCCCGGAGTCCATAATCCCTGCCTCGGCGTCGTACGTCCAAGCCAAGCTCGGAGCGGTCAATGCCGGCGCGATCGACGTGAACGCGAACTGCTCCGGGTTCGTATACGGATACGTGATGGCCGACTCGTTGGTCCGGTCAGGAGCAGCCGGCGCGGTGCTGCTGGTGGGTGTCGAACGTCTTAGCTGGTTGGTGGACTACACGGACCGATCGACGTGCATTCTGTTCGGCGACGGCGCGGGAGCGGTAGTTGTCCAGGCGAGCGCGACCCCTGCCGGTGTGCTCGCCTCGGAACTGGGGGTTGACGGGACGATGGCTGACATACTGTGCGTCCCGAACGACGGAACCATAGAGCCGGGTTCAGCGAGCTCAGTAACCAGATTGGTGATGGAAGGCTCGGACGTCTTCCGTCGCGCTGTCACGGCAATGGCCGACGCATCTGAGAGCGTCGTACGGCAAGCCGGATGGGATCTCGATGACATTGACCTTCTTGTTCCTCACCAAGCCAACCAGCGGATAATCGATGCCACCGCCCGGCGGCTGAAGCTCGATTCTGCCCGGGTGTTTCTCAACATCCACGCATACGGCAACACCAGCGCCGCTACCATCCCGATTGCTCTGACCGAGGCCATCGAAGCAGGAAGGGTACCCTCCCGCGGCAACCTCGTCTTCGCCGCGTTCGGTGGGGGGCTCACATGGGCCGCGGCAGCTGTACGTTTCGGGGAACGCGTTGAGCCCGTAGGGGTTATCGAGGACGAACTTCCAAAGTCCGATCAAACAGTCTGGGAACTGATCCAACCCAATTTCGACTATTACGGCAGGCTGGAGCGTCAATGAGCCGGGTGGCTCTCGTCACCGGAGGATCCCGCGGGATCGGGAGGGCGGTCTCCCTCAACCTCGCGGCACGGGGCCACGCGGTGGCTGTCAACTACGCCGCGCGAGACGACGCAGCGAGGCAAGTGGTCCAGACGATCCTGGCGGGGGGAGGGGTCGCCGCGCCGTTCAAGGCGGACGTGAGCCGTTCCGATGAGGTCACGAGACTCTTCGCCTCCATAGAGGAGAGCATGGGCCGCCCGGAGATCCTGATCAACAACGCCGGAATCACCTCCGACAGCCTTCTCGTCCGTCTCGACGAGACGCAGTGGGACCGGGTGATGGACATCAATCTGAAGTCGGTCTACCTCTGCAGCAAGGCAGCCCTGCGGGGCATGCTGCGGTCTCGATGGGGAAGGATCGTATCCCTGGCATCCGTAGCCGGCATATCCGGGAATCCCGGTCAGACGAACTACGCGGCATCCAAGGCCGGGGTGATAGCGTTTGCCAAGTCCCTGTCCAAAGAGGTCGGTTCCAGGGGCATTACGGTCAACGTGGTCGCTCCGGGTTTTATCAAGACCGAGCTCACCGCCGGGTTGCACAAGCGGGTCGTGGAGCAGGTACTCTCTGGAACCAGCCTCCGTCGGTCGGGCAGGCCAGAGGAGGTCGCTTCGGCTGTCGCGTACCTGGCGTCGGAAGAAGCCTCCTACATAACGGGACAGGTCCTCGTCGTCGACGGTGGGCTTGCTCTGTGACCGGTAGACCGTTCCTAGCAATCACACCAAGGGAGACAGCAAGATGGATCGCTCGCAAATCCAATCAAAAATGCGGGATCTGCTCGTGGACGAACTCGGCTTGGACGCTGCGAAGATCAACGACGCGGCAACCTTCGAGGAAGATCTCGAAGTGGACTCCTTGGGAGTCGTCGAACTGTTGATGGCACTCGAGGACGAGTTCGGGGTCCGCATCCCCGACGAGGAGGCCGAGAGCATCACGTCGGTTGGCGAGGCGGTCGATCTGGTGGTCGCCAAGCTCGGCTAGTACCGGCAGCCTCGAGGTTCTTGCATGCGTCCCGAAGCCCGGCGGGTGGTGGTGACCGGAATGGGCGCTATCACGCCGCTCGGTCACACTGTAGACGACACATGGGAAGCGGTTCTTGCAGGCCGCTCCGGTATCGGACCTATCACGCAGTTCGATCCGTCGAATGTGGCCACCGCCTTCGCCGGCGAGGTCACCGGATGGGATCCCGAGTCGGTGATCATCAAGCGGGAGGCACGGCGTCTCGACCGCTCTGCTCAGCTGTTCATCGGTGCAGCCCAGCAGGCACTGGACGGCGCCGGGCTTGATTTCGTGAACGACGAGACCATGGCTGAACGCGCCGGGGTGATCGTCGGGTCAGGACTGGGTGGCATGCTGTCCTTCGACGCGCAGCTCAAGGTCATGCTCAGCCGGGGAGCGCAGCGTATCAGTCCGCTGGCTGTGACCATGATCATTCCCAACGAGGCTGCCGGAGTTGCTTCGATGCGCTTCAACATGCGGGGACCGGTCACCTGCGTGGTCACCGCCTGCGCAGCTTCCGCGAACGCGATCGGAGACGCCGCTGAGATCATTCGTAGGGGTGCTGCCGACGTGATGCTGGCGGGGGGTGCCGAGGCGACGATCTGCGAGTTCGGAATCGGTGCCTTCAACAAGAGCCGGGCCCTGAGCACCCGCAACGACGATCCTCAGCGAGCCAGCCGACCCTTCGACCTCGACCGGGACGGGTTCGTGATGTCCGAAGGGAGTGCCTGCGTGATACTCGAGGACCGGGAGCGAGCGTTGTCCAGGGGAGCTCGCATACACGGCGAGGTGATCGGGTATGGGATGACGTCGGATGCCTACCACGTCACTCTCCCTCGCCCAGGAGGAAGTGGCGCCGCCAAATCGATGGAGGCTGCGTTGAACGATGCTGGACTCCAACCTGGACAACTGGACTACATCAACGCTCACGGGACGTCCACCAAGGCCAACGACGTCACGGAAACGGTGGCCATCAAGCAGGCTCTCGGGGAGAAAGCGGCCAGGGCGGTCCCTGTCTCCTCGACCAAATCGATGACAGGGCATCTAATGGGAGGGGCGGGCGCGATCGAGTCGATATTCTGCTTGCTGGCGATGGAGTCCGACATCCTGCCACCGACGATCAACTACGAGACGCCGGATCCCGAGTGCGATCTCGACTACGTACCGAACGAGGCTCGCGAAGCAGAGGTGATGTATTCCATGACCAACTCGTTTGGATTCGGCGGGCACAACGTATCCCTGATATTCGGTCCTGGCGCCTGATCCAGGTCCCCGGGTAACCCCGATTCTTCATGGATCGGGGTTTGTAGGGGTGAATGGACGGGGAGGTTCAAAGTCCTGTCAGGTGATTCTTGAGATCCGATGGCCCTGGATTGCCGGCGGGCGAGCTTCAGTCGACGTGGCCTGATGTGCGTGGGTGTGCCGGATCCATGAGGAACCAGGGTCAGCCGCTCTCCTCGGGTGGCGCTGGGAGTCCGGCCCCACGTTCCCGGTTCCGGCCTGTAACGATGGTGACCACGAGGCCGGTCATCGTGACGAGTAGCGACAGCCCGAGTAGGCCTGCGAGAAACCAGGGAATCCGGCCTAGCAGAGCACCGATCCCGAGGGTCAGGATGCCCAGCAGGAGGGACACGGCTCCACCCGCTACCAGGCTGACCAACCCGAGATCGGCCAGGGACTCTTTCGCGTCGGTTGCCCCGCCCACGCCGGTCAACCAAGTCCGGCCGGATCGTTGGTATCCCGAGCACCGTCTTCCGTCTCACCGCCGCTGCCTGCCCGCCACTCGTTCCATTCCCGCAGCGACCGGTCGGCCAGGACTACGACGATCCCTACTCCTGCAGCCGCCACCAGCCCCGTAAGCAGGCCGACGACCACATTCGCCACCTGGCTGCAGGAAGTCCCGTCACAGCCGAGGCGCGTCACTGTCCAGCCGATGAATCCACCTGTGACCCCGGCGAGGAGAACCGGTATCGCGAAGGTGTAGCGAAGCCGGGTCACGTTCACTCGTTCCTTCGAAGGGAACGACCGCGGCGGTCGTAGCCGGCCGCTTCCATAATGCCGGGTGGGGTCAGTTCAGGAGGTACGGGCACCGAAGCAACCCGGCGAGGAGCCGGTCGGCTCGCAGCCAGCCGGGCGTCGACGGTCCATGCCAGGAGGGTAAGAGCCGAGATGACGGCGAGCATACCGGCCGCGGCCGGAAGGGGGAGCCCGACTGCGGAGAGTGAACCCAGGATGGGCAACACCATGCGGATGGTCCAGAGCACTCCGGGTAGCGCCCTTGCATACGCCCAGCCGGCTACTACCCCGAACCCTGCCACCGTCCAGCCGGCTGCCGTCACGGCGGGGGTTCCGAGCGCTCCCACGAAACCCGGTAGCCACAACAGACCCAGAGCGAGAATGGTTGCTCTGGCAGGAACGCGATCCGGCCTTGCCTGGTGGAACCACTCGTCCAGCGACCTTGACCAGGCAATGCCTACACCGCCGGCATAAGCCACGAAGGCTCCGATCCAGATTGGATCCACTTCCAGGGCGAGGGCTGCCACTGCCCAGGCTCCGGCCAGGCTAGCGATCGAATTACGGACCCACTTTCCGGGGGACAGAAGCATGGCCACCAGGTTGACCGCGTTCGACACGACCAGTGCCGCCGCGAGGAGAGAAGCCGCCTGCGGCTCCCAAGGTGCCGGGCCGAAGAGGAGCCGGACGGCCCACAGCAGGGCACCCAAGAGAATGAGTGATGCCGAGACCGATACCGTGCGAAACATCTCCCCATTGTGGCGCGTGTGCATCGTCTTGCGAAGCCACGGTTTACCCTTGCCGCGGTGACGTCCGACGGCAATGCCACATGGCCCGGTGAGGCTGTATTCTGTGCCGATTGCGGCGCCCGGCTCAAGCGGGCACTCCTGTACTCGAGGGAGCGCGGAGTTTGTCCGGACTGCGGCCGGATCGACTTCCGCTCTCCATCTGTTGCGGTTGCCGTCGTGCTACGTGACCCGGAGGGCCGCATCCTGATGGTGAAGAGGGGACCTGGTTCCTCGCGATCCGGTCTGTGGTCGATCCCTGCCGGCTACATGGACTATGGCGAGGACGTGCGGGAGGCCGGAGCTCGCGAGGTTCTGGAGGAGACCGGTCTCGTGGTCCAGGTGGGTGATCCGATCTTCGTCGCCACCAACTTCCACGATCCACTCAAAGTGAGCGTATGCATCTGGTTCTCGGGACGGGTCGTCGGTGGTCGTCTCGAGGCGGGGTCGGACGCGGTGGACACAGGGTGGTTCGCTCTCGATGATATGCCTGACCTTGCCTTCGATACCGACGCCGACCTGTTCCGGCAGATACGGTAGCCCTGGTTCTTCATGCGGGGGTTTGTGCTCGGCGAAAATAGCGTGGGCTATGAGCTTCTGACCAGGGGTTATGTCTGTTCGATAGTCCCGTCTCGATCCGGCGCGACCTTCGCGCGTCGTGTGACGCCGGGCCCGGTTGTGATGGTGTGGTCAAGATGGCATCCTGCCGAGGGTGGGTCTGGAAACACGAAGAATCGGGGCTAGGGGTGCTGGGGGAGGGTGGCGCCCCCTAATGGCTCCTGTCGGATATCCGGGACGATCCGACCGGTCTCCGACCAAGGCCGCCCGGGAGCCAGGCTTATTGCCTCGCAGTGGTGAGGTTTGGCCGAGTGCAAGTCACTCAGGGGTTGGCCGGTTAGCACCAGACGAGCGGCTTGGATGGGGTCCTGGTGCGAGACCGCCACTATCTCACCATCCGGACTTCTACTTGCCAACCCTGCAACCGTCAGCGCAATCCTATCTGCAAGGTCCTGCAACGACTCGGGGGCGAAATCCATCCGCGTCGGATCCTTGAGATACCTTTCGAGTTCGCCGGGCCGGTGGGTATCGAGATCGATCCACGGCAGGCCCTTCCAGCGGTTCATGAGTGTCCACTCTGTGAGCCTGTCAATAGGCTTCGGTTCGAGACCGTGGTAGCCGGCGATCACCGAGGCTGTTTCCATCGCCCGGTCGAGTGGAGACGAATACACGGCCTCGATCGGCCGGGATGCCAGGAAGTCTCCGGTCCAGGCCGCTTCCCGTTGTCCACGCCGGCTGAGGTGGAATCCTGGCAGATCGGCATATACGAGGTTCCGCGGATTCTCCACTTCGCCATGGCGCACCAGATGCACAAGTGAAGTCACACCGCCAGGCTAACCGCCGGCAACCGGGACACGGCCGACAGGCCCGCAGTTGGGCACCGGTAACTAGGCCCGGCTCTTCACGCCGGGGCTAGTACCGGGCGAACGGGGGTTGTATATGAGCGTCTGACCAGGGATCACGGCCGTTTCGATAGTGTTAGGCGTATGCCGGAGCACCGGATCACCGAACCGATACTCCATGTCGATATGGATGCCTTTTTCGTTGAGGTCGAGCGCCTCGACGACGAACGGTTGCGGGGCCGACCGGTGGTCGTCGGCGGAGTCGGGCGGCGCGGGGTGGTGGCGTCGGCTTCCTACGAGGCGAGGGCGGCGGGAGTCTACTCAGCAATGCCCATGGGTATTGCCAGGCGTCTATGCCCGGGCCTGACGGTAGTCCCGACGCGCCACGAACGCTACGGCGAGATCTCCGAGCAGGTGTTCGCTGTCTTCGAGGACTTCACGCCGCGGGTCGAAGGCCTTTCGATGGATGAGGCTTTCCTGGACATCGGTGGGCTCCGCAGGCACTACCGGGATGCCACAACAGTGGCTGAGGCAATCCGAGCCAGGATACGGAACCGGGTGGGACTTCCGGCTTCCGTTGGCGCCGCGACCACCCTCTACCTGGCCAAGATGGCGTCCGGTCGTGCAAAACCCGACGGTATCCATGTCATCGGGGAAGGTACCGAACAGGCCTTTCTCCAAAGGCTACCTGTGCACGAGTTGTGGGGTGTCGGGAAAGCCACGCGTAAGAGGCTTGCCGCAATCGGGATCGAGACGGTCGGGGAACTCGGCCAAGTCCCGCTGAACCTGCTCCGGTTTCACCTGGGAGAGGCAAGCGCTTCTCGAATCCACCGCTTGGCGCATGGGGTCGACGAGCGGGTTGTGACTCCGGACACCGGGGCGAAGTCGATCTCCGTCGAGCAGACATACGGGAACGACATCGAAGGCACCGAAGTCTTGAGAACCGAATTGCTCAGGCATTGCGACCGGGTGGCCTGGCGACTCCGCCGGGCCGGATTGGCGGGCCGGACCGTGTCGTTGAAGATCCGGCTTCCCGACTTCACTACCGTCACCCGTTCCGAGACCCTCCCGGCGAGCACTGACGTCGCGCGCGATATCTACCGGGTCTGTGGACGGCTCCTCGACCGGTCCGGACTGGGTGAGTTCCCGGTCCGGCTACTCGGCGTGGCGTTGAGCGGACTCCAGAGAGCGGATGCTCCGAGGCAACTCTCAGTCCAGGGAGGGGAGGGCTGGGACGATCTGTCGGACACGGTGGACAGTATCCGGTTGAAGTTCGGGCGGGGGGCAGTGGTGCCGGCCCGGCTTCGCACTCCCGGATCGGAGACACCGGATCGAGTCCCCGCTCCCGGGGACGGAGGGTTGTAGTCCCATCGAGGAGGGTGTCGACAAACGCGGTGCAAGGGGTTTGACCCCTATCCGGCAGGACTTGTGGCACGTAGCTTGCTTGGCAGCGAATCGTGCGATTCCCGATTCTCCGTGCGCTGGGTTTGTCCGAGCGAACGGGTGGCGGTTGGCAGACCATGACCACGGACGGCGCGGACTCGACAAACCGGCCGACTCGAGTGCGCTTCACCTGGCGGGTGCATGCGAGACAAGCTGCGAAAGCAGGCTTGAAGTGGCCTTCATGGGTGGTGCGTAGCGAAACGATGAAGAGTCAGGGCGAGATCGTTCTTGAGCACGCCGCCGAGGTGAGGACTCTCGCTAGCGTTTGCCTGAGAGGTACGTATAATCAGGTCGCGGTCGGAAGGGCGGGGCGGTTTCTATGCCTTTGAACGAGCGGGAGCGCCAGATACTCGAAGAGATCGAACGGCAGTTCCGGGTAGAGGATCCTGAGTTCGAGCGTAAGGCTTCCTCCCTCTACCAACCGGGTCCGCGTTTCCAACGTCTTCCGGTTGCAGGATTCGCGATCGGCCTGACTCTGCTCGGCACGTTCTGGCTGGAGGGGGTAGGGACCGTGCTGGCGTTGGCCGGCTTCGTCCTGATGGTTGTCTCGGTGACCGCGCTGGTCCAGTTACGGCAGGGATCGGGTAGCGAGCCAAGCCGTGCCTACAGGGATTTCCTATCGAGCGCGAGAAACTCCCGCTGGCGATTCCGCCGTTGACGGTTCAGTCCCATTAGGATTGACCGTGCCCGGACGGAGAGGGCTGGACCGGGAATACACTTCCCTCCGAGCGGGCCTGTACAATGCCTGCGGGCAAAACGGGAGGAGATCCGTAGCCAACTCGGGGTGTGCCGACGCACCCCTCTGAGTCGGAGGGGAGATGATCTTGCAGGAAGGCTTCACGACTGACCAGGCATCGAGGTTGACTGGATGCACCCCATCCCAACTACGCTATTGGGATAACGTTCGGCTGATCCAACCCTCGATCCAAGCAACAGGGGGACGACCAGGCGTGCGGCGCGTGTATTCCTTCAGGGATCTGGTCATCCTGCGGGCAATCAGGAGCCTCAAGGACAATGGGATGTCGTTGCAGAGGATCAGGCGAGCCTGGAACTACTTTCGTCGTAACGGTGTCGATCCGGGAGATGTGAAGCTGGTCACCGACGGCGCGTCGATTTTCACCATCACCGGCGACGACGACGACCAATTGCTGGACGCCCTGCGTGAGGGCCAACTCGCCTTCTTCGTGGAGTTGGACAAGATCACGCGCAACGTCGAGGAGGATCGCACCCTCTTCGAACTCGATCGGGACCGCTTTCTTGGCTTTGTGAAAGGAAGCCGGGAAGAAGTCAGCCGTAAGGTCCAAGCCGCTACCGGATAGAGGATGCGCGGATAGGCGGGACACGGCCGCCATCATCTGCAAGACCGTAGGCCGCCCCAACGTAGAGAGCCGCCGCTCGCAGCCACAAACTTGTCCGTCGCAGTCACTGGTTCTCGAGGTGAGCAGCTATCCGCGACATTTCTTGGCTGGAGCTTCCAAGGCGACGAGACCTGACTCTTCTTTTCTTGCGGATACACGCACCCATGAAGGGCCACGTCACAGCCTGTGTCTGCAGCTTCTCTCGAGTTCAACCTACCGATGAGGGTCGCGCTCGAGTTGACGGGCCAGTCGAGTCCGCCGTCCTCCCGGGTCAGGAGTCTGCCGGCAGCTGCGCGTTCGCTCGGACAACCCCGCGTATAGAGCGTCGGGGCTAGATCCGTCGCAGCCCGCGCCGCCAGCGCAGGAACTCCTCGATCTCTCTCGGTGAAGGTTGGCCGTCGGGGTTCTTGTAGGCGGTCTGCAAGCGCCAGTCCCGGTAGCGCGGCTCGGGGCTAGGAAGGAACGGGAACCTGAGAAACCACTTGGGAGCAGCAGTTGCCAGGGCCATACGGACCGCCTCCCCCGCCAAGGCGGGGTGACGGAGCGATACTCGCAGGAAAACGACCCCCAAACCCCACTTCTTGGACTTGTCAACCGGATGCGAGCGGCCGTGGGCCACCGCGATCAATAGGGTTCGTTGCCGGGCTCCCACTTGATAGAGCAGCCCATCGAGGGATACTGTTCGAGATGCACGGGTCGGTCCTCGAGTACCGCATCCAGGGCAGCCCGCAGATCCGTGCCCGTGACCGGCACTCCCGATCCGGGCCGCGAATCATCGAACCGTCCGCGATACGCGAGCTTGCGGTCCGGTCCGAACAGGAAGAAGTCCGGAGTGCATGCCGCGGTGTAGGCTTTGGCGACTTCTTGGGTCTCGTCGTAGAGCACCGGGAATCTGTATCCGCGGTCACGGGCCACTGCGGCCAGACGTTCGGGAGCATCGTCGGGATAGGTGACTGCATCGTTGGAACTTATGCTCACGATGGAGGTATCCGACTCCGCGTAGTCATTTGCGAAGGCGACCAAGCCCTCCTGGATATGCACCACGAAGGGGCAGTGATTACAGAGGAAGATGATGACCAGTGCCTTGCGGCTCGCCATGTCGCCGAGGCGGACGTTCTTGCCCGTCACCGTATCGATCAAGTCGAAGTCAGGGGCGGAAGTCCCCAGCGCAAGCATTGTGGACTTCTCAACAGCCATATTCGAAACTCCCGTGTTGCGGACAGGTGACGTGAAGGGTAGCGGCTAGCCCTGACTCCTCATGTTCCAGGCACACCCACCGCATCAACCGCAGCAGCGTCCTGCCACTCGTAACCGGCAAGTGGCCACAGACCGTCAAGCCGGTTCTGCCAGTAGGTAGGGGACCCATCGCGGGTCGCGCGACTTTCCCAGCGCCGCGTACAACCAACCCTGGTAGGTGGGTGTGACAGGAGTCCTGGTGAGCTTCAAGCCAGCCTGGTCCGGCAGCCGGCTTCCCTTCCGGACATTGCATCGGCGGCAACAAGCCACCACGTTCTCCCAAGTGTGTTGCCCTCCGCGGGCCTTCGGGACGACATGGTCCAGACTCTCGGCCGGGGCTCGGCAGTACTGGCACCGGTGGCTGTCGCGTGCGAATACCGCGGTCCGGGTGAGCGGTACCCGCCGGTGGTAGGGCACCTTGACGTAGTTACGCAGCCGAATCACCGATGGCACCTCGAAGGTACGTTCGGCGCTATGCCAGTTGTGGTCGGCCACTGCGACGATGTCTGCTTTAGCCCGCAGCACAAGGACAACGGCCCGCCGGGCAGTCACGATCGACAACGGCTCGTACGTTGCGTTGAGAACCAGTGCTCTGTCGGCCACGCCTCTCCAGCTTCGACATCAGTACGATACCAAGCTCGGCTCGACCGAAGGTCTTCTTGCCCTCGATGGTGATTGATACGTCTTGGGCGTTGTATAACGATTGTCTACACATGTCAGCGAGCTGATCCTTCATAGGTCCTGACGACCGCCCTGTGCAGGCCGTCTCAACCGCAATACTGCAAGGTGCGTCGGCCCGTCGGTTCAGCGAGCGATGCTCGCCTGGGTTTGGGGGTGGCTGCGACGGTTTGCGGCGCCCTGCATGCGACCGGCGGTTCCTGCGTTCGAACGGCGTCCGGTCTGCAGGTGGCGGAGGTCGTGCCCGCCTATCCGCTCACCCATTCAGGTCCAGGATGGGATATCGAAACGACCCGGTTACAGGTCAGGGGCCCAGGACTCCGACTATCGCCTCTCGCCCGAGGTCTTCATAAGGGGTTCGTGTGGGCCGGTGGAGTTCCCCGAAGATTACGAACAGGGCCTACAGCGACCGACGATCTCCAGTGAGTGCCCGGTGGCTACGAAGTGCCGAGCAACCGTGGCGGACGACACCATCTCTACAAGCGCAGTCTCGGACTCCTTCGACAGTTCGATGTCATCGATCGAGCCGCAGATCTCGCATCTTGTGTGGTGATGGTGCCCAACCAGCCACTCAGCCAGTTCGTAACGTACTATCCGGCCATTCCCGTGATGCGGTGCCAGTACGTCCGCTTCGGTCAATACCGAGAGGGACCGGTACAGCGAAGAGAGCGGGAGATCCCGGTCGAGGTCGCTGTGCAAGTCGGACGCTGATCTCGGTCCTTCGGCTTTCGCGAGGGCTTCGACCACCTGCCGTCTTCCTCTCGTGTACCGGATATCCGACTCGGCTAGTCGCGATTCGACTTGCTCATCGATCTTCGGATGCACCTTGGCTCTCCCATGCCGGTCGGAATGGGCATGGAGCCCGGCAAGGTTGACCTTCCCGTCCGCCGCACCGGCGGTGTCCCGTTCCGATTTCCCACTATAGCGATGCCGACTGGGAATCGTCTTCCACCTGATTCCTGGCCATCGAAGGCATCGGGTTCAGCCTCGAGGGCCTACTTGTTTGTGATAGTCAATCGTGTTCTACTGCTATCGGTAGGTGTGAACAACCACTTTCGATACGAGAATCATCGAAGGGAGACCGGTGCCTTGATCCGACCCCGGGGTAGGGATGAGCTACTATAGTGTCACGAAATGGAATGAAGTGGGCTAAAGTGGGTCATAGGATCAACATCTGATGCTGCGCTGGTTTCGGTACTTGGAAGTAGAGAGTTCCGGTGTTTCTCGGGCAATACCGCCATACGGTGGACAAGAAAGGACGGCTGGTTCTCCCGGCTCGTTTCCGGGAGAGGCTGTCACGCGGATGCGTCGTCACCAAGGGCCAGGAACGGTGTCTCTACGTATTTCCGATGGACCGGTGGGAAGAAGAGGCCGAGAAATACCGGCAGCTTCCGCGCACCGATGCGAGGGCCCGTCGACTCACGAGAGCCTTCTTTGCCGGAGCGATCGACCAGGAACTCGACGCAGCGGGCCGGATTCAGGTCCCGGTGCGCCTACGGGACTACGCAGGTCTCGACCGGGAGGTCGCGGTCATAGGTGTAGAAGAACGCGCCGAGATCTGGGACTCATCGGCTTGGGACCAGTACGACGCGGAGGCCGACAACTACTACTCGAACATCGAGGAGGCATTCTCTGATTTCGGCATCTGACAGGACATAGAAGTAAACGTTGTCAATGACCTGCTCATTGCCAGCCCCCCGGAGACCAAATGGATTGCCCCTACTCCGCCCGCTTTCTACTTGGTGGAACAACAACCGGGGGGCTGGCAATGAGTCAGGTTACGGGTGCTGAATATACCGCGAATCGGCGGCCCTTTCACATGCCTGTGATGCTGGAGGAGGTGGTCGACCTGTTTCGTTGCATCGCAGGCGGGGTTCTGGTTGACGCGACCTATGGAGGCGGCGGTCATTCTACTGCTCTACTGGAAACGTTACCCGGCGACGTACGAGTCGTGGGCATCGATCGGGATCCGGACGCAATCAGTAGGGCTGCCGGTCACGCCAGGCTTGATCTAGCAGTCGGCAACTTCACCGACCTGGAGGCGATCCTGAGGATGCGAGGAATCGGCGAGATCTCGGGTGTGCTGTTCGACCTTGGTGTATCCAGCCACCAGTTGGATGAGCCCCTACGGGGCTTCTCTTACCGTAACGATGGTCCGCTCGACATGCGTATGGGACCGGACGCGTCAGCCGCTGCGTCCGAGCTGGTCAACCGGGCAGGTGTCTCCGACCTCGCACGGGTCATCCGCACTCTCGGTGAGGAACGGTTCGCTCACCGTGTGTCGAAGGCGATAGAACGGGCCCGTCCGATTACCTCCACCGGCCACTTGTCCCGAGTAGTCAAGGAGGCGATTCCTGCGGCGACCCGACGATCGGGGGGCCATCCTGCGCGCCGGACCTTTCAGGCTCTGAGGATGGCGGTGAACGGTGAGATGGAAGCCCTGTCGTCGGGGTTGGATCAAGGGATACGGTTGCTGCGGCCGGGTGGCCGATGCGTGGTGATCTCATACCACTCTCTTGAGGACCGGCTGGTCAAGCATCGGTTCCGCCATGGTGAGGGCCGGTCCCCCGGCCCTACCCTGCCGGTCCCGCCTCCGGTGGAACTCGTGGTCTTGACCCGGCGACCGATGCGTCCGCGGCCCGACGAAGTGGCCGGCAACCCGCGATCACGCAGCGCGCGCCTACGCGCAATGGAGAAGGCGGCATGACGGTTCGCCCGCTTCGAGATCCGGGCAGGGGTCCTGCCCAGCTTCGGGTGATCTCCGGACATGATCGCTTCCGGCCTCGTCGTGCCCTGGTATGGGCTCTGTACACCCTCGGCGCCGTCGCGGCGTTTCTCGCACTCATCTACCTGCGTACGGCGGTTGACGAGTCCTCCTATCGGATAAGGCACCTCGAGGAGCGGATCGAGATCGAAGAATCGCGCCAGAACCAACTACACCTCGAGAAGATCCGTCTCGAGTCCCCTGGTGAGATCGTTCCGATCGCCGAGCAGATGCTGGGAATGGTTCTCCCCGATGATGTGGTACCCATCACCAGCGATTCCGGCAGCGGCCTTGTGGAGGTGGTCCCACCTCGTACACCCGAGTTGGATCCGGAGGGATAGGTCGTGCAGAGCAGAGGAACGAAGCGGCCGGTCCGGCGTTCTGCGGATGTCCGCCTCCTCAGCATCGCCCTGCTCTTCATCGGCGCCTGGTTGACGATTGCCTACCAACTCTTTCAGATACAGGTGGTGGACTACCGGGAGTACACCGCGGCCGCGGAGAGACAGAGAATCCGGGTTGAGGAAACCGGCGCCGCACGTGGGACCATCTACGACCGCCAGGGTCGGGAGTTGGCCGTGAGCATCGAGGCTCGGTCGATCTATGCCAACCCCCGCCAGGTTGTCGATGCCGCTGCGGCCGCATTGGCGCTGAGTGATGCGCTCGGCCTGGATATCGACAGGTTGCGAGAGAAGCTTCTAGCCGATACGACCTTCGTGTTCCTGGCCCGCCAGGTAGAAGTGGCCGAGGCCGAGGCTGTGGAGGCGTTGAACCTCCCCGGTGTCCACTTCCTCAACGAGCCCAAGCGCGTCTACCCGTCCGGTTCTCTGGCAGCTCACGCGGTGGGCTTCGTCAATGTCGACTCCCAAGGAATCGAGGGTCTGGAGGCACAGTACAACGATCTTCTGACCGGTATTCCAGGCCACATCCTGGCTGAGCGCGCGGCAGGCGGGCAGGTGATTCCTCACGGCCGTTTCGAGGTCGAGCCGGCCGTTCCCGGTGCCGATCTAGTCATCTCGATCGATCGGGAGATCCAGTTCATGGCGCATCGGGCGTGTGTCGAGACTGTGGTGACGACGAACGCCAAGAGATGCACTGTGGTCGCGCTGGACCCCTTCACATTCGAGATTCTGGCCATGGTCGTGGTTCCGTCGTTCGATCCGTCGGACCGAACCGAGCAGGACATCGCGAACGGAACGCTCACCAACGCGGCAGTCCGTTCCCTCTACGAACCGGGCTCTACCCAGAAGGCGGTCACCATCTCGGCTGCCCTGGAGGAAGGGGTAGTGGACTGGGACACGCAGTATCTCGTCTACGACAGCATCGAGATAGTCAACGGGGCTTGCACAAACCAAGGAGAGGACGGCGAGAACGCAATATTCGGCTGCTATACCGATTTCAGTGCTCATCCGCCCGAGGTCATGACCGTGAGGGACTGTGTGCGGCTCTCCTCCAACGTGTGCACGGTGAAGATCGGTCAGGCTCTTGGCAGGGATCGGCTCAGGGAATACCTGGACGCCTTCGGATACGGCAGTTCGACCGGGGTCGACTTTCCGGGGGAGGCCTTGGGAACCGTAAACCTCCCCACCAGTTGTTCGACCTGTCCGGCCTCAGCGGCAATCGGTTATTCGATTTCCGTCTCTCCCCTTCAAATGGCTTCGGTATATGCGACGATCGCCAATGGGGGTTTGCGGATGGAGCCGAGGTTGGTGAGCGGCGTCGTCACGACTGACGGCGTGACCAGACAGCCCGCACCGACCTCCACCCGGGTGATCTCCGAGGATACGGCCCGCCGGGTTCGACTGATGCTCAAGTCGGTGGTCGATTCCGGTACCGGTGTGAAGGCGGCCGTTCCGGGATACACGGTCGGTGGCAAGACGGGTACAACCCGGATGTTCGATTTCGACCTCGGCAGGTATTCGGACGAATACGTCGCCAGTTTTGTCGGCATGGCTCCGGTCGACCATCCACGACTCGTGATGGCCGTGGTGGTCGACGCTCCCAATAGCGGCGAGCCGGTCGCGGCTCGTACAGGCGGGGTGGTCGCGGCGCCCTTGTTCTCGCGGGTGATGGAGGGATCCCTCCATCAGATGGGAGTCGGACCCGATGCCTGACAAGGTCGTACTGCTCTCCGACGTGGCCCGTCGGGTCACGGGATCTCTGAGGGGTGACGGGGCCCTCACGGTATGCGATGTCACTCATGACAGCCGGGAGGCTGGGCCGGGCTTTCTCTTCGTTGCCATCAGGGGGCGGAAGGTTGATGGTCACGCCTACATTCGGCGCGCAGTTGAGCGGGGGGCCCACGCGGCCCTGGTCGAGCGCTTCATCCCTTGTTCCCTCCCCCAGGTAAGAGTGGCCGATACGCGGCGGGCCCTGGGCCCGGCGGCAGCCCTGGTGCATGGAGACCCGACTCACCAGCTAGATGTCGTGGGTGTAACAGGAACTAACGGGAAGACCACGGTCACCGTGATGCTCGAGTCGATTGCCGGCGCGGCCGATCGGCAATTCGCCAGAGTGGGCACACTCGGAATCGGGATCGCCGGCCACCACGAGCCGCTAACCCTTACGACTCCGGAGGCTTCCGACCTACAAAGGATGTTCGCAACCATGGTGCTACGAGGGGTGTCGCTGGTAGCCGCGGAGGTGTCGTCGCATGCGCTGGCGTTGAACCGGGTAGACGGCACGTCGTTCGCAGTCGCGGCGTTCACCAATCTCTCGCAAGACCATCTTGACTTCCATGGCGATATGGAGGATTACTTTGCCGCCAAGCAGAAGTTGTTCGATGGGCGCGCCTCGCTACATGTGATCGATGTGACAACCGAAGCAGGACAGCGGCTCGCGGCAGCGGCCCGCGGCCGGGTGATCAGGGTGGGCTATGGAAGCGACTGCGAAGTGAGCATCATCGATGCGGAGCCGGGCTTGTCCAGCTCCAGTTCCGTCCTGCTGATCGGCGGTGTCGAGGTAGCGGTCACGGTGAGGCCGGGTGGGCTTCACAACCTCAGGAATGCTGCCCTGGCGGCTGGCTGCGCTCGGGCGGTGGGCATCGAAGTGGACAGCATCGTGGAGGGTCTGCAAGCGGTCCGGAGGATACCCGGACGCCTTGATCCCGTAGATGCCGGGCAACCGTTCGATGTCCTGGTTGACTACGCCCACACACCTGCGGCGGTGGAAACAGTCGTGGGTACTGCGCTCGATCGTTGCGGCGGATCGACGATCGTTGTCGTGGGAGCGGCAGGGGGGCGGGATGCTGCGAAGCGTCCGCTCCTGGGCCTTGCCGCTGCACGGGCTGATCTGGCAGTCATTACGTCCGACAACCCTCGCTCGGAGGATCCTGCCGCTTTGGTGGACGAGGTAGCCGCGGGAACGGTTGGCGGCAGGGCCGAAGTGGTGCGGGAGGTGGATAGGAGCAGGGCCATCTTGTTGGCTCTGGAGCGGGCCGAGCCCGGCGACACGGTACTGATCCTCGGGAAGGGTCACGAGCAGCACCAAGACCTGGGTACCGACGTAATTCCCTTTGACGACCGGGCGGTGGCGGCTACGTACCTTCGGGAACGATGGGCGCGGTCGGAGTCGTGCAGCCGGACGATGATGGAGGCACGGTCATGATTTCCATGCTCACCGCGGCGACTGTTGCCTTCGGGGTGGCGATACTCGGTACTGCCTACGCGATCCGCCTGTTCCGCGCTTGGAATGTCGGCCAATTCATCCAGGAAGAGCTGGAAGGCCACATGCACAAGCGGGGCACCCCCACAATGGGAGGGATCGCGATAATCCTGGCCGTGCTCGCCGGGTATTTCGTTTCCCACGTTCGTGTCCGGCTCGAGGGCAGCAGCTTGGTCTGGACGTCGACCGAGATCGAGACAGCCGGGCTGCTGGTAATAGGGGCGGTCGTCGGGATGGGGATCGTCGGGTTCATCGACGACTACCAGAAGATATCCCGGTTCCGCAACCAGGGTCTGGGTATTGCGGCCAAGTTCGTGGGTCAACTGGCTGTCGCGGGGTTCTTCGCATGGGGTGCGGTGGCTTCGGGTGCTTCGACTGCGATCGGTTTCGTCCGACCGACTCCGCTGGATCTCGGCGCCGGCCTCTTCGCGGTGTGGGTGCTCCTTATGCTCACGGGATTCGCGAACGCGGTGAACTTCACCGATGGGCTCGACGGCCTTGCCTCCGGGTCTGCCGCGCTGGTAGCAGGGGCCTACATGATCATCGCGTTCTGGATGTTCCGGCACCCGGCCATCTACGGTGTCGAGGGAGGTCTCGGTCTCGCCGCGGTGGCGTCTGCGATGCTTGGCGCCTCGCTCGGTTTCCTATGGTGGAACGCGGCTCCGGCTCGGATCATCATGGGCGATGTCGGTTCCCAGGCGCTGGGCGGAGGGATGGCCGCCCTCGCGTTACTGACCAATACCCATCTGTTGCTGGCGATCATCGGGGGCCTTTACGTCATCGAGACGCTATCGGTGATCATCCAAGTCGCCGGGTTCAGATGGTTCGGGGGTCGGAGGGTGTTCCGGATGGCGCCCATCCATCATCACTTCGAGATGAAGGAGTGGCCCGAGACCACGATCATCACACGGTTCTGGATACTGGCTGCGATCGGCGTCGCGCTCGGTCTCGGGTTCTTCTACCGTGATTTCCTCAATGTCGGGGGAGTGGACGGCCTGGTGGGGGGATCCGGATGAAGGTGCTCGTCCTCGGCGCGGGGGTCTCCGGAAGGGCGGCCGCGCGCCTGCTCGCACGTTTGGGGATGCAGTACGAAGTGTACGACCGGAGTCCGGACAGCTTGGCGCGCCTGGATGCGCCGGACGTCCGGTTGGTGGCAGGGGATTGGCATCCGGAACTCCTTGAGGGCATTGATCTGGTGATCACGAGTCCTGGCTTCGCTCCCGACTCCGCACCGATGATGGCGGCGCAACTGGAGGGGATTCCGGTATGGAGCGAGGTGGAGTTCGCCGCGCGCCGGTTGGAATGTCCTGTGATAGCGGTTACCGGAACGAACGGTAAGACGACTGTTGTCGAGCAGGCCACAGAGATGCTCCAGGAGTCGGGCCTGAGAGCTGTGGCCGCTGGAAACATCGGACGAGCGGTGAGCGATATCGTTCTGGAGGATTGGGATGTAGTTGTCCTGGAGGTGTCGAGTTTCCAGCTGACCTATACGTACTCCCTCCATCCCGAGGTCGCCGTGATTGTGAATGTGGCAGCGGACCATCTCGATTGGCATGGATCGGAAGGTGCCTATCGGGCTGCCAAGGCGAGGATCTTCATGCACTTCGAAGACCAGAACCTGCTGGTGTTCGATGCTGACGATCCAGGTGCAGCGCAACTTGCCGTTGCAGCCCGCGGTCGTCGGGCGCCCGTCGTCGGCGACGGCAGGCTTCGGCCCGGTACCTTCGGGATGGTTCGGGACGGTCTGGTCCTACCCTCGGGAACGGTTGCCCTCGCCGGGGCGCCACCGAGCGACCCGGCCTACCGGGTCAACCTGGCTCTGGCGGCCGTGGCCGCTACGGAGATGGGAGCAGGTCCCGGAGCCGTGGGACGAGTGGTGGGTCGATTCCGTCACGGTGATCATCGGCGCAAGGTAGTCGCCGAATGGGATGGGATCACATGGGTGAACGACTCCAAGGCCACCAATCCTCACGCGGCGGTGGCTGCGGTCGATTCCTACCCGTCGGTGGTACTGATCGCCGGTGGGCGTAACAAGGGTCTCGATCTGGCCCCACTTGTCGCCCGCCCGAACATCCGGGCATTGATCGCAATCGGAGAATCCGGGCCGGAATTGTTGCGGAAGGCGTCAGGATGTCCATCCTCTCTGGCGGGATCGTTGGAACAGGCGGTTGCCATGGCAGGTCGACGGGCCAATGCCGGAGACACGGTTCTGCTGTCGCCCGGATGTGCGAGCTTCGATATGTTCCGCTCCTACGAGGAAAGGGGCGTGGTGTTCTGCCGGCTGGTGTGGGACCACATCGATAGGGCCCGTGCCGGCGGCGGGGGAGCGGTCCGCTCATGAGTGCCCGGGTCACCTCCATTACCGATATCAGGACCAGGGCCCGTCGCGGGGAAATGGTCGAACTTACCAGTTCCCGTCTGGCGATCTTCGTCGTGGTGGTGGTTGCCCTGCTGCTCGTTGTCGGGCTCGGGGCGATCCTGTCGGCCTCGTCGGCGGGCGGCATACTCGGCGAGTCCGACCGGTTGGAGACGTTCAGAAGGCAGGTCAGGTGGGTGGTGGTCGGGCTAGCCGCCATGGTCGTGACCGCTGTCACTCCCTACACGTGGTACAAGAGGGCGGCGGTCTGGATTCTCGGTGCTTCCACCCTCGGTCTGATCCTTGTCCCGGTTCTCGGCTCCACGCGTGGCGGGGCGGAGCGTTGGATACAGGTCGGATCGATCACCGTGCAGCCGTCGGAGTTCTCGAAGCTGGCCGTCATCGTCTTCCTCGCCTCGGTACTAGCCGACAGGAGAGATCGTCTCGATGACCTGCAGCAGTTTATCGGTCCCGTCCTGTTGTCCGCGGGCGCCACATGTGCTCTCGTCGTACTTCAGCCGGACCTCGGTACGGCTCTGATCATCGCGGGCGCCGCAGGCGGCGTCGTACTGGCGTCCGGCATCCCGATGAGATACATCTTGGGGGGAGGGGTGGTGATTGTCGCTCTGGCCGGAGTGTCCACGGTTGCCTATCCGTACCGGCGCGAACGCTTCGCATGCTTCCTCGATCCCCTTGCCGACCCGCTTGGGAGCTGCTACCAGTTGGCGCAGAGCCTGATGGCAGTGGGGAGCGGCCATCTCATGGGTGTCGGGCTCGGTGCTTCAAGAGCTCGCTGGGCCTTCCTTCCGAACGCGAATACCGACTTCATCTTCACCATCATCGCCGAGGAGACGGGGTTCTTCGGGGCTATCGCCCTGTTGCTCACGCTTACCGTCCTTTCGCTCATCGGAATCTGGATTGCCTATCGCACCGGCGACACGTTCGCACGCCTTCTCGCCAGCGGAATAACCGCGTGGATCAGCGTGCAGTCAATCGTCAACGTCGGAGGTGTCGTAGGGGTGATTCCCGTTACTGGTCTGGCCCTTCCGTTCGTTTCGGTCGGTGGCAGCGCGATGGTGGCCGCGCTGGCGGGAGCGGGGATCCTCATCAACATCACAAGAACGGCGCCCCAGAATTCCGAGGTCCGAAAGTAGAGCCCGACGCATTGAGTTACGCGATCGCAGCAGCCGGTACCGGAGGGCACGTCTACCCCGGTCTGGCGGTGGCCGAACAACTGGTGGAGGCAGGCGTTGCCAAACGGCACATCCTCTTCCTGGGCGGCGACCGTATGGAAGCAGACATCGTTCCCCAGGAGGGATACGCATACTTCCGCCTGGAGCTCCAAGGGTTGGTAAGGAGCCTCTCTCCTCGAAACCTGCGCTTACCCGGGATCGTGTGGCGCGCGGCGCGCGCTGCATCTGGAGAATTGGTGGCGCGGAGGACTCGTACCGTTTTGTGCATGGGTGGGTACGTAACAGTTCCCGTGGCCGTGGCAGCCAAGCGGCTGGGGATCCGCCTCTACGTGCACGAGCAGAACGTCGAAGCCGGACTTGCCAACCGCCTGGTCGGACGGTGGGCGGATTCTTGCTTTGTCTCGTACCCGGAAACTCGGGGGCTGGATGGAACAGCGATCGGTTACCCGTTGAGGGCAGATCTCGCCCATCTCGACAAGCGGTCCACGCGGCCTGGCGCGATTCGATGGTACGGCCTTGAGGAGGGAGCGCCGATCGTCGGGATCGTTGGCGGTAGCCAGGGATCGGTGGCGATCAACGAAGCCGTAGGCCGGATGGCGGCCGGCTGGCAGGGACCACCGTTGCAGATCGTCCACCTCGCAGGTCCGGGTCGCCGCCAGGACGTGTCCGTAGCCGAAGACGCTCCATCGGTAGCACGGGTGGTGCTCGGGTTCGAGAACCGGATGGAACTCTTCTATTCCGCATGTGATGTGGTGATCGGCCGAGCCGGTGGCGGTTTGATGGAGGCTGCGGTAACCGGCACCCCCAGCATCCTGGTTCCCGGTTCGTTCGGCGGACGGCACCAGTTGGCAAACGCGGAAGCTATGGCGGGTGCTGGTGGGGCGGTTCTTCTTGACGAATCGGGACTCGATTCGTTGGGAGAGCTAGTGAGGGCGTTGCTTGAAGACGAGCCACGGCGGGTACGCATGAGTCAGGCGGCCATGACCATCGCCCGCCCCGGTGCTGCAGCCTCGTTGGCGGACGTGATGTTGGGCAGAGCCCATGCAGAGCTTGGATGATCTCACCAGGATCCATTGTGTCGGTGCCGGGGGGGCCGGTATGGGTCCGCTCGCCAAGCTCCTGGCCGCCATGGACCATGCGGTCTCGGGCTCGGATCTCAATCCTGGTCCTGTACTCGGTGACCTGAGTGCTCATGGTGTCGACACCTGGGGAGGAAGCCGTCCGGAACGCATGGCGGCTTGCGATCTGGTGGTTGCCTCCTCCGCCGTTCCCGACACTGATCCTGAACTGGTGGCTGCAACCGCGGCCGGAGTGACGATCTGGCGGCGCCCGCGGTTGTTGCAGGCGATAACCGAGCGGATACCCACCATCGGAGCCACCGGTACCCACGGTAAGACTACGTCTACCGCGTTGGCGATAACCGCGACCCGTTCCATGGGATTGGATCCCTCGTTCGTGGTAGGCGGGGACCCGGTGGACCCTCCGGCGAATGCCCATCTGGGTTCCGATGACCTCCTCGTACTTGAGGCGGACGAGGCCTTCGGGACATTCACACACCTGAAGTTCCGAGCCTTGATGGTCACGAATGTGGACTCGGACCATCTGGATCATTACGGCACGGCTGACGCCCTCGAGCAGGCCTTCAGCGATGTAGTAGACCGGGTTGACGGACCCGTGGTGATCGGTGTGGACGATGCGGGCGGTCGGAGGCTCGCGGCTCGGACAGGTCGGCCCGGTTACGGTACGTCGGCGGATGCCGACTGGAGAATCGTCGATGTGGCTGCCGGACCCTCCGAGGTCTCCTTCCGGCTGGCAGGCCGGTTTGCTCCAGCTCGGGTGACAGTGGGACGGCCCGGATTGCACACGGCCCGCAATGCGTGCGGTGTCCTAGCACTGCTCGGCGAGCTCGGGTACGAACCGGACGATGCGATCAAGGGTCTCGCGCGGTTCAGGGGAGTGAGGCGGCGTCTCGAGAAGCGAGGGACTGTCGCCGGTGTGACCATCATCGACAGCTACGCCCACCACCCGGCTGAGGTGACCGCCGACATCGAGGCCCTCCTGCCGGTGGACAGGAACAGGCTATGGGTGGTGTTCCAGCCTCATCTCTACTCCCGGACCAGTTCCCTGGCCACCGAGTTCGGTGGCTCGCTGGCCCGAGCTGACCGCGTGGTCGTCACCGACATCTACGGGGCGAGGGAGGAACCAGTCCCGGGTGTTACGGGCTCCCTGGTAGTAGACGCGGCGCGCCATGCCGGTGCAGAAGCCGACTACGTGCCTCGTTTGGACGAGGCGGCGGCCTTCGTCGCGGATCGGGTTCTGTCCGGTGACCTGGTGCTAACACTGGGAGCAGGGGACATCACCTCCTTGCCGGACAGCCTGACCAGGCGGCTAAGCGGCCGTAAATGAGTACCTGGGGGACCTTGCGAGCCGGTGGCCGGATCCGGGAAGGCATCCGGATCGGGAATATGACCACCTACAAGTTGGGAGGGCCTGCCCGGTGGTTCTGCGAACCCACTTCCGTCGAGTTCTTGAGGGACGTGGTACGGGTAGCCATCCGGAGCCGGATACAGATCCTGGTCCTGGGCAGAGGGAGCAATCTGGTTGTAGCCGACCGCGGCTTCGACGGACTGGTGCTCCGACTCGGAGGAGAGTTCCGCAACCTGGCGCTCGATCGCAGGACCGGTAGCGTAACCGCCGGAGCGGCCGTGGCGCTTCCCCGTCTGGCCCGCCGTACGGCCCGGGAGGGTCTGAGAGGCTTGGAGTTCTATGTTGGCATTCCCGGTTCGGTCGGTGGGGCGGTGACCATGAACGCCGGGTTCTTCGGCGCCGAGACCGCCGATGTCCTCGTCTCTGCATCAGTCATGGACATGGCTTCGGCATCAGTGGCCGATCGAACGGCCGCAGAGCTCGAGTTGGATTATCGATCAAGCAATGTCAGCGGATCGGAGTTGGTGCTCGGGGCCCGGTTTGCAGTCACGCCGGGTTCGTCCGACAAGGCCGCGGCTCTGATGCGAGAGGCGATCAGGTGGCGGCGTTCGCACCAGCCGGGGGGCACTCTCAACGCCGGGAGTGTGTTTCGCAACCCTCCCGGCGACGCGGCCGGGAGGATCATCGACTCTCTCGGAATGAAGGGCATGAGCAGAGGTGGCGCACGTGTTTCCTTCCGGCATGCCAACTTCTTCGTAGCGTCTCGGGGCACGACTTCCCAGGATGTCTATGACCTGGTCCACTATGTGAGACGCCTGGTGCTCGAGAAGACGGGAATCGTTCTGGAACCGGAGATCCGCTTCGCGGGACGGTTCCACCCGCACGGCCGGAGACTCGAATGAGGATCGATCCGCGCATCCTCCGGAGACGGCTCGAGGTAGCAGAGGATGAGGCGCTCGCGAGAGTACGGCGTTCCCTGATGGTTCTGCTGGCGATGGGTGGGATCGGCATCGTGGCGTGGTTCGTCGTCTCTCCCTACATGAGCGTCGCCACATTGGAGGTGCAAGGCGCAGTGAACGGGGATGTGGGAGGCATCCTGGCCCGAGAGAAGCTCGCCGTGGGTAGACCACTGGTGGCTGTTCGGGTTGACCAGATCGAGGAGTCTCTGCTAGCGGACCCGTGGATAAAGTCCGCGTCCGTGAAGCTTGTGTTCCCGACGCGGGTGGAGGTGAACCTTAGCGAGCGAGAAGGAGTGGCGTGGTTGTGGCTGGGAGGACGTTGGGGATTGTTGGCGGACGACGGAGTTCTGTTGGAGTATTCGGATGCACCGGAACCGGTCCGCTCTATCATCGCTATTCCTGTCGACGAGCTAAGCATCGGCTCGCCGGTTACCGATGAAGCCGTACTAGGGGCGTTGGAGTTTGCCCGAGCGTTACCGCAAGATGTGGACCAGGAGATACTGGTTCAACTGAAGGATGACGAACTATGGGGTCTGGTGGGGGATCGCCCGGTTCGCCTCGGCCTGCCGGTCCATATGGCCGCGAAGGCGGTTTCGCTCGCGGCGGTTATTGCCGCGGCTCCCGAAGGTTTGATCGACATGACCGCGCCAGAGCGGCCGGCGCTCCGGACTTCGGAACCGGTCAAGGGCACACCTGATCCCGTGGTTAACCTTAATGCTTAAGCTCAGCTAGAAACAGTCAAGTTGAACATGAACTACAGTTGTGGCTTAATCTATAGTTACATCTGTTCCGACATCCACCCGGTAAAGGGTGGACAGAACGATCCGGGACGCTTAGATAGCGGAATGAGAGGAAGAGTGGGGTATGGCCGTTACCAACGTCAGCGGGCTGCATAGCTACGTAGCGGTTATCAAAGTGGTGGGGGTCGGCGGTGGAGGCATGAATGCCGTCAACCGGATGGTCGAGTCTGGAATCATGGGCGTCGAGTTCATCGCGGTGAATACCGATGCCCAAGCTCTTCTCATGTCGGATGCGGACATCAAACTCGATATAGGGCGCGAGGTCACGCGGGGTCTGGGAGCAGGAGCCAACCCTGAGGTCGGCAAGGCAGCAGCGGAGGCCCACAGGGAAGAACTCGAGGATGTCCTGACCGGCTCCGACCTGGTCTTCGTGACCGCGGGTGAAGGCGGAGGTACGGGCTCGGGCGGTGCCCCCGTGGTCGCGGAGGTGGCACGCAATCTCGGAGCGTTGACGGTCGGGGTCGTAACGCGGCCTTTCGGATTCGAGGGCCAGCGCCGTTCGATGCAAGCCGAACAGGGGATATCCGAGCTCCGGCAGGCGGTCGACGCTTTGATCGTGATACCCAATGACAACCTGATGGCCGTCGCCGATCGTTCCATGTCCATGGTCGACGCTTTCTCGCTGGCCGATGAGGTTCTCAAGGACGGTGTCACCGGGATCTCCGAGATCATCACCACTCCGGGGCTCATCAATGTTGACTTCGCCGATGTCAAGACCGTGCTCGGGGATGCGGGTACGGCGGTCATGGGTATCGGAAGGGCCTCGGGCGACAACCGAGCCGTGCAGGCAGCCGAGCGGGCCATGGCGAGTCCTCTGCTGGAGACCTCGATGGAGGGCGCCACCGGGGTCCTGATGTCGATAACCGGACCACCCGACTTGACTCTGTACGAGGTGAACGAGGCGGCCTCCAACGTACAGTCGCACTGCGAGCCCGACGCGCAGATCATCTTCGGTGCGACGCCCGACGAAAGCACGGGCGAGGAGTTCCGGGTTACGGTAATCGCAGCCGGGGTCGACCGTTCCCGGCGGTCCCTCCGGGCTTCGGCTCCACCGGCCAGATCCCGGAGCGGGTCATCGTCGCGACGTGTCCTCTCCATACCCGAAGACGATCCCTTCGATATTCCCGGGTTCGTCGAGGGGTGATGGAGTCGCACCGGTCCGAGGCATGATCGTCCGCCCGTCCGGGTTCCGAGGGGCCGCGTTCACGACCGCAAGAGCCGGAGACATGGCCCGTGGAGACCGTTTCACGGTGTCCACCCAACTGGGGATCAAGCCCGAGTGGGCCACCGCCCGGCAGATCCATGGCGCCAAGCTGCTGGAGGTGAAGGAACCAGGACGGGCCGGTGAGGGTGACGCTCTGTTCACCGTGAGTCGGGCTCTCCCGCTGGCTGTGTTTACGGCGGACTGCGCTGCCATCGTCTTGGAGAGTGCCGGAGCCGTAGCGGTGGTGCATGCCGGATGGCGAGGCGCCGCGGCCGGTGTGGTATCCGATGCCGCCGGCTATCTGGAGGAGCGAGCCTCCCGCCACGAACCGGTATTGAGAGCTGCCATGGGACCGCTGATCGGACCTTGCTGCTTCGAGGTAGGGGACGAGGTGGCCGCGGTGTTTCCCGGCTGGGAAAGTACAACCACCTGGCGAACGACCTCAGTCGATCTCGGCGGCGCCATCCGAGCCCAAGTACCCGGGGCTAAGTGGTGGTCTCTGGATGCCTGCACCCGTTGCGGGGACGGATGGTTCTCGCATCGCGCCAACGCTACCCGTTTCCGCCAAGCGGCAATAGGATGGATACCATGAGCGTAGGGGTGTCTCTGGGAGACGTGCGACAGCGGATGGCGTCGGCAGCGGGACGGGTTGGCCGCAACGTCGAGGATGTCGAGTTGGTCGTTATCGGCAAGGGCCAACCGGTGTCAGTCCTCCAGCAGGCATTCGACGCCGGCCAGCGGATCTTCGGGGAGAACCGAGGACAAGAGCTTGCTTCCAAGGTCGGTCGGCTTCCGGGGGAGGTTCGATGGCACTTCGTAGGTCCTCTCCAGACAAACAAGGTCCGTCTGGTGCGGCCACGGGTGGAATTGCTCCAGTCCTTCGACCGCGACCGGTTGATCAAGCCGTGGTTGAGGGGTGACGACAGGGCGCCTCCCGCTCTGCTACAGGTCAACATCGGGATGGAGGCGCAGAAGCACGGGGTTCCACCGGATTTGGTGCTCCAGACCTTCGACAGATGGGAATCCGCCGGGATCAGACTGAACGGGATCATGGCGATCCCACCCCTCGGCAGGACTCCCGAGGCCAGCCGACCCTATTTCGCCCGGATGAGGGACATCGCTGACCGGTTGTCCGTCCGGCTGGGTCGTGACCTGGCTCTCAGCATGGGTATGACCGACGACTTCGAGGTTGCTATCGAGGAAGGATCTACCATGGTACGGGTGGGACGGGCTATCTTTGGGCGGCGACCTACAGTGGGGTGGACGTGAGCTCTGTGAACAGATTCATGGAATGGCTGGGGCTCGTTGATGAGAACGAGCCTTCGTACGACGCGAAGCGCGATGCGCGATTGGCCGGCGGGGCAACGCGGCGTCCCGGCCGGCGGCCGGAGGTACGCCCGGCAGGCGCCGGTGAGACCGTGGTCCCGCCGAGTGAGCGGAGAGTTGCCGAAGTGGCGCCGACCTACCAGCGCCCACCCTCGGCCTCGGCGCCGGACCTGAGCGTGGTCGTACGCCCCGGAGACCAGGCAGGATCCATGGTTGGCTACACCGAGACCATCGACGCGAGCGGATTCGACGACGCCAAGAAGATTGCCGACCTCATGCGCGAGCGGATCCCGGTTCTCATCAACCTGCGGGGAACCGACCCGGCCATGGTCCGCCGGCTGGTCGACTTCTCGAGTGGCCTGGTCTACGCGCTTGACGGATCGATGCGCAAGGTCGCCGAGGGTGTCCTGCTGGTGAGCCCGCCACGCGTCAAGATCCTCGAACGAGAACTGAGGCGACTCGCCGAGCTCGGCCTCTACGACCTGGACTCCTGACCTAAGTGCTCGTTCTTGTCTGTGCCCTTCTCAGGGTCTTCGTCTATCTGATCATTGCCCGGGTCATCCTTAGTTGGGTGCGTGTACCCCGTGACCATCCGGTGGGCCGCTTGGTGGAGGCGTTGTCCAGAGTCGTGGATCCACCGCTGAGGTCCATCGGGAGGGCCCTGCCTGCGATCCCCGTGGGCACCGCGAGGTTGGATCTCTCACCGCTGGTCCTTCTGGTCGTCATCGGTCTCGTGACCCGGATCATCTGCAGGTAGCCCGGTGCGCGTGAGTTCGAGCGATATCCAAGCGGTCAGGTTTCCGGTCGCCCTGCGCGGTTACGCGGAGGACGAGGTGGACGCTCTCCTCGCTCTGGTCATCGAGACCCTGCTCGAGTACGAGCAGAAGGATGCCGTCGCTCGTGCGGAGATTGATCGGCTCCGGTCGGCACTCGACGGCTGTCGGGAAGCGCTCGTAACAGAGAATCAAGGCGCTCTGCGTGACCTGTACCGTGAGACCGAAAGCCGGATGCGCGAGATGCTAGACGAGGCTGTGAACCGGGCTGAGCGGATTGTCGGAGATGCCCTGGCTGCCGGACAGGAGATCCTTCGCGACTCACCGGCCAGGGTCTCGGGAGAAGTGCCGGACCCGGGCGGGGACTCAAGTGCGCCGACCGAACCAGATCCGGAGGTCCTGGTCGAGCGTTGACACATGCCGGTGAGGAGGGACCGGTAGTCGGCCTCTGGTACTCACCGGTCAGTCTGCTGCCTTCGCGACCGTGAAGGAAATCCGGGCATTGCCGATCGGCAGCGGATCTCCTTGGGCGACCGGGTCCGCCGTTATGGAGAGAGCGAGGACCTCCCCGGCGATGAGGGTGATGTGGCTTTCGATGGAGGACCGGAGGACTTCGTCGGCGGTGTGGTATCCGACATGTATCCGGTCGGATACTTCCAGGCCCACTTCCCGCCGAGCCCGCTGGATTCTCGATATGACTTCTCGTGCCTGGCCTTCCGCTCGCAGTTCGTCCGAGAGATCCACATCGAGAGCCACCGACAGGGCGCCCTCCGATGCGACTGCGGTGCCCGGGCGGGGGTAACGGGTGATAACGACGTCGTCGACCGCGATCAGGTGGTCACCGATCACTGTGTGTCCACGCTCGACGAGGGCGGTAACTTCTGCTGGAGACAGAGCGGCGAGCCGCGCGGCTACACCTCTGACCTCGGCTCCCAACCGGGGACCGAGTCGCTTGAAGTTCGCCTTGGCACGTAACTCGACGACCGAATGTTCGTCAGCCGACGTCTCTACGACCTTCACGTTGAGTTCCTCTGAGATGATCCGGAGGTGACGTGCCACCGCGCCGGCCACAGCTTGATCGCGGCTCACCACCGTGAGCTGCGACAGTGGCTGGCGGACACCGATTCCCTGCTCCGCGCGCAGGTGTCGCCCTAGGGTCACCACTTGGCGCGCAATCGTCATCGAGTTCTCGAGGTCCTTGTCGATCATCTCTTCGGCGACCGCGGGGTAATCGGCGTGGTGGACGCTGGTCGCTTCTGGAACCAACCCGGTGTGGATCTCCTCGGTCACGAATGGAAGGACGGGCGCCAGGAGCCGGCAGAATGTGACCAGAACCTCGTACAGCGTGGCGAAAGCAGCCCGCTTGTCCAGTTCGTTGCCCTCGCGGCTTCTCCAGAAGCGCCGACGCGACCTCCGGACGTACCAGTTGGTGAGGTCGTTGACGAACCCGAGTACCGGACTGACGACCGCATACAGGTAATAGCCCTCCATGAGCCGGTTGGTCTGGCCGATCAGCGACTGGAGAACGCTGAGAATCCAGCGGTCTATCTCGGGTCTTCCGTCCGGCGGCGGCGCCCCCCTGAGGTCATCGAACCTGATCCCGTCTGCTTCCGCGTAGGTGGTGAAGAACGAGTAGGCGTTCCAGAAGGGCAGGAGGACGGTGCGTACCACATCCCGCACGCCCGCTTCGGAGAAGCGGAGTGGTTCGGCTCGCAGCACCGGGGAATCGATCAGGTAGGCACGTACGGCGTCTCCACCGTACCTGTCCAGAACCGCCGACGGTTCCGGGTAGTTCTTGAGCCTCTTGGACATCTTGCGTCCGTCCTCGGCCAGGATCATCCCGTTCACGACGCAGTTCTGGAAGGCTACGTTGTCGAACAGAGCGGTCGCCAGGACGTGCAGTGTGTAGAACCAGCCACGGGTCTGATCTAGTCCCTCGGCGATGAAGTCGGCGGGGAACTTGGCGGGGAACCGGTCCTCGTTGTCGAACGGGTAATGGATCTGGGCATATGGCATGGAGCCCGACTCGAACCAGCAGTCCAGAACTTCGGGAACCCGTACCATGAGACCGCTTTGGTCGGCTGCCGCGCACGAGCGGCAAGGGAAAGTGACCTCGTCCACAATGTGCTTGTGCAGGTCCTCTAACCAGATTCCGGATCGGCTCTCCAATTCGCGGCGGCTTCCGATGCACTCCTGGTGCCCGCAGGTCTCGCATTCCCACACGGGGATGCAGCTCCCCCAGAACCGGTTACGGGAGACGGCCCAGTCCCGTGCATCCTGCAGCCAATTGCCGAAACGGTTGGCGCCCACGCGTTCGGGCACCCAATGTATCCGACGGTTCAGCTCTACTAGCCGGTCACGGACCTCCTCGACCTTCACGAACCATGTGGGGATAGCCTTGTAGATGAGAGGCTGATCGGTCCGGTAGCAGAAGGGATAAGAGTGGAGGATACGCTCGTTCTTCATCAGGACGCCGGCGCGGTCGAGCAACTCGATGATCCTCTGCTCGGCCTCGTGGACATGCAAGCCCGACAACTCTGGGATGGCGTCGGTGAACCGTGCTTCGAGGTTCACCGGGTCCACGAGCAGGTCGAGCCCTTGGGCCTGCAACGCGTACAAGTCGTCCTCGCCGTAGGCCGGCGCCATATGGACCAAGCCGGTACCTTCGTCGGTGTTCACCGCCGGGCTGGGAATCACCTGGAACGCCCCGCGATCCCGGAGTGCGTTGAAGTGACCGAAGGAGGGGCGGTAGGAGACGCCGAGCAAATCTCGGCCGGTGGATGTCACGACCGGCTCTAGCGGCTCTCCAAAGACGGCTTCGATTCTCGGCGTTGCTACCCAGTATCGATTCCCGCCCAGCTCGACCGCACCGTACTCCAAGTCCTCTCCGACCGCCACCACCAGGTTTCCCGGGAGGGTCCACGGTGTGGTGGTCCAGATCGTCAGGTAGTCGCCTGGCCTGGCCGGCCCGTTGCCGGGTGCATCCAGAACCTCGAGGCGCACTGTCACGGCCGGATCTTCCACTTCCTGGTATCCACCAAGGGTCGCCTCGAAGTTGGACAGTGTGGTGCCGGCTGCCCACGAATAGGGAAGAACCTTGAACGCGCGGTAGACGAGACCCTTGTCCCACAGCGTTCTGAAAACCCACCAGACGCTTTCCATGAATCCGGGGTCCATGGTCTTGTAATCGTTCTTGAAGTCGACCCAGCGGCCGATCTTCCGCGTGATGTCCTCCCACTCCGCAGTCGTGACTTCGACCATGCTCCGGCAGGCCTCGTTGAATTCTGCGACTCCGAGTCGTTCCACTTCGCGGGGACCCGAGATCCCAAGGCGTTTCTCGACCTCCATCTCGACAGGTAGTCCGTGGGTGTCCCATCCGAACCGACGTTCTACCCGGTGGCCTCGCATCGTCCAGTAACGCGGCACGATGTCCTTGATGATGCCGGCGAGGATGTGTCCGTAGTGGGGGCTACCCGATGCGAAGGGGGGTCCGTCGTAGAATGTGTACTCTCGGTCTAGCGGACGCATCTCGATCGAGATGCGAAAGGTGTCCTCCCGGTCCCACTTCTCTAGAACGCGGGCATCGAGGGCAGGGAGGTCAAGTCCCGGGGGGACCCGCTGGAAGTCGGTCGGCTGTCCTGCCGGACGTGTTCCGCTCATTGCTCCTCACGCTGGAAAGCTAGGAGGGTGCTGAACAATGACGATTGCTCGGGCCTGCCGCCCGCCAGCCCAGGCATTTTGCCGGCGGTTGGCAGGCCGCTGGTGGATTGCTCAGCACCCTCCTAGATCGTTGCCGCCATCGGGTGGTGTCCGGGATCGTACTAGCCCTGACTCTCCATGTTTTCCAGACACACCCACGGCAGCATGCCACAACACCCACATCATTCGCGACCGGGTAGGTCTTCACCCACCGCGTGAACGTCGCGCCGTTCCGAGACGGGAAGGCTAGTACGGGCCGGGCAAGCCATTTCCACCGATCCTCGCCGCTCGTGGAGAATTCCCCGGACTCGACCGTAGGTGGTTTGCCGGCCTGCCGACCGTTACGATTACTCGGGGCGCGACTCGGGTCATCGTTCAGATCGACCGGAGAGCAACTCTCGATTGACGGATTCCAGGATGGAGGTGCCTCTTGCCCGATCACGACAGATCGTCGCTGGATTACTTGATCCGGGACCATCCGTGCGGAGTGACCCTCAAAGTGCTGGTGACCCCGGGTGCTTCGCGGAACGAAGTCGTCGGTCAGCACGGAACGTGCATTCGCGTTCGGGTGACCGCACGCCCGGAGGGAGGTCGTGCCAACCGGGCGGTAGCGGGACTCTTGTCGAGACTCTTCGGGTGCCGTGTAGACCTGCCGGCGGGAGCGAGCAGCCGTTTCAAGCGCATGCTGCTGAGGGACGCGAACCCCGATGATGTGGGCCGGACTATCTCCCTTCTCGGTCACCGATGACCTTTCCGGCACGCATGCTCTCCCGACGTGCTACCTTCGCGGCTTCCGTAACGACGCACGGAGGTGGCTGAGATGGCGACTCGTAAGCTGGCCGAGTCGACAATGAACCGGTTCAAGAAGCTCCTCGAGGAGAAGGAACGACAGCTGAGAGCAGTAATAGCCGAACACGAAGCCGAGCGCTCCGAGGTGCGCAACGCAGAGACGGCAGCCGAACGCAGGCCGGATCCGGACTCTGCAGAGGGTGGTTCGATGGCGTTCGAGTTCGAGAAGGAGCTGTCTGTGGACCGCAACACGCGCGACATACTCTCTCAGGTCATCCAGGCGAGGCAGGCCGTGGAGGATGGCACCTACGGGACATGTCGGGTGTGTGGCCGACCTATCCCCGTGGCGCGCCTGAGGGTACTCCCACATACGAGTCTGTGCGTGACGTGCGCCTCTCGGCGGCGCTGACCCCCCGAAGGATCAGAGCCGGCCTGATCGCCGGTGTTGTAGTTGTCGCCGACCAGTTGACCAAAGCCTGGGCACGTTCGGAGCTTGCCAGCCGGGACATCCAAGTGATGCCGGGTTTCCTGCGCTTCCACCTGGCGGAGAACTCCGGATCGGCTTTCTCGTTGTTCCAGGGCTTCGGGCCGTGGCTCGGAGCGGCCGCCATCCTGGCCTGTGTCGCTATCTTCGTCTTGGTTGAACGAACGGGGAGCAGGCTGGAACTTGCAGGGTTCTCCCTGGTGCTCGGTGGCGCCACGGGCAACTTGGCGGACCGGATCGTTAACGGTCCCGGACTGAGCGGAGCGGTTACCGACTTCATAGACTTCAGCTTCTGGCCCAACTTCAATGTGGCTGATTCGGCCATAACGATCGGTGTGGTGATGCTCCTTTGGGCAGCCAGACAAGACAGCTGACGGTCCCGGCGGAGATGGACGGAGCGAGGCTGGACTACGCCCTGGCTCGACTGGGGGACCTGAGCCGTAGCCGAGCAAGGAGGTTGATCGAGACCGGCCAAGCCGGGAGATCTTCGGAGACCGGAGGGCCACGCGTACTACCTAGGACCCGGGTTGCAGCCGGGGACGGGGTCTGGTTCATTCCGGACCGTCCTCGAGTGGTCCGACCCGAACCCATTCCGCTCGACGTCCTGTTTGAGGATTCCCACCTGGCAGTCGTGAACAAGCCTGCCGGGATGGTGACCCATCCGGGCCCCGGGCACCGCCGCGGCACGCTGGTGTCTGCGATCCTCGACCGCTGGCCTGAGGTAGAAGGTGTAGGGGACTACCCACGCTGGGGTATTGTCCACCGCCTCGACAAGGACACTTCCGGGGTGATGACTGTTGCCCTGCATCCGGATGCCCACCGGGCTCTGGGTAGTGCCCTGGCCGCTCGGGCGGTAAGGAGGGAGTACCTGACCCTCGTGCATGGCTCGTTCCATGTCGTGGCAGGAACCATCGAAGCGCCCATCGACCGGCGCAGGGCGCGGCGCTTCGTGGGTCCGGCAGGCAAGCCGGCGGTGACCCACTACCGGAGGCTGGCGAACTGGTCCCGACCATCGCTGAGCCTTCTCGAAGTGCGCCTGGAAACGGGGAGGACCCACCAGATAAGGGTCCATATGGAATCCATCGGGCGGCACCTTGTGGGCGATCCCGTCTACGGAAGACCGGCAGGTTCCGGTGTGGATCCCGGCAGGGTCTGGCTCCATGCCCGGCGGCTGAGGTTCTCCCATCCAGTCACTGGAGCGGTCCTCGATGTTACCGCGGCCCTTCCTCCTGACCTTCGATCAAGCCTTGCCGCGCTCGGCAGGCCGGTCCTCGGAAGCCTTCCTGGTCACGACCGAGCGGTAAAGGGTGCTGACGAATGACGATTTGCTCGGGCCCGCCGCCCGCCGACCCGGGAGGTATGCTGGCGATTGGCAGGCCGCTGGTGGACTGCTCGGCACCTCCTGGAGGGTTGTCCATCCGTCCGCTCATCACGGGTCTTGTCATCGAGCGTCGGGACAGCAAGGGGCTCCAGCAGTTTCCTCGGAATGGACAGGACCCTCCCGAGCACAAGCCGTCCTCGGGTGACGCTAAGGTCATTCCCTACCGGGTGCCCCTGACCGGCCACTACCAGTTGGCATAGGGCGAGGTTAGGCAGGATGCCGGGCGGCGACTTCGTACATCTCCACGTTCATAGCGAGTACTCGATGCTCGACGGCGCCACACGCATCCAGGATGCCGTGGAGGCGGTCGTCAGGGATGGCCAGACAGGGATCGGGTTGACCGATCACGGGGTGTTGTACGGCGCGGTCGATTTCTACAAGGCGGTCACAGGCGCCGGCCTGAAGCCCGTCCTTGGTGTCGAAGCGTACGTGACCCCCGGATCCCGCTTCGACCGACCCTCCAGGGCGGACAACGTCCGGTACCACATGACCCTGCTCGCGGAAACCCAGACCGGCTACGACAACCTCGTGAAGTTGGTGAGCCGGGCCTACCTCGAGGGCTACTACTACAAGCCCCGCATGGATCTGGAACTGCTGGCCCAGTATTCCAGCGGCATCATCGCCACGTCCGGCTGTCTCGGGGGACATGTTCCCCAACTCCTGGACCCGGACGCTTCCAGGGAGGAGGGGAACGCCGGAGGAGCGCGCGATGTCGACGCGGCGGTGAAGGCTGCCGGTACCTACCAGGACATATTCGGAAAGGACCGCTTCTTCATAGAACTGCACGATCATGGTATGGAGAGCCAGCGAAGGATCCTGCCGGACCTCCTCGACATCTCCCGTCGCATCGAGGCGCCGCTTCTCGCCACCAACGACACCCACTACGTCCGGCGCGAACAAGCCGAGGCCCATGATGTCCTGCTGTGCATCCAGACCGGATCGCTGATTGAGGAGTCCGGTCGGCTGAAGTTCCAGGGGTCCGAGTACTACCTCAAGACGGCTCGGGAGATGCGTGCCCTTTTCCCTTCCGACGAGTTTCCGGGTGCCTGCGACAACACGTTGTGGGTTGCCGAACGTGCTGAGGTCCGGCTCGACTTCAACCAGTTGTTGTTGCCGCACTTCAAGGTCCCCGATGGGCACACGTCCGTGTCCTACCTGCGGGAACTCGTGCTGGAGGGTGCGCGTGAACGATACGGGGGTGATTTGGGGGGAACGGTGGGGGCACGGATCGAGCACGAGCTCAAGATCATCGAGGAAATGGGATTCCCCGATTACTTCCTCATCGTTTGGGATCTGATCCGTTACGCGAAGGAACGCCGCATACGGACCGGGCCAGGACGGGGATCAGCGGCCGGTTCGATCGTTTCCTATTCGCTGGGGATCACCGACCTCGATCCCTTGAAGTACGGCCTGATCTTCGAACGCTTCCTCAATCCGGGCCGTCGGGAGATGCCCGATATAGACATGGACTTCGACGAACGCTACCGGGGGGAAGTGATCAAGTACGCGGCGGAGAAGTACGGATCTGACCATGTCGCCCAGATCGTCACGTTCTCGACCATCAAGGGCAAGCAGGCCATCCGGGATTCGGCCCGGGTCCGTGGTCTTCCCTATGCCCTCGGCGATCGGCTCGCCAAGCTGATGCCTCCTGCTGTCCTGGGTAGGGAAGCGTCGTTGGAGATCTGCTTCGAGCCTCCGGATGACGATGCTCAGCAGGTGGTGAAGGACTGGCACACCAATGCCGCCGGGCTCAGGGAGGCGTACCGTAACGACGAAGACGTTCGTCCGGTGCTGGACACGGCACGGAAGCTTGAGGGACTCAGACGCCAGGACTCGATCCACGCCGCCGCGGTGGTCATTTCTCCCAAGCCGCTCAACGAACTGGTGCCCCTGCAACAGAAGGGGCAGGACGCCGAGGTGGTCACCCAGTTCGAGATGCATGCCATCGAGGAGTTGGGCCTCCTCAAGATGGACATCCTCGGGTTACGGACCCTCTCGACCATAGACCGGGCCCTCGATCTGATCGAGAGAGGAACCGGAAGTCGCCCGGACATCGACCGGGTGGATCTCGCGGATCCCGAGACGTACGCCATGCTCTGCCGCGGAGACACCATCGGTGTGTTCCAGCTCGAGGGGACGGCGATGCGGGCCTTGATCCGCAGCCTGAAACCAGACCGGTTCGAGGACATGGTCGCCTTGGTAGCCCTCTACCGGCCCGGTCCCATGTCCAACGACTGGCACAACGCTTACGCGGATCGCAAGAACCAGCGCAAGAAGGTCGAGTACCCGCATCCGGCGACGGAAGGGGTGCTCCGGGAGACCTACGGGCTGATGATCTACCAGGAGCAGGTCATGCAGATCGCCCGCGACATAGCGGGTTACTCGATGGCCGATGCCGACGCCCTTCGGAAAGCGATGGGGAAGAAGATCCCGGAGATCATGCGCAAGGAGCGCGACAAGTTCGTCTCCGGCGTGGTGACCAACGGCAACGAGGCTCGATTCGGAACGGAACTCTTCGAATCCATCGAAGGGTTCGCAGGGTACGGGTTCAACAAGTCCCACAGTGCCGCATACGGGCTTATCGCCTACCAGACCGCCTACCTGAAGGTCCACCATCCGGCGGAGTACATGGCAGCCCTCCTCACCTCGGTGCGGCGGGACAAGGACAAGACCGCCCTCTACCTCAACGAGTGCCGGACGATGGGGATCGACGTGACTACTCCCTCGGTCAACGCTGCGGAGAGTGACTTCACCGTCCGGGAAGGAAGGATCGTGTTCGGACTGTCCGCGGTGCGCAACGTGGGCTCGGGAGTTGTCGAGAGGATCGTCGAAGCCCGCAATGAGGGCGGCCCGTTCTCCGACTTCCAGGACTTCGCCGATCGGGTGGACACCCAGGTGCTGAACAAGCGAGTGGTGGGTTCCCTCATCAAGGCGGGGGGCTTCGACGGCCTCGGCCATCCGCGCAAGGGCCTATTCCTCGCATTCGAGTTGGCTCTGGAGGAGACCCTGGGTCGGCGGCGGCAGGAGGACAGGGGCCAGTTCAGCCTCTTCGATGGCTCCACCGGGGCACCTGAACTCGATCCGGTACAGATCCCGGATCAGGAGTGGGACAAGAAGACCCTGCTCGGGTTCGAGAAGGAGATGCTGGGTCTGTACGTGTCGGGCCATCCTCTGCTGGGCCTTAGCTCTGTTATCCAGCGCTTCACCACCTCCACGATCTCCGGCCTCAGGGATCAGGCGGACGGAGCCATGGTTACGGTCGGTGGGATCGTAAGCGGGATAACGCGCAGGTTCACCAGGGGAGGAGAGCCGATGGCCTTCTTCAACCTCGAGGACCTGGAGACCACGATCGAGGTCGTGACCTTCCCCAGGACGATGGAGCAGGCCGGTGCACTCATCAGGGACGATGCGATCCTCGTTGTGGAGGGCAGGCTGAACAGTTCCGGCGATGGCCTGAAGGTTCGGGCATCCCGCATAACGGAACCGGATCTGGAAGCCGACCAGGACCTGCGCCTAAGCCTCTCCGCCGAGGTGTTATCGCCCCTCACTGTCGGCAGACTCAAGGACATTCTCATCAACCACCCGGGTTCGGCCCCGGTATTCATCCATATGGACTCGAACGGGTACGGCAGGTTGCTCCGTCTCGACGATGAGTTTCGCGTGGAGCTGACATCATCTCTCTACGCCGAGATACGCAACCTTCTGGGTGCCGGAGTGGTCGCCTGATCCGTCACTCCGACTGCTGACATGAGCCGCCTTCGTGCGACTTCCGCCGCTGTCAGGCCCGGCAGACGGCCGCGACTGTGTCCCACCAGGGTGCGCGAGCATCGATGAGGTCCTCGTGTCCGGCCGCATCTATCTCGACCAGGCGGACTCGGTCGCCGGCCATCAGGGCTTCCTCCGTGAACCGGCGGCTCTGTACTGGACTCACGGCGTTGTCGCTCCCGCCATGCACCACCACGATGGGTAGATCTAGCGGGAGGGCTCCGATCGGGTCTATCTGGTCGAGACAGGTTCCTAGGTCGTTCCCCAAGAACCCGGACAGCAGGTCGTCGAAGCCGGATCCGAGTCCGCGCAGGTCGAGCATCCCGGCCAGCGACACGAACCTCGCAGGCCCGAAGGTCGCGCGCCGGGCTGCGAAGTAGCCGAGTTGGCTCCCGGCCGAATGTCCTACCACTGTCACGTTGTCGAGGTCGAGGGGGTACCGGTCAGCGAACGTGCTGAGGCTGTCGAGGCCTGCCACCACATCCGCCATGGTGTCGCGCCATCCGCCGACAGGCGGGATGCGTCGGTACTCGATGTTCCAGGTGGCGAGACCGGTCCCGGCAAGACCGACAGCCATGCCGTCCATCGTGTCACGGGTAAAGGGCCCGGTCCATCCTCCTCCATGGACCAGGACAGCGACGGGGTGTGGCCCGGGTCGATCGGGAAGGCGCAGGTCTCCCACCTGGTCGTCGTGCGTCCCGTAGGGGAGTGTTGTAGGAGGCTGGGCAGCCCGGTAGTGGAGATGGGAGATCGCCGCCAGGTAACCGGACACACCCCTGCCGAATATCTGGTACACGCAAGCGGGTTCGGTTCTCGAGATGCGTCGCCAAGGTTCTCGCTCGCGGACGTTGGAGATGTGTATCTCGATCGCAGGAACCCCCACCGCTTCGATGGCGTCGTGGAGCGCGTAGCTGGTGTGGGTGTACGCACCGGGATTGAATACGATGGCGTCGTGTGAGTGGCGAGCACCCTGGATCGCGTCGATGAGGTCTCCCTCGTGGTTGGACTGGTAGGCGTCCAAGCGGTGTCCGTACTCCTCCGCTCGGGATCGGCACAACTCCTCTACCTCCCTCAGGGTCGTTGCCCCGTACACCTCGGGCGCGCGGGTTCCGAGCAAATTGAGGTTGGGGCCGTTGAGGAGCAGGATCCGCATGATCGGCCAGCGTAGTCGGTGGGTTCTGGTTGTTCTTTGCCAGTTGTTAGTTTATGTCATCATATGTTAACTAGCCATCAACAACTAACCCAACTAGTCCAAGCCGTACCACTCCGAGGCTTCAAGTGTCAGGAAGTCACGTATCCCGTTGACGATCCACTGCTGTCCGGTGTCCAGAAAGGCGAACACGCCGTCCACGCCATCGCCGATCGGCGCGCCGCGCGCGAACACCGTCAGTATCAAGAAGTCGGTGCCGTCCTTGGAGCGGGCGGTTTCGAGCCGACCGTAGAGCCGACCGACGCGCCGGCCGTCATCGTCCGGGATCACGTACTGGGTGATGGTCCGCATCGCCTCGAGTCCCGGGAGGTAGTTGCCGGATCGCCCGGAGAACATTTGGGCTACACGGTGCAACTCGTCCGGATGGTCCCACAGACCTCCTCCCTGAAGTTGGAGGCGGTAGCTGATCTCGCATTGGAGCGGCTTGAATCCTCCTAGGTTGGTGTCCTCTACGAAGTCAATGAAGTTGCCCAGGGACTCCGCGAAGTCGGCGCGCAGCGCCGGGTACCCCGGGTATAGGGGGATCGCCCCGTTTCCGGAGTCCTGGACCGTCACACGCCAGTTGCGAGCGAACCAGTTGCGTTGGACCTGGATCAGCCGGCTTCCGTCCTCGCTACCGAACCAGCGGCGGATGTTGGTGATGGGGCTGGCGGATGGCAATGCAACCAGACCTCCGTCGGGCTCCTCGATGAACGGCTTGTGCGGGGCCTTCTCCTCGTCGTTGGGAAACCGGTCGGAGTACCTCGAATGCAGATCGTCGAGTTCGTAACGCATGAGTCGGTGGAACTCTTCAAAGCCCACGCTGAGGGCCACTTCGACCAGCGCAGCGGTGGACGAGTCCTTTAGGTCTACGGGCACGCGAACCCCCACGGCATCGCTACAGGATCCCGAAGAGACTACCAGCCATTTCCACCGCCATTGGTTACTGACCGCTGACCAGCGACCACCGGTCAGGCTGGTGGCGTCTCCGGGGACTTCCTAGGGTTCAGCATGCCCAGCCCTGCAAGGAGGCTGCCGGAAGACCCGGTGCGAAGGGGATAGGCAACAACCTCGAGCGGAGTTGCACAAGGTGGTCTGCCCGGCAGTAAACCCCGCTAGATTGTCCTGAGCGATCCACCAGCGGCCTGCCAATCGCCATCCATGACTCAGGGTCGGCCGGCGGCAGGCCCGACCAATCGTCATTGTTCAGTACCCTCCTAGGACCGGTCATGAGGTCACAGGAAGGGCAAGGAGGTCGACCATGGGAGTGTCAGGCCGCGTAGCAGTGGTCACGGGGGCTGCGTCGGGGCAAGGCCGCGCTACTGCCCTGCGCCTGGCCGGAGAGGGCGCGCTGGTGGGGGCCTTGGATGTCGACCTCGCCGGTTTGGACGACTTGGTCGAGGAGATCTCCGTGGCGGGAGGCCGTTGTCTCGGTCTCCCTGTCGACGTTTCAGACGCCGGGGCGGTCGGATCGGCGCTCGACCGGATCGAGGTCGAGTTTGGGCCGGTGTACGTACTGGCTGCAGCGGCGGCGATCTACCCGCAGGCATCACTGTCACACCTCCGCGATCCTGCCGAGACTGCCAGGATCTTCGACGTGAACCTGATGGGGGTGATCCATTGCGCGAGTGCTGCGACCAGGCAGATGATCGAGGAAGGCGCCGGAGGGCGGATCATCCTATGGTCGTCGATCGGAGCATCCGCCGCCATCGCCGGCCATGCCGCGTACTCTGCCGGCAAGGCAGCCATCGAAGGACTGGGCCGGGCGTTGGCAGCCGAGCTCGGTCCGTACGCGATCACCGTCAACACCATCGCTCCGGGGGCCATTGACACGCCGATGATCTCAGACGTACCGCCCGATCCGACATATTTCGAAATCCTGCCGGTCGGTAGGGTGGGTAGGCCGGACGAAGTGGCCCACCTGGTGAGTTACCTGTGTTCGGACTCGTCCGGGTTCATGACAGGTGCAGTCCTCGCGCTCGACGGAGGCCTGAGCGGGATCAACGGGGCCGTGCGACCGGAACCCTGATCTCTACGGCTGGACAGGATTACGCACGGATATCCTTTTGGGATATGGAGAGGAACAAAATGAAGAACGCGGTTTCGGTTACCGGCCTCGTCCCTGCCGACCAGATCGGTAGAACGCTTCCCCACGAGCACTTGTTCGCGACCATGACCTATGCCTATCCGGCGGCCAACGAGGAGGCCTACCGGCCGATAGCCATCGACACGTTGGGCGAGATCCGCTCCGATCTGATGACCAATGCCAACAACATCCACCTAGACAGCAGCTGCGGTCAGGCGTTGGAACTGAAGAAGGCCGCCGATGCCGGTATCGACACGCTGGTCGAGTTGACCACCGAGCCCATCGGGAGAAACCCCGAGCGGATGGTCGAGGTATCCGAATACACGGGCGTGAACGTGATCTCGGGAACCGGCCAGTACCTGGCCCACCATCAGCGTCCTTGGGCTCTCGAGGCGTCCCGGGAAGAACTGGCCGAGTTGATGATCCGTGAGCTGACGGAAGGCATCGGCGACACCGGGATCCGGACCGGGGTGATCGGGGAGATCGGGCTCTTCGAGCCGGTCCGGCCCGCAGAACTGAAGGTGCTGGAAGCAGCCGTCCTGGCTCAGCGCGCTACGGGAGCCCCTCTCTGGGTACATCTAATGAATGTTCCGGTCGTGGACGATGCGCTGGCCGTGTTCGACGAGTACGAGCCGATCTGGGAGAAGACGGCCTTCTGTCACATGGACTTCGATATCCGGGATCTGAGCTGGCACGAGCGGGCGATGGAGCGGGGCATCTCGGTGGAATTCGACTTCTTTGGATCCGTATGGCTTCCCATCGACCACTACATCCACTGCCCGACCGACCCGCAACGCCTGGCTGTGCTAGCCGACTGGTCGGAGCGGGGCAACGCAGATCGGTTGCTCATCAGCCACGATGTGTGCAGCAGGGTTCAGTTCACCTCCCACGGAGGTTACGGGTACGCCTATATCCCGACGATCGTTCCCAAGCTCATGGATCAGATGGGCATAGACAGGGACCTACTGGACATCTGGATGATCGACACCCCGCGCCGCCTGCTGGCCTGGGCGGACGGTTAGTGGTTACGTTGGTAGAGGATGACGGAATCGCGGGACGGTGGCTATTAACTTAAACTTTAAGCAGAAGTCTAGGATTAGACGGCAATCGGCCTGACTGGTCGATGGTTAGGGGGGGGTTTGTGTGGGTCGTGATTAACGCCGGGTCAAGGCGCGGTCAGCACCAATCGAGAAGAACCCCGATCATGTCGCGTTCACCGGCAGCAAGGTCGGCGAACGCGACGTCTATATCCGTGGCGGGATAGGTGTCGGTGTGCATGGCTTCCAGGGGGAGCCTTCCCCTCAGGTGGAGCTCGAGGAGGTAGGACACGTTGTCGGCGCAGGTGAATCGGGAGAGCCGTTTGGCAGGATCCTCATAGGGAGCATTGCTGGTGCCGAGGATGGAAGCCTGCTTGTTGTAGAAGTCGGACGAGAGGAGAGGTCCCACATCCTCGGGGTGCAGGGCGATTGCCACCATGCGGCCTTGGTCGTCGAGGATGCGCATGCCGAGGTCGAGCGGGGCCGGACCGACTGCCGCCTCGACCACCACGTCGATCCCGAACGGCTGGAAATGCGCCATCAGAGCGTCCTCGAAGCCGTCCGCCGTGGGGTCGAGTATCAGCGCTCCCGGTAGTGCCTCCGCCGCACGCCGACGCCGGACCGGGTTGATCTCGAAACACGCCAGGTAGGCGCCGATGGCGTCGGCCACCAGCGCGGCCCCGAAGCCGATCAGACCGAGGCCGATCACCGCCGCGTTGAGACCCGGGGTGAAGCCGCCCCGGCGGAGGGCATGCAACCCCAGGGTCGGTAGGTAACCGAAAGCGGCGGCTTCGGTCGCAACGCCCTCCGGTACTCTGACGGCCTGCCATTCCCGGATGTCGAACATCGGTTGGTGCCTGGCCAGGGCGAAGACCCTGTCGCCCTCGGCCAGCGAACGCACTCCCGCGCCGACCTCGACCACCTCGCCGATTAGGTTGTATCCGCAGTTGACCGGGTACTTGGCGCCCGAGGGTTGGTTGCGGCCGGTGATGCGGTATTCAGGTATCACTCCCATACCCTCGGTGGTGACAGCATCGATGTCTGCAAAGCAGTCCCACACCTCATCGACCATCGGATCACCGCGGTAGAGGCGTAGCTCCGTCCCCGGGCTGATCAGGCTGACCAGGGTACGGATCCGGACCTTCCCGGGCTCCACGGCGTCGGGGATCGTGACCGGAGCCCAGTCGAAGCTGCGGGGCGCCACGATGAGTGGCCGGTCGACCTTCATCTCCCTACCCCTCCACTACCACGGGGTCTTCGGGGAAGTAGCAATGCACCTCGTGGCCCACAACCGGGATGTCGGCGGGAGGGAACTCGCCCGCGCAGACCTCTTCGGTCTTCCAGCAGCGGGTCCGGAAGGGACATCCGCTCGGAGGGTTCCGGGGGTTCGGAAGGGTGCCTTCCAGGATGATCCGCTCGCTGGTCTTGGTGATCATCGGGCTGGCCGAGAGCAGAGCTCTCGTGTACGGATGGAGCCGGTGGTCCCTCACCTCGGCGACCGGGCCTTCTTCAACCTTGCGGCCCAGGTACATCACCGCCACGCGGTCGACCAGCCAGGATACTGCCTGGATGTTGTGGCTGATCAGGATCACGGAGAGGTTGAGGGCATCGCGGAGTTCCGCCAACAGATTGAGGATCTGGTTCTGGACGCTGACATCGAGGGCTGAAGTCGGCTCGTCGGCCACCAGCAGCGAAGGGTTCAGCGAGAGGGCCCGGGCGATCGCCACCCGCTGGCGCTGGCCTCCCGACAGCTCGGAGGGGAGCTTGTCCGCCGCGTCCCGGGGGAGGTGCACCATGTCGAGCAGCTCCTGCACGCGGGCGTTTCGTGCCGGCTTGTCGCCGACTCCGTGGATGATCAGCGGGTCGGCCAGGGTGTCCCTTACCTTCAGACGAGGGTTGAGGCTTGAGGTGGGGTCCTGGAACACGATTGCAACCTGCCGGGCGAAGTTGCGGCGGCGCCACCGGGCCGGCTGGGCCCAGACATCGGTCCCGTCGTAGATGATCCTCCCTCCGGTGGGTCGTATCAGCCCGACCACGCAGCGGGCCACTGTGGACTTGCCGCAACCCGACTCGCCTACCAGGCCCAGGGCCTCACCAGGTGCCAACGTCAAAGAGAGATCCTCCACCGCGTGGACCTTCTGCCGTCTCGGAGCCCTGTAGTGATGGACAAGATTCTCCAACCGGAGCAGGACCTCAGGACTCGTGGTTGCCCTCTCCTGGCCGGAAGGGGCGGCGACAGCGGGGGCGGGCCCGGATGTCATCCGACGGCTCCGGCGGTTGCAGCGGTTCCTCCGACCGGGAAGTAGCAGGCCAGGTCGCGGCGATCGCCAACGGACTCCAGGGGTGGGGGAGTCTCGGCACATGGGTCGCCGGCGTTGGCGCAGCGCCCGACGAACCGGCACCCGGGAGAGAACTCGAGGGGACTCGGAACGACCCCGTCGATCGATCGGGCGGGTCGCTCCTTCGCTTCCAGGCTGACGATCGAGCCCAGCAACCCCGCCGCGTACGGGTGGCGGGGGTCGCGGACCAGCTCCTCGGTACGCGCAAGCTCCACCAGCTGCCCGGCGTACATGACCATGGTGCGCTCGCACAGCTCCTTCACCAGGGCCAAGTTGTGGGTGATGAGGATGGTCGTGAAGGACAGTTCTGCCTGCAATGAGCGCAACAGCTCGACAATCTGGGCCTGGACGGTTTCGTCGAGGGCGGTGGTGGGCTCGTCACCGATCAGGATGGAGGGCCGCCGGGCGAGCGCCATGGCGATCAGCACCCGCTGGCGCTGCCCGCCCGACAGCTGGAACGGGTAGGCGGCTGCGATGGCCCTGGGATTGGGTAGGTGGACCAACTCCAGCAACTCGTAGAGGCGCCCGCCCCTGTGGTCGCCGTCGAGCCGGAGTGCCTGCCGCAGCTGGGCTTCGACCGTCATCCCCGGGTTAAGGCTCAGCAGCGGGTCCTGGTACACCATGCCGATCTCCCGGCCCATCAGATTGCGGCGTTCGGCAGGGGACAACTCGAGTACATCCTGGCCCTTCCACCGGATGGAACCCGTAGCCTCCACCAGACGCGGCAGCAGGCCGATGACGGACAACCCCGTCAGCGTCTTGCCGCATCCCGACTCGCCGACGATTCCCAGGTTCTCACCCTCCATCACCGAGAACGACACGCCGGACACCACGGGTGTGTTTCCGTAGGCATGGCGGATGTGGATGCTGAGGTTCTCGACCTCCAGGATAGGGTTACCGGCCGGTGCGTTCATCATTGCCCCAGCAGGTGCCGTCTACCGCCGAGGCGGTCTGCCATGCTCTCCGCCACCGTATTCAGCGACAGCACCGTGAGGAAGATGGCAAGACCGGGGAAAGTCGTGTACCACCAGGTGCCCGCTATCAGGTACTGGGAGCCGCCGTAGACGAGGTTTCCCCAGGTGGGAGCGGGGGGAGGAAGACCGGCGCCAAGGAAACTGATGGAGGCTTCGAGAATGACCGCGTCCGCCGCCACCAGCGTGAAGAACACCAGCAGCGGCGTGGCGATGTTCAAGGACACGTGGCGCAGCAGGATGCGGAGTTGGGAACTCCCCATGGCCCTGAGGGCTGATACGTAGTCCTCGCCCAGTTGGTCGAGGACCGCGGCGCGGATGTAGCGGGCCATGATCGGCGTGTAAACGACGGTCAGGACTAGCAGCAGGGTCCGGAATGACTGGCCGAATGCCGACGACACCACTACGGCCAGCACCACTGCCGGGAACGCGAACTGGATGTCCACCAGGCGCATCAGCACGTCGTTGATCCACCTGAGCCTTCGATTCCGGGATGTGGAGGCGGCCACCATTCCGATCGTTCCTCCCAGGATCAGGGCCAGCACCGGGGTCATGACGGCCACGAGAGCCGACATCCTCGATCCGTGAATAACCCGGGACAGGATGTCCCGAGCAATCTCGTCTGACCCGAAGATGTGCTCCGGCCAGTCGGGCCCCGTGTTGGGAGAGGTCAGCCCCACCGTGTAGGGATCGTACGGCGACAGCCAGTGGGCGAAGATGGCCACGAGTATGACGACCACGACCCATGCCAACCCGAGCTTGGCCCGGAATGGCAGCGTTCCCATCTTCACCGGACCGGCGGGAGCGGCCTTCATTGCAGCTTCCACCGACTTGGGGCCGAACCTGATCCGCGGTCGGCGTCTGGTGCTGGGCTCGCGTGCTTCGCTCACGTTACGAATTCTCGCGGGCGCTCGGTTTGAAGATCAGGAACGCCACGTCGGCGGCCAGGTTGGAGAGGACGAACATCAACGCGCCGACCATCGCGATCCCGGTGACGATGTTGAAGTCGCCGGTTGTGGCGGAATCGATCATCTTCCAGCCCAGGCCGCGGAGGTTGAAGACCCTCTCGACCAGCACCACGCCTCCGAGGATATAGCCGGCCTGCAATCCGAGCACGGTCAACGGTGCCACCAGGGCGTTGCGGAGCACGTTCTTGCGGACGATCACCCGTTCCCGCAGTCCGATCCCGCGCGCCGTACGTACGTAATCCTTCTCCAACTCGTCCAGCACCGAAGAACGCACCACGCGGGTCAGGAATCCGCCTACGGGAAGGGCTATCGACAATGAGGGGAGGGTAATCGACCTCAGCCATCCGATCTTGTCCTCGCCGAAGGGTACCCAACTTCCGGCGGGGAACCACGTGAACCCTATGGGGTTCGCTAGGGAGAAGGTCAGGATCAGTAGCAGAGCCAGCCAGAAGATCGGCATCGAGAGTACCCCCAACGTTACCGCCCTGATCGAGGAGTCCCACCAACTGCCCGCGAAATACGCGGAGCTCACCCCCAGCACGAAAGCGATCAGAGTCGCGAGGAACAGCGATATCCCCGCAACCGATAGCGAGATCCCGATGCCCTCCCCGAGGATGGCCAAGACGGGCCGGTCGCCATAGACGCTCAACCCGAAGTCGCCGCTGGCAAGGTCTCCCAGGTACCGCCCGTAGCGGATAAGGACCGGATCGTTGAGCCCGAACTCCTCGGCGAGTTGCTCTCGCGCCTCGTCGCTGGCGTACAGCCCTAAACCCGCGTAGCGGGCGTCGACCGGAGAGAACTCAAGCATCACGAACACATAGAACGTGATGCCGATGATGACCGGTAGGGATTGGAGGAGACGTTGCAGGACCAGCCTGCCCACCGCTCCCATCAGGCCCTACCGGCCCCTACCGGTACCAACCAGATATTGGCTCGGTTGCTTCTTGATCTGCCGATCCGGCCGGCTACATGCCGGACGGATGTACGCCGAACAGCGTCATGCCCAGCGTCTGTGGCATCTGGTAACCGGCCACGGACTTGTGCCAGGCGTGGGCTATCGGCTGGAACAGGATCGGCACAGCACCGGCCTCGGTGACGAGTATCTCGTTGGCCTCGGCGTACAGATCGTTCTGCTTGTCGAAGTCCGGTTCCTCCAGCGCCTGGTCGAGCAGTTGGTTGAGCTTCGACGGCACGTTTTCTGTGGCGAAGCTGGCGTTCTCGGCCCAGCCGCCCCACCAGCCACGGAAGAGGTTGTCCGGGTCGTAGGTGAACACCTCGAAACCGATGGTGGCCACCCAGGCGTCATACCGCGCTGGACCACCGTCCTCGGGCCGCATGATGTCGGACACCCAGCGGGCGTCGATCGAGTCGACAAGCAGCAACGGGTCGAAACCGCCCGTCTGCATCGTCTGGGCCAGCAGGGGCGCCTGCGGGTAGACGTATGCCCACTCCACAACGCCGAGCTGGAACTGCAACGGCTCGTTGTCCGGGTCGTAACCGGCTTCCCTCAGCAGTTCCTTCGACTTCTCGGGGTCGAAGTTGTACTGCATCTGCGGCTCCCTGAACCGGTCGCTCTCCGGAGGGAGCGGCGAGCGGGCGATCCGACCTTCGCCGGCCAAGCCGATCTCGATCAACTGTGGAGCGTCGATGGAGTACATGACTGCTTGGCGCACCAGTTGGTTGTCGAAGGGAGGCTTGGTGGTGTTGAAGAAGATCATCTCGAGGAACGTCGTCTCGCGAGCAACACCCAACTCGAGGTTCGGCGAGTCCTGGATAGCCCGGTAGAGCTGCGGTGACACGCCGTCCAGGATCTGGACTTGGCCGGCCTCGGCCTGGGCGATCCGGCCCGACAGTTCCGGGATAACCAGATAGGTGATGTCCTTGGCCGCCAAAGGCATGGGACCCTCGTATCCGTCGTACCGCTTGAACGTATTGATCTCGGTGTCGAAGGGGCCCACAACCATCATCGAGCCCGACGAAGGAATCGGCTGGAACGAGTAGTCCATGCCACCCATCGCCTCCACTACCGCCTCCGGATAGGCATTGATGCCGGAGATCCGCTGGAACAGCACGTCCTCGGGCATCGGCTGGGTGAGGTTGATCCTGAGCTCGTCGTCGGCCACGACCTCAATCGATTCGATGAAGGAGATGTAGGACGTGAAGGGGGATCCCAACTCCCTCTCCGGCGCCAGACGGTCGAACCCGTACGCGATATCGGAGGCCTTGATCGGAGAGCCGTCGGTGAATGTCCGGTCCGTCCGCACCTTCACGCTGTAGGTAGTGGCATCGACCTGCTGGGGCATCTCGGCCGCCAGGCCGGGAATCAGTGACCGATCAGGCAGCTTGATCAACAGACCCTCGAAGGTGTGCTGGCCCGAGGCGAGGGCGCCGCCGGTGGTCCGGTTGTTGTCGAGCGATATCCAACCTCCCACCTGGGAGAGTGTGATGCTCTCGAACTCTGCCGGAGCCTCTTCCATCATGGCGGTGGTTGTGGTCTCCTCCATCGCCGCCGTGGTCTCTGTCGCTGCCGCGGCAGTGGTCGCGGGAGCTGCGGTGGTCGCGGGTGCTGCGGTGGTCGCGGGGGGCTCGTCGTCTCCGCAAGCAGCCAGCACGGTCGGCGCAACTGCGCCTACCCCGATAATGAGTCCACTTCGTTTGAGGAACTTTCTCCGGTCCATCAGTTCGGTCACGGCCAAATCCTCCTCTTGAGTCGGCACATACACGAGTGGCCGCCAAAGTACGGTCGAGCAGCCTAGCCAGTATCTTATGCACCAGAGACCGAGGGGGCAAGTGAATCTCAGGTTTAAGTAGAGCCCGGAACCCGGAACCGAGGTTGCGGGCTCTCGCATCGTTTGACGAACTTGCGTATGCTGGCGCCCGCCGAACGTTTTCTCCTTGAGGAATTGGATGGTCGCATCGACTGACAACGCATTGCGGGTAGGTGTCGATATCGGAGGGACTTTTACCGATCTGATGATGATCGGTCAGTCGGGTCGTGTAGAGATCGGCAAGGTACTAACGACGGCCGACCCGTCGCAGGCCGTCGAGGAGGTCTTGAGACAGACCCTTGATCGTTCCGGTCTCGGCGCCTCCTCCGTCCGCCACCTCGTCCATGGAACCACGCTCGTCACCAACGCCATCATCGAGCGCAAAGGGGCCCGTACGGCATTGATCACCACCTCAGGATTCCGGGATTCCATAGAGATCGGCCGCGAGCATCGCTACGAGCTCTACGACCTGAACCTGGAGCATCCGAGACCCCTGGCGCCCCGGCATCTTCGCTTCGCGGTCCCGGAGAGAACGCTGGCTGACGGGACCGTGGCCATCGAGCTCGACGAGGAACACCTGACACGCCTCGCGCGGGAGTTGGCTGGCGCCGGTGTGGAGGCGGTGGCTGTCTGCTTCCTGCACTCTTTCACCAATCCCGACTCCGAAGCACTAGCCCGCTCGGTTGTCGAAACCGTGGCGCCCGAGCTCAGGGTTTCGCTCTCGTCCGAAGTGGTCCCTGAGATCGGGGAGTTCGAGAGGGCGTCCACGACCGTCGCCAACGTATACGTGCAGCCGCTGGTCGAACGCTACCTCCTCGGGCTCCGGCAACGGTTGCAGAGCATGGGTTTTGAGGGACAACTGTTCATCATGCTCTCCAGCGGGGGACTGGCGACGCTCGACACCTGTGTCCAGTTCCCGATCCGTCTGCTCGAGTCAGGCCCGGCCGCCGGTGCTCTGGCTGCGGCCTCCGTCGGCAATGCCATGGACCGGGACTCGCTGCTTTCATTCGACATGGGTGGCACCACCGCCAAACTCAGCGTGGTCGACGGGGGGGAGCCACTGGTCACCCATGACTTCGAAGTGGACCGCCGCTACCGCTTCAAGAAGGGGTCCGGCCTTCCGGTGAGGGTGCCGGTAATCGAGATGATCGAGATCGGTGCCGGCGGCGGTTCCATCGCGAGGGTCGACTCCCTCGGACTCCTCAAGGTCGGGCCGGACTCGGCCGGGGCTGATCCGGGACCGGTCTGCTACGCGGCGGGCGGACGGTCCCCGACCGTCACCGACGCCGACCTGGTCCTCGGGTATCTGGATCCCGAGTACTTCCTGGGCGGAGCGATGAAGCTGGATGTGGCCGCATCAGAGGCTGCCCTCGCCGCGAGCATCGGGGACCGGTTGGGGATGTCGGTTCCGGAGGCGGCCTGGGGGGTTCACCAGGTTGTCAACGAGGCGATGGCCAACGCCGCCCGGGTGCATGTCGTCGAGCGGGGGAAGAATCCGAGAGCCCTCCCGGTGGTCGCTTTCGGAGGGGCCGGCCCGGTCCACGGCTACGGCGTCGCCGAGTTGTTGGGCAGCACCGAGTTGGTCCTGCCCTACGGCGCCGGCGTCACCAGTGCCATGGGGCTCCTCGTGGCACCGCTGGCGTTCGACTTCGTCCGTTCCCATTACGGGCGGCTAGACGACCTGGACTGGAGTGAGGTCAACGGCATATTCCAAGAGATGGAGCGGCTCGGAACCGGACTCCTGGTCGATTCGGGCGCCGGTCCCGAGGAGATCGAGCACACCAGGAGTGCCGACATCCGCTACATCGGGCAAGGCCATGAGATCCGGGTCCCGGTACCGGACGGGACCCTGACCTCGGAGCAGCGCCGGACGATATTCGCGGACTTCGATCGGGTCTACCAGAGCCTCTACGGCCGGGAAGGACCTCCGGTCGGTCTCGAAGCCCTCACGTGGAGGGTGGTGAGCCGGGGACCCCGGCCGTCGGTGGTCCGCACCGGGACGGGGGACGTAGAGGGTGATGCGGCAGCTGCCCGGAAGGGTGAGCGTCCGGCCTACTTCGCTTCGGCGGGGGGTTTCGTTTCGACGCCCGTGTTCGACCGGTACCGGTTGGGTCCCGGCTCGACGATGGCGGGACCGGCGATCATAGAGGAGCGGGAGTCGACAGCGATCATCGGGCCCGGCGGTCGCGTTCATGTCGACGAGGGGCTCAACATCGTCGTTGAGCTTGGCGGGGGAGCATGACCATCGGAGCGAGGCTGGATCCGGTTCTGATCGAGGTGCTCTGGAGTCGCGTGCTCTCGGTTGTCAACGAGCAGCAGGTGGCCCTGCAGCGAACGGCCTTCAGCACCATCGTGCGCGAGACGCAGGATCTGGCATGCGGGGTCTTCGATACCAACGGCTGGATGATGGCGCAATCGGTAACAGGAACCCCGGGCCACATCAACGCCATGGCCACCGGGGTCCGCCACTTCCTCGAGGAGTACCCACCCGGCACGCTCCGGCCCGGTGACGTCCTCATAACCAACGACCCCTGGATGACGGCTGGCCAGATAAACGACATAACGGTGCTGACGCCTGTGTTCAAGAACGGTGCCGAGGTGGCCTACTTCGCCAACACCTGCCACGCGGCCGACATCGGGGGACGGATCCTCTCCGCCGAGGCCCGGGAGGTGTACGAGGAGGGTCTGCGCATCCCGATCATGAAGCTGTACGACCGGGGGGTCATCAACAGGGACCTGATCTCGATCGTCAGGGCCAACGTGCGGACCCCTGACGAGACGGTGGGTGATCTCTACGCCCAGACCTCCTGCAATGACGTGGGAGCTCGGGCCTTGCTCGGCTTCATGGACGAGTTCGATCTTGACAGCATCGATCCTCTGTCGTACGAGATCATCACTCGATCCGAGGAGGCGCTGCGAAGTGCCATCCGCGAGATTCCCAACGGTGTCCACCAGCATGAGACGTGGAGCGACGGTTTCGACGAGACCCCGATACTCATCAGGGCGACGGTGACCATTGACGACGAGGACATCTTCATCGACTTCGCCGGCTCCTCACCCGAGAGTGTCCGGGGTATCAACGTCGTCTTCAACTACACCCACGCCTACGCATCGTTCGCCATGAAGGCTGCGATCAGTCCCGACGTTCCCCACAACGACGGAGCCTTCCGTCCCGTTCATGTGTCGGCGCCTCCAGGGTCGATACTCAACTGCCTCGAGCCGGCCGCGGTGGCATCCCGGCACCTCATCGGCCACTTCCTACCCGGTGTCGTGTTCGGGGCGCTGGCCGACGCGCTGCCCGAGCAATTGATGGCGCCCGGCTCCGACCCGATCTGGATCTCGATCTGGAGGGGTAGGCCTCGGCAGGCGACCGACCGCTTCACGTTCAGCCTCTTCCAATGCGGTGGCGCCGGTGCCCGGGCATCCAAGGACGGCCTCAATACCACCGGATTCCCGAGCGGGGTGGCCGGGGTCCCGGCCGAGTCGGTGGAGACCCTCACGTCGATGGTCCAGCTCCGCCGGGAACTCCGCACCGATTCCGGCGGAGCAGGCAGGTTCAGGGGAGGCCTGGGCCAGTGGACGGAGATGAGCTGTCGCACGGACGAGGCGTGGACCGTCTCGGCGATGGTCGACCGCATCTCCTACCCGCCCGAAGGGTTGCTGGGCGGCGAGTCCGGAGCGGCAGGCGAGTTCAGGATCGACGGCGCCCGGGAGGGGGAGCCGAAGCGGTTGCTGGTTCTCGATCCCGACACCCGCGTGCAACTTAACCTCCCTGGCGGGGGAGGCTACGGCGACCCGTTCACCCGTGATCCCGAGGCCGTCCTATGGGACGTGGTCGAGGGATACGTATCCATCGAGGGTGCCCGGCGGGACTACGGGGTGGTGGTCGAGTACTTGGGCAGCGACGATCAACTGGTGCGTCTCCCGGAGGACTACCGCCTTGACCTCGAAGCCACCGAACTCCTACGCCTATCGTCGCATGGCAGCGCAGACTGGTCTATGCAGTCGTGATGTCGGTCATCGTATCGGCGACGGCCTGCGCGATCCGTAGGGCGATTTCGCTGGGCTTGAATCGCCCGATGCGGCCGTCGGGAAGCTGAGCGATCCACTGATCGACGTTGGGTAGTTGCAGTGTTAGTTCTACTACTCCGGGCGAATTCGACTGAGCCTGGATCCAGGGGCGATAGCCGGTGGGATGCGGGATGGACCAGAAGATCGAGGGTCCGGGGCCGATATCCTGCCATTGTTTCATCTGGTAGCTGCGGTATCCGGTCCATGCGAGCCAGCGTCGATCGCCGAGGACGGGGACCTGCACGCCTATGCGATAGAGCCAGGAGTTGCCCGCCGGGTCATCTCTGACCAGCGCTGCGTAATCGTCCAACAACAACTCATCGTCGTAGCGGCGTGTCGTAACCTCGCCGACTCCGGCGAATAGGCTGTCGAGGTCATCGTCTACCAGCCGGAACAGCAGGCGTACGGCGTCATTCCATATCGCAACTTGCCGCTCTTGGGCCTTGAGTAACTTGGCTCTGGCCATGTCGAAGCCCTCATGCGTGGTTGCGCTGCTCATCAAATCCCGCAATGCGTCCTCGGCTCGGTCGAGAATCAACTCCGAAATGGGTCCGAGGTCACCCCCGAGATCGGACTCGGCCAGCGCCTCGTAGTACCTGGGACGGTCCTTGCGCCGGATGATGATGCTAGGAAGTCCGGCCCTGATGAGTTCCAGGTTCATGACTGCTCGAGAAGTACGGCCGTTGCCGTCAGAGAACGGGTGGATGTGGGTCAGCCAGGTTTTCAACACGATGGCTCGAAGAAGAGCCTGACCGCCATCGTTGGATCGCGACCAGCCCTCCCAGTCCTCCATAGCGGACATGACCTCGTTCCAGGATGCGGGGGGGCGGTGTTGCGATCCGGCGATGCGGACGGGCTGCGACCTGAACAGGCCTGCTCCCGGCCCATCCCCGAGAATCAGGGAATGCAACTCCCTAACCTGATCCAGATTGGTCGGCGAACCGTTCTGGCCGAGTTCGACCATGCGTTCCAAGGCTCTCGAAAGGTTGATGGCGTCCTTTGAGTAGGCAGGGTCGTGCCCTGTGATGGTGATGCCCCTAGACACGGCCAGTTCGGTCTCGCCAATGCTCAAGGTACTGCCCTCGATCGCATTGGACTCTGCAATCTGCCTGAATCGAGTATCCCCGAAATAGGCGCGTAGCGTCTGCTCTGAGAGCTGTCCTCGGTCCCTCAGAAGGTCCACCTGTTCTTGGAGTTTGTCGGCCTTGTGGAAGACCCACCGACCGGTGTCTTCAAGGTTGTATGGACTGCCATCCAGAGTGACTGTCATGTCGACGCTCCCATTCGGATAGAGCCCGCCGGATACTACCTACATACCGCCGAGCATCTTCAGGCCGAAGTGGGTGTTTGCAGAACCCCGGTTCGCGGCGTAGGTGGAAGCCGATTCACGCTTCACGTAGCGATATAGACGTTCTTGAGTTCCGTGTAGTAGTCGAGGGCGTCGGGGCCGAGGGCCCTGCCAATGCCGGATTGCTTGAATCCTCCGTAAGGCGTGGCGATCCGCACCGACCAGTTGGAGTTCACCGACAACGTGCCCGCCTCCAGGGCCCTGGCGACCCGCAGCGCCTTCGAGCCGTTCTCCGTCCAGATAGAACCCGACAGGCCGTAGATCGTGTCGTTGGCGATCGAGATCGCCTCATCCTCGTCCTCGAACGGCATCACGCAGGCGATCGGCCCGAAGATCTCGTCGGTGACCGCGCGGGCATCGGGTGAGTCCGGGGTCACGACTGTGGGTGCGAACCAGAACCCCGGCCCGTCCGGGGCGCTGCCACGGGCCACCACCGTCGTTTCGTCATCGAGGAAGGAGGCCACCTTGGCCCTGTGCTCGGCGGTGATCAGGGGTCCCATCTCGGTGCTCTCGTCCATGGGGTCGCCCACCCGCATCGCGGCCACGTTGGAGGACAGGAGTTCGAGGAAGCGGTCCATCGCGGTCCGTTCCACCAGGATCCGGGAGCGGGCGCAGCAATCCTGGCCGGCGTTGCCGAAGACTGCGCCGGGCGCGGCTGCGGCCGCCTGCTCGAGATCGGCGTCGGCGAAGACAACGTTGGCAGATTTGCCGCCCAGCTCGAGGGTCACGCGCTTGATGGTCCCGGAAGCGCGGGCACTGATCCGCTTGCCCACGCCGGTCGAGCCGGTGAAGCCGATCTTGGCCACATCCGGGTGGTCGACGAGGCGCTCGCCGACCGTGCTGCCCGGTCCGGCCAGCACTTGGAACACCCCTTCCGGCAGGCCCGCTTCCAGAGCGATGCGCTCGAGTTCGATGGCGGTGAGCGGAGTGAGTTGCGCCGGCTTGAGCACCACCGTGTTGCCGGCGGCAAGGGCAGGCGCCACCCCCCAGGAAGCGATGGCCAGGGGGAAGTTCCAGGGCGTGATCAAACCGACCACGCCCATCGGTTCTTTGAAGGTCATGTTGACGCCGCCCGGGACCGGTATGGTCTTTCCGGTCAGGCGTTCGGGGGAGCCCGCGTAGTAGGCGAAGGTGGCCGCCACCATGCCGATCTCGCCCAAGGCATCGCTGATCGGCTTTCCTACATTGCGGGACTCCAGGCGCGCCAGCGACACAGCCGTCTCCTCGACGGCTGAGCCGATGCGCCGAAGCACCGTGGCGCGGTCACCCGCCGTGACATTTCGCCATGTCACGAAGGCTTCCTTGGCCCTGGCGACGGCCCGGTCGGTCTCCTCAAGACCCGCGACGGGAATCGTGGTTATGACCTGCTCGGTCGCCGGTTCGACTACGTCGATGGAGTCTCCGACTGTTTCATCCCATTCTCCATTCGTTCCCGGTTGATGGCCCTCCGGCATCAACTACAAGACAAGCGACTCTTCCACACCGGGTCGGCCTCAGGCGGACCGTCGTCCGGTTGGCGATCCGGTCCGGTAGCCGATGGAAAACTACCTGTTCAGCGAATGCGGGGCCAACCGCTAGCATCCTTTCTCGGCACCTTCGCGGGTTGCAACCGAGCCCGAGGGTGCTAAACACCTGCGACCGGCTAGCGAGTGGAGGTTCAAGTGCAGTTGAAGGCACCCCTGGTCGAACCCGGCTCCAGTTCGGTACTCCAGTTGGAGGTGACCAAGCCGTACCGTGTGATCGCGTCGGGCGAAGGGGCCTGGGTTGAGGACTCCACCGGAAAGCGTTACCTCGACGCGATGAGCGGAGGTTCGATGGCCGCCACGTTGGGCCACGGCCGACGCGACCTGATCGAACTCGCCTGGGAGCAGTCCCGGCAAGTGGGCTACCTTGACAACAACCGTCTCACCAACCCATGGCAGGAAGCCCTGGCGGCCGAGTTGGTGGAACTGGCGCCGTCCGGGTTCTCCCGGGCACGCTTCGTCACCGGCGGTTCCGAAGCGAACGAGTCGGTCATCCGCGCTGCTCGCATGTACCACGTGGCGCGAGGCGAGCCGCAGCGCTGGCAGATCGTCTCACCTGCCCAGGCCTACCACGGTCCCACCATGCAGACCCTTGCCCTCACCGGTCGTCCCGGACTCCACGGCGCTTTCGATCCCTACCTGAGCCGCCATCGCCACATCCCACCCTCGACCCGACGCTTCGATCCGACCGGCCAGGAGGCGCTCGATGCCTTGGACGAGGTGCTGGAGCAGGTGGGCGCCGAGAACGTCTCGGCCTTTTTCTGCGAGCCGATCAGTGCCGCCTCGCTTCCCGCCTACTCACCTCCCGTGCGCTTCTGGGAAGGACTGGCGGAGCGGCGGGACCGGCACGGGTTCCTCATCTGCTTTGACGAAGTGGTCACCGGCATAGGCAGGACCGGCAATTGGTTCGCGGCCAACGATCTGGCGATCGTTCCCGACATCATCGCCACCGCCAAGGGACTCGGGGCCGGATACACGGCGATCGGCGCGGTGCTGTATGCCGCGAACGTCTACGAGGCCATCGCCGGAGGGGTCACCTCCTTCACGCTCGGTCACACGTGGGACGGTTCGCCCTTGCCCTGCGCGGTGGGTCTGGCGGTTCTCGAAATCCTGAAGTCGGAAGGTTGGGTGGAGCATGTGGCGGCCCGAGGCCCGGTGCTGCGTGATGAGTTGGCGGATGCCCTGGAGGGGATAGATCTGGTGGGCGAGGTACGGGGTCGTGGTTACCTTCTTGGAATCGATTACGTGGATCCCCGGGACGGTCGCTCCTTCCTGCCGCCGGAACTGGGAGTGGCAGGGAGGATCGAACGGGCCGCGGCGCGCAACGGTCTGCTCGTACTCGGAACAATGCCCACGAGGGACGGTTTCGCCGGAGACCAGCACCTGTTCGCGCCGTCCTTCCCCACGCCGGACGCGGAATTGGCGGAGATGGTGGAACGGATGGCGACCGCCGTGTCCGAAGTGGCAGCCGAGGTGGCGGACGAACTGGGCTCGACTCTGTCTCTTTCCGGCGGTCGGTCGGCCGGACTGAGCGTCCTGATCGTCCAGCATGAGGAGCCCACCCCGGCGGGGTTCGTCCACGAATGGTTGGAGGGACAGGGAGCGGATGTGGAGATCTACCGCATCGACCTCGAAGACCGCCGCGTCGACCCCACCCGTTACGACCTGATCGTCTCGCTCGGCTCGGAGTTCGCCGCGTTCGACGACTCGATTCCGTGGATCGACCGGGAGAAGGACCTGCTGATCGAAGCCTACGGCTCCGATGTTCCCATCCTGGGCCTCTGTTTCGGCGGTCAGTTGCTGGCCAGGGTTCTGGGCGGCGACTCGTACCGCGGGGAGATCTCCGAAGTCGGCTGGCTACCGGTACGCAGCGTCGACGAGGGCCTGGTGCCCCCTGGCCCCTGGTTCCAGTGGCACTTCGACATCTTCTCGGTGCCGCCCGGAGGTGAATTGATCGCCGACAGCGAGGCCGGTCCCCAGGCGTTCGTGGTCGGGCGCAGCCTCGGGGTTCAGTTCCACCCGGAGGTGAACAACGACATCATGGAAGACTGGGTTGAGGTCTACCGTCACGAACTAGACGACGAGGGCGTTGACCCCGATGCCTTGATGGAGGAGACGAGGAAACTGGAGCCCAGGTCGAAAGCTGTCGCGACGCAATTGCTGGAGCGCTTCGCCCAGGACATAGCCGGCCTGGCCCTGCCCAGACGGGGGCGGGAGTGAAGATGGCCGCATCGAACGGAAGTAGTAGCAACGTGACCATCGACGCCGCATCCACCAGTGTTTTCCCCAAGTTTCTCGATCGGTCCTACCCCAGCGTCGATCATGGCCGCGGCGTGTGGCTGAAGTCGACGGGAGGACGCCGGATCCTCGACGCCTGCTCAGGCGGAGCGATGGCGGCCGGCCTCGGACACGGAGTCGACGAGATCGTCGATGGTGCCGCGGCGCACCTGGGCGACATCGTCTACTACTACGCCCATCACTTCACGAACGTCCCCCAGGAGAAGTTGGCGGCCCGTCTCGTCGGGCTGGCTCCCGAAATGGCCAGGGTCCGTTTCCTGAGCGGCGGTTCGGAGGCAAACGAGACTGCGCTGCGCCTAGCCCGCCAATACCACGTGGACCGCGGCCAAGGCCGGCGCTGGAGGGTCATCTCGCCGGCCCAGGCCTACCACGGCGCCACGATGGCCACCCTATCACTGGTGGGCCGACCCGACCTGCAGGCACCGTTCGGGCCGTACCTATCCGAACATCCACACATCCCGCCGTGCACCGAGCGGTTCGATCCGACCGGCCGGGCTGCCCTCGACGCTCTGGACAAGGCGTTGGAGCAGGTAGGTCCGGAGAGCGTCTCCGCCTTTTTCTGCGAGCCGGTCAGCGGCGCTTCCCTGCCCGGCTACGGCCCTCCGGACGCCTTCTGGGAGGGTTTGGCGGATCGGAGGGACCACCACGGCTTCCTCGTGTGCTTCGACGAGGTGGTAACCGGGATGGGGCGTACGGGATCATGGTTCGCCTACCAGCACCTGCCGATCACACCCGACATAGTCACCATCGGCAAGCTACTCGGGGGCGGCTACTTCCCGCTTGCCGCCACCATGTGTCGCGAGCCGGTCTACGACGCCTTGGCGACCGGATCCAAGGACTTCGATCTCGGTCACACTTGGGACGGAGCCCCGCTGAGTTGTGCGGTGGGCCTGGCGGTGGTCGACTACATCGAGTCCCAGGGTCTGGTCGAGAGGGTGGCCGAGCGCGGGCCATCCTTGCTCGGCGAGTTGCGATCGGCGCTGGACGGTTGTTCGATTGTTGGTGAGGTCCGGGGTCGTGGATTCCTGCTGGGTATCGAATACGTCGATCCCAGGGACGGCACTTCCATCCCGCCCGAGTCCCTCGGAATTGCCGGGCGGATCGACACCAGCGCACTCGACAACGATCTAGTAGTGATGTCTACCCACCCCAACGCGGACGGATACGCCGGGGACCAGACAGTGTTCGCCCCCGCTCTCACCAGCACCGATGAGGAACTGGGCGAGATGATCGAGCGGCTTGCGCGGGTCGTCGGAGAGGTCGACCAGGCGGTTTGGGAAAGCTTGGCGAACGGAGGAACGACATGAATTGGGAGCCTTCCGACGGTGGTTTCGTGCTACTCGGAATGCCGGACGTGCACGGCTCGATCCGGGGCAAGGCGTTCCGGCCGGCGGCCTACCGGTCAGCCGTGGACGAGGGGACGGTGATGACCGATCTGTGGCTGGGATTGGACCCGGTCGACATGCCGATCGCCGACTACCAGGATTACGGGATCAACACCGGGGCTCCCGACCTCATGCTGCAGCCGGACCCCGACACCCTCCGCCCGCTGGCCTGGCGCCCGGGTTGGGGTATCTGCCTGGCCGATCCGAGTTGGCCGGACGGATCCAGATGCACCCTCGCCTCCCGCGAGCTACTGCGCGACATCCTAAGCGACCTCGCTGACATGGGGTACGAAGTGATGGCCGGCTTCGAGTACGAGGTACGGATCCGCGACGAGGAGGACCAGCCTCTGTCGTCGGGTATCAGCTACAGCCTGGGAGAGATCGGTCGTTTCGATCGCCTTCTCGAGGTACTGGTGCCGGCCCTGGAAGGTCTTGGAGTGAACCTCGAGGCCGTTCATACCGAGGCGGGTCCAGGCCTGCTGGAACTGAACATCGCGGCCCGGCGCGGGCTCCGGGCCGCCGATGACGCCGCCCTGCTCAAGTTCGCGGTCAAGGAGGTGGCCGCTTCGCTCGGCCTGACCGCCAGCTTCCTTGCCAAGACTATGCCCCTCGAGGAGGGATCCAGCGGGCATATCCACCTGTCGTTCTGGCAGGGCGACCAGAACGCCTTCGCTCCTGATGCCGACGGTGCCTTCCCTGCTACCTGCATGGCGGCTCTAGGAGGGATTCTCGAGCATCTTCCGGCCGCGTCGTTGCTGGTGAACCCCACTATCAACTCCTACAAGCGACTGGTTCCCGGTTACTTCGCTCCCGTCAATGTGAGTTGGGGCTACGAGAACCGCTCTGCGTCGGTGAGGGCTATCCGGGGCAACCGCCCTGCTCGTTCCCGGCTCGAGTGTCGCCGTCCCGGTGCCGACGCCAATCCCTACCTGGCTCTGGCGGCGCTGGTAGCTTCGGCGGTCATAGGAATCCGGGAGGGATCTGTCCCTCCGGCGCCCGAGGCCAAGGATGTCTCCGAGCGGGCCGACCTGCCCGCGCTACCCAACTCGTTGGAGAGTGCCCTAAGGGCCTTCCGCGACGACTCAGCCCTGCAGGAGGCATTGAGCAAGGAGTTCAGCGGCTACTACGCAATATCGAGGGCGTGGGAGTTACGGGCGTGGCAGGAGAGTGTCAGCGATTGGGAGCGGGAACGCTATACCAGGGCTGTCTAACCTCGAGTCGACCGAGGGAGGTCACCCATGACCGCTATGGCCAAGAGAACAGCCGGCGTTGCAAATGGTCGCATACGCCGCCCTGTACACGATCCAGGTCGTGTTCGGGATCCTGTACGCCGATGCCCTTCCGTCGTCCGACGTGTACCGGGTCTTCAACTACCTTACGGCGGCGGGAATACTCGTCTCGGTCGCCGTAGCTTGGTGCCGGAAGCGAGGGTGCGGCGTCGTCGGCGCGGATCCCGACCACCATCTGGATGTACCAGCAGGCTTCTACGTAACCCTGGGGCTGGCCATCTGGTTCTTCACCCTATGGTTCCGCCGCCTAGCGCTCGCGGACGGTGAACCCGTCCCGGATCCCGACACCGTCATCTGGTTCTTCGTCTCAGCCCTGATCCCGATGGTGCTCGGAGCCAACGGTGCCTTGCTCTGGAGGTCAGCCCGGCCCTGAAGCGAAGATGCCAGAGGGAGAAGGCTGCGGATGGTCCATCCGGTCGCCCCGTTGTCCCCCACTTGGCGTGAACTGCGCGGGGGAGGGGTTATGAGTTCCGGTCAACGTAACTACTGTAATTGACGTAATTACTGTAATTACTGCCGCTATCATGTAGGATCGAAGGCGGATGATCGGGTGCTCAAAGTGAGGGTGCGGGAAGTGAAACTGATCCGGATCGGCAACTCGAGGGGGATACGGATACCGAAGGCCCTAATCGATCGCTATGGCTGGGAGGACTCGCTGGTCTTGGAGGAGGCGGAGGAAAGTGTTGTCCTGCGGGGCAACGCGACCGGAAAGCTGTCCTGGGAGCAAACCTACCGTGCTATGGCCGCCGAGCGGGAGGACTGGAGCGACTTCGATGCAGCCGCCGCCGACGGATTGGACTGATGGCGGACTTCCCCGAGAGGTACGCGGTCTACTTCGCCGATCTCAACCCCACAATCGGGAGTGAAGTCAACAAGGTCCGTCCTGTCGTGATAGTAAGCCGCAACGAGATGAACAGGTTGGTAAGCACTGTCGTTGTCTGCCCGCTCACCTCTGCCCTGCATCCACGCTGGCGTGGCCGGCTCCAGATCCAGTGTGCGGGCATGGACGCCGAGATTGCCGTGGATCGGATCCGAGCCATCGACAAGCAGCGCCTCCGGAGGAGGATCGACCGGCTGTCCGCAGATGACGCGCGCCTCCTTCGCCGTACGATCACCGAGATGTACGGGCAGTAGCAGCGCCATGCTCTCCCTTTACGGAACTGGAAGTTGCGGTGGCCGTTACTCGTGTTCCTCGTGCGTCCTGGGTGGATGGAGCCGGGCGCGACCTGGATGATCGAAGGCCGCTCTTCTTGACTCACGAGTAGGGGGTTGTGCTCGTTCCGGGAGACTTGACGAGTTGGCCGGCCTTCCAGACCATTGTGACCTGAGAAGACTTTCCGAGGACGGCAATGTCGTCCAGCGGGTTGGAGGCTATCGCGATGACGTCGGCATCGTAGCCCGCGGCCAGCAATCCGGCCTTGGGCGCCCGGGGACCGAGTGTCGCCGGACCGTTGGCCGTGGCCGCTTCGATGGCCTGGAGGGGGGTCATCCCGGCCTTGACGAGCGCGGCGAGTTCTAGGCCGTTGGTGCCCCAGGGGCCGCCACTGACCATGATGTCGGCCCCCACGGCGATGGGGATCCCGGATGCTATGGCGAGTCGCATCGCGGCGGTGTGGCTCCGCTCCACCTTGGCCTGCGCCTGCCAGGCCCAGTCTGGGATCTGACCTTTGAGCGACACCAGATACTCGACGGCATGGCGGGTCGGCACTGCCATGGTTCCCATCTCCAGCATCAACTCGGCCGTCTCCTGGTCGAGAGTGCTGCAATGCTCGATGGTCTTGACGCCCGCCCGGGTGGCCGCCGCCACGCCCGCCAGTCCGTGGCAGTGGGCTCCCACCGCCATCTCCGCCATGGCTGCCTCCTCTACGATGGCTCGTAGCTCCTTGTCGTTGAACTGCCGATGGTCCGGATGGTCGAAGTGGCTCATGGTGCCGCCCGTGGCGTTGATCTTGATCACCTTGGCCCCCACCCGGATCTGTCGCCTGACGGTTTTGATGCATTCCTCCACCCCGTCACATACGGCCACCCAGCCCACTCCAGAAGCCGCGAGATCGTCCCTCCAGGACTCCGGCATCCAATGGATGTCGCTGTGCCCCGCGGTGGGACCGAGCGCCGACCCCGCCGCATAGATGTTCGGCCCGACCAGTGTTCCCTCGTCGACCAGCCGGCCGAGGTGAACACCGATGCCCCCCATCTCGCGCGTACTTGTGAAACCTGCCATCAGGAGCGTGTGAGCATCACGAGCCGCCCGCACCGCCAGCATCGGCAGCGGGGTGGTGGCCAGCTGCGTGAGGTCGGCTGCCTCCGTCCCGAAGAAATGCGAGTGGCAGTCCCACATCCCCGGCATGACGACCGGCACATGATGAGTCTTGCTCCCCGGCGTCTCGGGTGCGCCCGAACGCTTCCCCACGTAGGTAATGGTGTCTCCGCTTATGACCACGCATCCGTCGGGCACCGGATCGCCCCTTCCCGGAATGAGCAGCTTGGCCTCAATGCGCGTCGAATCGGTCTCCACATCGTCCTCCCCATCAGGCACGATAGGCTAGGAGGATGCTGAGCAATCCACCAGCGGCCTTGCCAATCGCCGGCATTACTCCTGGGTCGGTGGGCGGCAGGCCGGAGCAATCGTAATTGTTCAGTACCCTCCTGGGCGGGCTGGGGTTTGCGACTAGCCCTGATTCATCTTCATGTTTCCAGATACACGGGCGGCAGCATGCCACATCAACCACGTCATCGCGACCGGGCGCGGCCGAGGCGCGAAAATCGAACCGGCTGTAATACCTGGTCAGAGCTCATATTCCACACCCCGTACGCCCTGTACAAACCGCCGCAGGAAGAATCAGGGGTAGAGGTCAAGGTTGCGAGTCACTAGGAAGGTCTTCATCAACCGCAGCGCGGACATCGTCTTCGGCTACCTTGCGTCCCCTGCGAGCGAGCCGGTGTGGCGTTCAAGCATCCTCCGCTCGACTCCTGACCAGCCGGGTGTGCTCGGGATCGGAGCCACCGGCCGGAGCCTGATCAGTTTCATGGGCCGGGATGTACAGGTGGGCTGGGAGATTGTGGAGTTCGAGCACGGTGCCCGCCTGTGTAGGGATTACGAGCCCGGCGTCCGGGGCGGCCGGGACCGCTACATGGTGCAACCGTTCGGCATCGGAGCTACCGTGCTCGAGGTTGAAGTAGAGGTTGAGGTCAGTGGGCTGATCGGTCTGCTCGCCAGCAGCCGGCGTGCCGCGATGGAGACCGAACTCCGCATTGACCTGCAACGCCTCAAGGCGATCCTCGAGTCCACCTGACGACCGTTCCATCAGTGGTCACATGCGTTTGTGGATAGGTGCCCACCCGGGGAAGCACCGGTAATGCCGGATGCTGGAACCCCTTGACGACCAGGGGTGTTTGACCGGTAACCGCTGGGTGCGAGAGGTTGTGATGTGTTCTCCCAGGTCAAGAGGGTTTATACGATAGGGGTCGAAGGCCCGGTATCACTTTCGGTAGCACTAGCTTACGTCGACTGTTTCAGCGGTTCGGGGTCGTTTCCGCCACCGGGCGAGTCGAGACCGCAACACGTCCGGGCTCAAACCCATTGCCTCCGCGAGCTCCCGAGGGTTCCAGTACAACCGTAGACAGCGGTCAGCCTGCCGACATGTCTGATCCCGGAGTACGGCCACGCGTTTGTCTGCTTCAGTCAACGCGTGGGCGAGATCAGCGGCCTGTCGCAGGTCACGTTCCCGATGGAACTTGCCGGATCGGACCGCCCCAAGTTGGTTACCCATCGACCAT
>JAPOQZ010000137.1 GCA_026710435.1 bacterium | reverse complement strand
CCTCCACATCCGCAACAAGGGGAGCATCGACTGGCGCAGCACGCTTCTCGAAGCGGTCGAACACCGCGCCCGCCTCGAGGCCGCGGCCGAACACCACGAAGCCGAGTCCGGAACCTACATCCGGCCCATCTGCGTGATCCAAGTGGAGCGAACCGGCAGGGAGCAGCGCAAGCCGGGCTTCGTCCACACCGACGACGTGCGTGACTACCTGCTTCGACACCCGGGCATCGCTCCCGAGCACATCGCGGTCAAGACGAGTACGAAGGACGAGCTCAAGGAGGTGGACGACGTCGGGGGTTTGATGTCACCCGATTGTCCGATCCGATTCATAATCACCAAACAAGCTCTACAGGAGGGCTGGGATTGCCCGTTCGCTTACGTCCTCGCCATTCTGACCAACCCGTCGTCGAGAACCGGGATAACCCAGCTGGTGGGGCGGATCCTGCGTCAGCCCTACGCCGCCAAGACAGGAGTTCGCCTACTCGACGAGAGCTATGTGTTCTGCTTCAGCCGCCGGGGGGCGGATCTGCTCCAGGAGGTCAGGAAGGGGTTCGGGCTGGAGGGATTGCAGGGCCTAGAGGGGAGGGTCGCAGAGGACGATCAGCGCCCAGGTGACGCGCCCACGACCATTTTGACCCGGCAACGAGCGGAGTTCGAGAACGCTGCACGCGATCTGGTTCTGCCCGCCTTCATGATCAAGGATGACGAGGACGGCTGGCGGCTGGTCCATTACGAGGCGGACATCCTGGCGCGGCTGGCTTGGAGCGAGATCGACCTCTCGCCGTTGAAGGAGCTGACGCTGGGCCTGGGATCGGCGGGGGACCAGGACTACCGGACCGGCCTGGACAGCGACGAGGACGCGCTGGGACGTGAGGTGGGTAACAACGCCCCTGAAGGCGTCGGTGGATCGAGCGGAGATCCGGTGGACTACTTCTTCGCGGCCAGCCACCTACTGGACATCGTTCCCAATCCGTGGAGGGGACGTGAACTAGCGCACAGCGTCTTCGAGGGCCTGCTCCGCCGCTATCCGGCGGAGCGCGTCGCTGCCAACTACCCATATGTGCTTGAAGAGTTGCGAAGGCACCTTGAACGTGAGCGGGACCGCCTTTCGCGCGATGTCTTCGACAGCCTGCTCGCGTCAGGAGAGATGCGCTTCCTGGTTGTCACAAAGGATCTTGCCTTCAATCGACTGCCCGCTGAGATCGAGACGCCGAAGGCGAGACGGGCGAACCGAGAGGATGGTGGCCCGTTCCAGCGCAACCTCTTCGACATCATCACCGAGGAGGAACCGAACGGATTCGAGAACAAGGTTGCCACCTACCTGGACCGCCAGGCACGCCTGTTCTTTTGGTACCGGAACCGCGCCCGCAAGGACTACTACGTGCAGGGGTGGAAGCCACGCCGGATCTACGCCGACTTCATCGTGACATTGCGAGCCGACGAGCCCGAGCCCGATGACGGCTTCCATGAGGTCTTCGTTCTCGAGACCAAGGGAGTGCACCTGAAGGATGCCGAGGACACCCTGTACAAACGAACCGTATTCGACATCTGCAGCGAACACGCCCGCAAGGCCAACTGGGCCGAGTTCGTGCCTGCCATGCGTAGCAACGTGGTCCGCTTCGAGGTTGTTGACCAAGAGGAGTGGCAGGAGCGGCTCAACCAGATGCTGTTCGCACAGCCTGCGTGATGGCCCTAAAGGCTAGCAACTCCCTCTAGCTTGCCCACTGCTCGGGCCGTGTCCTCCAGGTCGCCTTCGACGATCACTGTGGCTACCTCGCCAACGGAATCCGGGTACGGCTCCTTCCGGTCCCTCGTCCCTACCCAGATGACCCGCTTCACCCCGGCATTGCGGGCTGCCTCGGCCCATCCGGCCAGGACGTCATCGGGGTGTTCGGCGAAGGCCCGGTCGCGGTCGTCATAGGCGGCCTCGGTCACCAGGACGGCGCAGAAGCAGTAGAGGGCCGCCGCTTCCACGTGCGAGCTGTCGGAGACGTCCCCCATTGCGACCTTCACGCCTCGTTCCTTGAGGCGGTCCGCGTCAGCGTCACGGGTGATGAAGGCCCGGACCTCGGCTGCCGACCGGCAGACCGTCGAGATGATGGCATCGCCGACAGGGGTGTCCGCACCAACGACTATCACTGGCATAACCCCCAAGCTATCAGTTCGGGAGGTACGGGGAATTCGGGTCGGACCCGTACGGCTGTGCAGGAGGGTGCCGAAAGATGGGGATGGGTTGGCTCGCGATGCCTCTACTCTGGGGTTCCGTTGCCGGCCACGGGTCAACTGGACTTTTTTGGGTACCCGCCTAGCATGACGGATTCGGTCGTCCGCTCGAGGAGGCCGTCCTGGTTGGCTACGCGACCGACCGACACCCTCCCGACACTGCCGGAGGATTCGTCATCAGGATGCGATGGGGGAGAAGAAGTTGATGCCCGGCCTGTACCGGAGCGAATTCGAGCACGACGCTTGCGGTGTCAACTTCGTCGCGGACCTGAAGGGGAAGCGCAGCCATCATCTCGTCGCGTTG
>JAPOQZ010000263.1 GCA_026710435.1 bacterium | reverse complement strand
GGTTGGAAACTGTGACGTTGCCCCGCTGTTTAGGGAACGCGTCTGCTATAAGTTCGTATTGTTCTGATGTCAGTTCCATACGTTAACGATACCGACCGGACACCCCAACCCCTGGCATTTAGAGTCAACACGCCCTAGTTCTTCGGCGAAACGGTCGACAGACCACTCGTCGGATTCGGGCTTATAGGGTCTCATTTGCCATGCGTGAATCGCTTCGGCTAGCCCCTTTGCACCTGGTGCAAATGAGGATGGATGTGGGGTTTCCGTCAGGAGATGGCCGGGGGGCTGTGGGTGGGCCTCGGGTGTGTCCGGGTGTTCTGATGTTCCGTTGACATAGTCTCTGATGGGGATGACATCGGGTAGGTCGGCAGCTTTAGCCGCGGCGTTGAGTTCGGCGATCTTATGGTCGTCGGCCTCTAGTAGTTCATCACTGTTGGAGAATGCGTACTCAACGGGGCGTTCGTCTGCGCGGGCGAGCAGCCAGACCACGAGGCTGTCAGTAGCGCTACCGTACCGTTGGGCGTCTTCAGCTAGCCGCGAGAGGACATCGGGGTCGTTCGCGTGTAATGGTGTGTCCAACGTGAATCGCAGCAGGGCTGAGAGGAGAGGGTCGGCCTTCTCGCACCAGGATGTCCAGAGGTCTTCTAGGGCTCCATGTAGGACCGAATGCGGGTCGTTGCAACGGTTCAGCAGGCGTGTAGCAGCGAGTTGGGCAGCGGCTAGAGGGTCGGCTTGGCCGAGCAGGTCCCACCATTGCACCCAGGCATGATTAGTTTCTTTGCCGTCTGTGTGCGTCGGGACGCGTTCGCAAAGGGGCTGCAGTCGGGCTACGAGTTCGCGTCTGCGGGATGGGTCTGCTGCCATTAGCGTTGGAAGCGGGTTGAGGAGCTCAAAGATTGTCCTGTCCTTGCGCCATCCGTAGGCGGTCAGCAAGATACACGCCTGGTCCCAGAGTTCGTTCGCTATGTCGTGGTTGCCCGAAGCGAGCGCCACCCTTGCCCGGAGTAGATAGCACTCAGCTAAGTCTCTGTAGTACCGACCAGCGGAATCGTTCGTGATCTCATCCTCTAGAAGTTCCGTTGCCATCTCAAGTGGCGGGTGTGTGCGGTCAATCGACGCTGCTACGAGGAGGTCCGGTGGGAGCAGGTCATTGATCGAGCCGTGCAACCGAGTCTGTGTTGCGCTGCCTACTTCCCGCAGCAGGCGGAAGGCTTCTGTCCAGGCCTCACCGTCGACGAGCCCCAGAGCGCGGCGGACGGTGCTGGCGATGATGTGGTGGATCGAGTAGAGATCACAGGCTCGGGGATTACCGGCGAACGGGCGTACGTCAGTCGTCAAACACTGGAAGGCTTCGCGGATTTGGGCCTGCTGGTCGTCGGTTTCGGCCGCCTCGGCCCGAACCAGGCCTATGACGAACCGGAGCCAGCACTTGTACCACCCTTCACCGCACACAAGACCTTGTGCCGTGCTGAGACCGAGTGGATCTAGATGGGCGGCGGCGATGCACTCGTCCAGCCATGCCCACAGAGGTTCGTTGTCCCACTGGATCGATGGCTTCTGGACAGTACGGGTGAGGTCCAGCAGTCGCTGGCGAGCCTCCGGCGACCGGGCCCGGCGGACCTCCTCAACTGGCACGCCGACTGCGACGATGCGCTGTAACGTGCCGGAAGGTAGGCCGTGTTCCGTTGCCTTGATGGCCCACTCCTGTGGGGTCCCGACCCTGGCGTTTGCCGGTTTGTCAGCTAGGTGTTCTGCCAGAGCGAGGCTCATGGAACCGGGCCGCTCAAGGTGGTCGATCAGTTCGATAACACCTTGAGCACCGTGGGTATCGAACACCGCCTCCGCCACTGCAGTCGGATCGATCCTGCGCGTCTCTATCCACCCTGCTAAGCGGTGCCAATCGACAGGCTCCGACAGGTTCAGACGTCGCTTCCCGCCCGAGGTCACCCTAACGGTATCGCTGGTCACAGGTCCGGTTGACCGTTCCGAGCCTTCGGCCTCCGGTTCGACGATGGCGGCGTGTGCTGAGAGACGGAGCCGGCCCCTCCACCATTCCAACGACAGGGCCTCGTCTGGGACTTCACCGTCTAAAGGGCTCTCAGCTTGGACTTCACGGAGGTATCCGGTCATGTACTCCCGCCAGGGAGCTGGCCCGCCGTGCGCGTCAATTGCGGCACATACCTGTAGTCCCGCCTTAGCCGACATGACCAATCGGCCCTCGTGAACGAGCCGCTCAGCAACCGTGGCTGCCCCGAGCAGAGCGATGGGGACATCCACGAACTCCACCCAACTCGATTCGAAGCGCTCCGTCTGATACGTCTCGGCAGAACGGCTCAACTCGACGTAACGCGCGACCACCGCCCAGTCCCCTAGAGACGCAGCGCTCCTAAGCGCGGATGTGAGGTTTCGGAGTATCGCGGAAGTCGGGAAGCCAGCCGCGACAGAACGAATGACGAAGTCCCGCCCGGCGATCTCGACCACTTCGAGGTCGCGGCCTTCTGAGGTCAAGAGCGGAACCAGCGAGTGGAACGCACGGGCATCCTCAAAGAGGCCCCGCTGCCTTAGCCAGCCGGCGACATGTTCCACGAGCGCTCGGTGAGCTGCCGAGTGTTTAGAGATCCGCCCGCGGAGATACCTGGCGAACGATTCGTGGTAAACGCGGACACCACCCTGTCCCATCCGTTTAGCAAGCACAGGACTCAACACCTCAAGTGCCGAACCGATCCGATGCGCCGTGTCGGGTCTGATCTCACACAGTTCGCTGTGGGTGACAGCGAAGTCCACGAAGCCGATCACATCGGCCACCGCGGCCCCTTCCAGATCCAGGCATGAGTACAAGTGGTCGTAGTACGCCTTGAGGGTTCCGTCGAAGGGTGGGAAGTCCCGTACCGCCGCTGCCGGATCCCCAACGATCACATCGTGGTGCCGCAGCGTTTCACGGCATAGATAGGTGGCGTACAGAGCATTGCCCGCAGACCGCTCAGCAACAGCGTCCAAGAATGCTCCCACATCCGCCTCGTCAACCGCGGCGGGCATAACCGCTGCGGCAGTTCCATCCGCAGCGTCTGGAATCAGCCCAAGCTTTGTCGCAAGCAGACGAAGCTCGGGGGTGTCAAGGCCCTTTACCGGGACGGTTGTCGCTCCCATGGCTTCGAGCCGCTCCAGATGGGCTCCAGGCTGGCTCAACACGATCAAGACCGCTCCCCTCGGAATCTCCAGCATGGCAAGCGCGTCGGCAAGGCTCCGCGACGGGTCGGATTCGCCCCTCCGACCGCCGAGGACCCGAGTTACGTGATCGATGCCATCCACTACAAGCGCAACCCGACGGGTTGGTTCGCATTCGATGGACCGCTTGATGTAATCGGTCAGGACTCGTTCATCCGCCGCGAACCTCGGATGCTGGCCTTCGACCAGCCGTCGATCGGATTCGGCCAGTCGACCAACAAGACTCCCGAACACCCTCTCCTTGTGGACACGTTCATCCCGTTCGCTTTCAGCGTCACCGAGATAGCAGTAATGCTCCACCGCTAACCAACCCCGGCTGTCTAATTCCTCTCGCAGTTGGTGACACAGCCAGGATTTGCCCTGACCAGGCGGTCCGACAGCAAGGAGGACGCCCCCAGCTTCTGCAAGCGATTCCACCTCGCGCGCTAGACCGTCGACAGCGACCGGTCTGAGCACCTCAATCGAGGGGTCTACTGGATGGGCACGGGAGACAGCACCCAAGTCGACACAGAGCCGTGCCCGCCGCACGGTTTCCCGGTTGCTAACTTCGTAACCTTGCCGACCTGCTCGGGCACTCCTGATCAAAGCTTCCGCTACATCTTCGGGACTGCGATCGGCGTTAGGGAACACACCAGCCCCCACCTCCCGTACAGCCCGGGACAGAAGCAGCCTCTCCGCCAACCCGGGCTTGGTCAAGTCCCCGCTCATCGCGGGTGCCCCGACCTCGATGACGAGATGGCGGCAGGCCCAAACCAGATCACCAAAGTCCACAGACCTACTCCCAGACCCCAGGAACGCAAAAGAAGTCCCACGAGAACTCGTATCGTCGGCACCCCCATGGACGGTTTGTGCCCACAGAGCCTCAGGATCGAAAGCCAACCTCACGGTCCGCATGTTCTCGATGAAGGGCCCAGGGTCAGGATCGGCGGGGACGAGCACAGACGTCAGACGTGGATCGGTAGGAGGCAGGTCCCGGAGAACGACCCGGAACACCTGCCCGTTCGCCGTAGAACCGAACACATGCTGGTCGGCGACCATCGACACGACCAGACGATCAAGGCTCAGGCGACGCTTGTCATTAGTGAACGTAGCGACTGTCAACGGCCGATCATCGTTGTCGGTGTGCTTGAACTGGACCCGCTCGCGAACTCCGCGAACATCGACCGTAGTGAGATCATCGAAACGATCATCCGGGACCAGTTTCTCATCAACCCGAATCTCAACCACGTCACCGAGAAGCATGTCGACCAGCCGGAACGCGGCAAGAAGATCCTGGTATTCGTAGCCGCGGTGAGCGCTCGTGAGACTGGACATCACCGACCATTATCGTTCGGGAAGAGGGCTGAGTGGATCAATCTCATCAGGATCGCAGCCGCAGGCAGCCGTGCGCGCGACCAACTCGAGGTCGCCCTGAGCTACCAAGCCACCGCAGCGGACGTAGGCGAAGTCGACTCCGACGAACCCCCAATTCGGACCACACGTCTTCCGTTCCCGGCGGTTCTAAGACCGATGGGGTGGGACGGGCGGTGCAGGTCGCTCTGCGCCTCCTACAATCCCGGCCAGCATCCACCGAGCCGAGAACGGGGATTCCCGCGTTCGGCGGTTGAAGCGGTCGAGTCGTTTGAAGGTCATGGTTTGACTACTGCAAGACACCGAGATGTGTTCATCTCTCACGCATCAGAAGACAAAGAACAGATAGCCCGGCCGCTGGAGCAGGAACTCCGGTGTCTAGGGCTCACCGTTTGGTATGACGAGTCCGTCCTCAGGGTCGGGGACAGCCTCTATCAGCAGATCTGCCACGGTCTCGCTACCTCCCAATACGGGATCGTGATCCTGTCGCGCCACTTCTTTGCCAAGAACTGGCCGAAGCAGGAACTCGGCGCCCTGTCCGCCCGGGTGATTGACGGCACGATGCGTATCTTCCCGATCTGGCACGGTCTCTCCCAAAGCGAGGTCTTATCGCACGATCCGATACTTGCCGACAAGTATGCGTTCCGTACCGACAAGATGGACGTGGCCGACATCGCACGGCGAATCGTCGAATCGATCCACGCTCGCGACCTAAGGGGTGCCCAGGGCTTGAGGCAGGCTCTGACTGAGAGTGGCTTGCTCGAATACTTCCACGCTACAGCGATCCCCGACGTCGGAAACCTGGGCGTAGCCGTACCCGGCAAACTATGGCAGATGTGGGCCGAAGGCCCCATAGGGCCCTCGTTGGAGATCAGCCTCGGCACAGGTCGCATACCCCAGAAGGGCTTCCTTGAAAAGGACCACTGCCAGAAGTTAGTGGCACAGATCGAGAACATAGAGAACGGCGCAGAGCCGAACCGGGTAGCGTCGCTTGAGTTCTCCAACGTCTTTCTTACGCTGTCGTGGCTTCCCGACCAGCCTGACAACGATTCGTTCAGCCTGGGTCTGTTCCCGCGTGTGGAACGAACCCCAGGCGGTCCCACACTCGCTGACAACATCTGCGAAGCGGGATGGCAGCACTTCCGTGGCCTGATAGAGCAAGTCGCCAACGACGCACGCCCAACCCAGGAAGAGTGGCATCAACAACACCGCCACGCGTAGAGCAATGACATTCGCTCAGAACGGCAGGTGTACTACCCAACTAACGACCAGTCATCCACCCGAGGCTTGCGGTCTCCTCGAGTTCACCCACTTCTCGGGCCGCGCCGTCCAGGTCGCCCTCCACAATCACTGTGGCGACCTCGCCAACGGAATCCGGATACGGCTCCTTCCGGTGTTCCGTCCCCACCCATATCACCCGCCTTACCCCGGCGTTGCGGGCTGCCTCGGCCCATCCGGCCAGGACGTCATCCGGGTGTTGCGCGAAGGCCCGGTCGCGGTCGTCATAGGCCGCCTCGGTCACCAGAACAGCGCAGAAGCAGTAGAGCGCCGCCGCTTCCACGTGCGAGCTGTCGGAGACGTCCCCTAAGGCGACCTTCACGCCTCGTTCCTTGAGGCTGTCCGCGTCAGCGTCACGGGTGATGAAGGCTCGGACCTCGGCTGCCGACCGGCAGACCGTCGAGATGATGGCATCGCCGACAGGGGTGTCCGCACCAACGACTATCACTGGCATAACCCCCAAGCTATCAGTTCGGGAGGTCCAGGCGATTCGGGTCGGACCCCAGCGGCTGTGTAGGAGGTGCTGGAACAGGCGGGGACGGACCTCTTTTTTGGCACGCGATACCTCGACTCCGGGGTTCCCTCGCCTGCCACGGGCCAACTGGACTTTTTTGGGTACCCGCCTAGCATGACAGATTCGGCCCTTCGCCCGAGGAGGTCGTCCCGGTCGGCTTCGTGACCGACCAAAACCCTCCCGACACTGACGGAGGATTCGTCATCAGGATGCGATGGGGGAGAAGAAGTTGATGCCCGGCCTGTACCGGAGCGAATTCGAGCACGACGCTTGCGGTGTCAACTTCGTCGCGGACCTGAAGGGGAAGCGCAGCCATCATCTCGTCGCGTTG
>JAPOQZ010000251.1 GCA_026710435.1 bacterium | reverse complement strand
TCGAGCGGACCGTGGCAGGGTTCATACTGTCCGGAACCGGCCCGCACAGGGGATAGAAGGTCGCGTCCGTGACCCTCGGAGGTGGCGGCGGGGGTGGGATCCCAAGGAAAGAGGCACCTTCCGGTGATTTTCGCGTTCTCGGGGTTCGGTGGGGTGGAGGTATAGCCCGCTCTTCTGTGACGAACTCCCGACTCGGGACACTAGCAGCGTGTTGAACAATGACGATTGCTCGGGCCTGCAGCCTGCACTATCGGTGTTTCTCCAGGTGAGCACCTATCCGCGCAGCCTTTAAGGTAAGGCGGACCCGGAAGGAGGATCCGGTGACCGTGCGAATGATCATCGACACCGACACCGCGTCGGACGATGCAGTGGCCCTCGCTATGGCATTGCGACACCCTGGAGTCCGTGTGCTGGCCATTACAACAGTGGCCGGTAACTGCTCTGTCGAACAGGCTACGAGAAACGCCCTGTTCACGACGGAACTATGCGAGTCCGATGTACCTGTTCATCAGGGCGCAGCGGGCCCTCTATTGGTACCTGCCTCCTTTGCCACCTGGTTCCACGGACAAGACGGACTCGGCGACCAGGGTTACCCCCCGCCGTTACGGAGGCGCGAGGCCACCGATGCCATCACGGCCCTTGTCGCCACCATCCGCGCTAACCCAGGATGCACCGTAGTAACCCTGGGACCGTTGACCAACGTGGTGATGGCGCTGCGGCAGGCGCCCGACCTGGTCGACTGCGTGGAGAGGTGCGTAGTGATGGGAGGGACCGTCAACGCGGTAGGCAACGTGACCCCCGCCGCGGAGTTCAATCTGTGGTTCGATCCCCATGCCGCCCGCGCCGTGTTCTCATCCGGACTCCCCATCGAGTTGGCGCCCTGGGAGATATGCAGGGGAGACGCCGGCCTCAATCGCGCGGAGCAGGAGGCTCTCAGGGGTCTGAACACACCTCTCGGCCACTTTTTCGTGGACTGCAACTCCACCGCCATGGAAGCCGCCCGCAGGCAGTCCGGAACTGAGCGGATGGAACTTCCCGATCCCGCAGCCATGGCGATTGCCCTGGACAAGGAGGCCGTGGTCACCCGGTCGACCCGGCACTACGTGGAGATAGAGGCGGGGAGCCCACTGACAAGAGGGATGTCCGTAGTCGACTCCCTCAACGTCACCGGCAACCCACCCAACGTCGAAGTCATCCGGGCCATGGACGTGGACCGCTTCAAACAGATGATCTTCGAGGCAGCCGGAGGCTAGTGTCCTGTATCTCTGTTTCGCTTGCGTTCTCGGCTTGATGAGCCGAACCCGAACCGGCCACCGTTACCAGAGGGTCGTATCTGTCACAGACTCGTTGCACAATGGTAGATAGCCGTATACACCGGCGGTTCGTTTCCGACGTCGAGCGGACCGCGGCAGGGTTCATACTGTCCGGAACCGGCCCGAACAGGGGATAGAAGGTCGCGTCCGTGACCCTCGGAGGTGGCGGCGGGGGTGGGATCCCAAGGGAAGAGGCACCTTCCGGTGGTTTTCGCGTTCTCGGGGTTCGGTGGGGTGGAGGTGTAGCCCGCTCTTCTGTGACGAACTTCCGACTCGGGACACTAGGAGGGTGCTGAACAATGACGATTGCTCGGGCCTGCCGCCCGCCAGCCCAGGAGAATGCCAGCGGTTGGCAGGCCGCTGGTGGATTGCTCAGCACCCTCCCAGTGTCCCTGATTCTCGGATTCGCCGATTGACTCCTTAACCACTACCGACTTCCCGACCGGGGTCGAGAGAACGCGAACAACGCCGGACCAGTCGCCTCCGGCGGAACCCCCGGCCGCCGCCTCTTGCCAGTGACAACTGACCGCTGACTACGTTTCCCCTTTCCGGAAGGGGAGGCCGTCGGCGGCGGGTGGGCGGAGGCGGGAGGTAGCAAACAGCAGCACCACCAGCACCGCGATGTGCGGCGTTATGGCAGGCAACTGGTTGGGCACGCTGGTCGAGTTCATGTACCAGAGGCCGACTGCGATCGCCACTATGGCCAGCTGCAGGGTCCCGGTGTATCCCTTCCGCTTGAGGATGCGCCATAGCAGGAGCAGGCCGACAGCGATGACGACGAGGAGCAGGAGTCCGTGCGCCGCGTTCTCGTCCCGCAGCCTTAAGGTCTCGGTAAAGCCGAAGAGCAGAGCACCGCGCGCCGTGCCGATCGGGTTCCAGTTGCCGAAGATCATGGTGGCCAACCCGATGTATCCCTTGCCCTGGGTCTGGCCCTCCTTGTAGAGCCCGGACAGTTGGATCGCCAGGAAACCACCGCCCAGCCCGGCGAGGAAACCGCTGATCACAACACCGTAGTACTTGTACTTGTAGACGTTGACGCCGAGCGAGTCGGCAGCGTGCGGATGCTCCCCACAGCTGCGGAGCCGTAGCCCGAATCGAGTCTTCCACAGGACGAGTATGGAGATGGGTAGCGCCAGGAAGGCGATAAGGGTGAGCCAAGACATCTGGAACATGAAGCCGCGCAGTATCCCGGCCAGATCCGAGACGAAGAAGATGCCACCGCGCTCGATCGCGCCGAGTATGTCCGGGCTCTCCCAACCGAAGAGGTTGCCACCGGCGAGGACAGGCAGCGTGAAGTTGCTCACCCCCGAGATGGTCGGGGACTGCGTAATCGAGCCTCCGCGATCCGAGAAGTGGAGGTCGGAGAGGAATCGGGTCAGTCCCGGGGCCATGAGATTGATGGCAACACCCGCGATTATGTGATCTACGTTGAACCCGACCGCGGCAACCGCCATGACGAGGCCCCCCATAGCGCCGGCCACGGCTGCGAGCAGCATTCCGAACCAGGGACCGCCCACCATGGTCCCGAACGCCCCGAACCAGGTCCCCAGGATCAGCATGCCCTCGAGGCCGATGTTTACTACCCCGGACCGTTCCGAGAAAAGCCCCCCGAGGCCTGCCATGAGGATGGGAACCGACCAGGCCAAGGCGATGGACCATGTGCCGCTCGAGGTCAGGTCGTCCGTCGGCAGAGTGGCGAACTGCTGGGTGGCGGCGAGTAGGAGCACCACGCCCAGCCCGTAGACGATCCAGCGACGCCTCCCACTGACGAGGGTCGATTGGAGACTGATCGATGGCCGCTCGCGCAGGATACTCAAGTGTCTGCCTCCTCTGCCCCCCCGACATGGGCCTGCTCGACCTGTGCAGACGCAGCTGCTGCGGCTTCGATCCTCCGGCGTCGCTGAGCCAGTGCGTAGGCGATCACAGCGAACAGGATGATCACGCCCACCATGATCGTTACGATCTCTCGAGGCGCGTCCCCTCGCACTTCCAGCACACCGGACGCACGCTCGAGCCAGCCGAACGCCAACGCGGCCACGGCTGCTCCCACCGCATGGTTGCGCCCGAGCAGCGCCACGGCGATCCCGGCGAATCCCAGCCCCTGCGGGAAACGGAGGCTGTAGAAATGCTGGTCCCCGAGCAGGTCCGCCATGCCGACCAAACCGGCTACTGCCCCGCTGAGCAGCATGGCGAGGACAATCGTCCGCTTCGGAGGCACCCCGCTCGCCTCGGCGGCCCAAGGGTTGGCGCCGGTGGCGCGCAAGTCGTACCCGAGCCGGGTGCGGTTCATGATGAGGTGGTAGGCGATCCCCACAAGTGCCGCGACAAGGATGAAGCCGGTCAACTCGACGCGTTTGATCTCACGCGTCACCAACTCGACGATCGGGTTGAGGCTCGGGAACCAACCGGTTGGCGCTATGTCGCCCAGGCGCGTGTCCAGTGACTCCGACTCGATCTTCCATCGTCCTAGAAGGAACGACACCACTCCGGCCACCGCGATGGCGTTGAGCATGATGGTCGAGATGACCTCGTGCACATTCCGGGTTACCTTCATCCAGCCGGCCAGGCCGGCCCAGGCCGCGCCGACGATCATCGCCACCACCAGGACGATGAGGACATGCAGCGGGGGAAACAGGGAACCTACGCCTGCTCCCACGTAGGCGGCGAAGAATGCAGCGAGGATGTACTGGCCCTCGACGCCGATCTGGAACAGGTTCATTCTCATGGCGATGGCGAAGGCGATACCCGACAGGTAGAGCGGGGTTGCACGGTTGAATGCCTCTATGAGCGTTTCCAGCCTGGTGCCGTACTCCCAGATGTTGCCGAAGGCAACCAAGGGATCGGCCCCGGATACCAACAGAACGAGCGCGGCCACCAACAGGGCCAGCCCCACGGCGGCCAGCGGCGGACCCACCACCCGGCGCACACCCTTCCAATTCACGCCGCCGCCCCCGTCATGAACGCACCCAACTCCCTAGGTGTGATCCGTGCGGGGTCCAGCCGAGCCACGATCTCGCCGCGCAACATCACGAGGAGCGTATCGCTCAGACCGATCAACTCCTCGAGATCGGCAGATATCAGCAACAATCCGAGACCCTCCGCTCGCGCCCGGCGGAGGTCCTCCCACACCGCCGCCTGGGAACCGACATCGATGCCCCGGGTGGGATGAGCGGCGATCAGCGGGTTGCACCTGGTGGCCAACTCCCTACCCACCACCAGCTTCTGCTGGTTGCCTCCGGACAGGGCATGGACGGGCGTATGGACACCAGGGGTCCGGACGTCGAAGCGTTCGACGACCTGAGAGGCATGGTTCTTGGAGGCCTCCTCGTCGATCCACAGTCCGGAACGGAGGAACCGGCTCCGCGTCTGGTGACCAAGGATGCTGTTCTCCCAAACCGGCGCCGGCAGCAGCAGGCCTCGCCGGTGACGGTCCTCGGGAATGTACCCGAGCCCGGCCTCCCGGCGTTGCCGTACCGACCACTCGGTCACGTCGTCGCCGTGCAGGTGGATGGATCCTTCAGTCACCGGAGCGATTCCCAGGATCGCCTCCACCAACTCCCCCTGGCCGTTGCCCTCGACACCTGCCACACCGACGATCTCCCCGCACTGGACTGCGAAACCGATGTCCCGGAGCCTCGTCACGCCGGTCTCGTCCATCATCGATATGCCCCTGACCTCGATAGCCGTCCGGTCGGTGACGGTCGCCTCCCTCGTCTCAGGCGTGGGAAGCTCGGAGCCCACCATCAATTCGGCTAGATCCTGCGCTGTCACGTCCGTAGGCTTGACTCTGGCCACCGACCTCCCCTGGCGCAGCACGGTGATCGTGTCAGCAATTGCCAGCACCTCGTCGAGCTTGTGATCGATGAAGATGATGGTGTGGCCCTCCGCCTTGAGTTCCCTCATGTTGCGGAACAACTCCTCCACCTCCTGGGGAACCAGAACTGCGGTGGGCTCGTCCAGGATCAGGATGCGGGCGCCGCGGTAGAGGATCTTGATGATCTCGATTCGTTGCCTCTCCCCAACCTCCAGCGTCCCGACCATGTCGTCAAGGTCGAGCTCCAGGCCGTAGGCATCTCCCAGTTCCCGGAGCCGGGACCGGGCGGCGGCGAATTCGATGAACGAACCCTTGGACGGCTCCGCACCGAGGATCACGTTCTCCAGGACTGTGAGGTTGTCAGCCAGCATGAAGTGCTGGTGAACCATCCCGATGCCTACCTCGATCGCCTCTCTCGGGGAACTGAAGCTCCGTTCCTGACCCAGCACTTCGGTGCTTCCCTCGTCCGGGGCCTGCATCCCGTAGAGGATCTTCATCAGGGTCGATTTGCCGGCGCCGTTCTCGCCGCAAAGAGCGTGGATCTCGCCCGCCTCCACGACGAGGTCGATCCTGTCGTTGGCAAGCACGCCGGGGAATCTCTTTGTGATGCCCTGCAACCGCACTGCGACGCTCATCAGCGCATCCGCCTGCTCATCCGGCCCACGCTCTTACTCCCGTCTTCCTATCAAACCTCCGTCAGCCGGTGTAGTCGGCGGGATCCCGGCTCACCACGATCTCGCCCGAGACGATCTTCTCCTTGAATGCGTCGAGTTCGGCCGTGATGTCGTCGATGTGACCGCCGGAGGTCGAGTACCCGACACCGTCCACCGACAGGTCGAATACCTGGGGACCGGCCGAGAACGTGCCCGCCTGGACCGCCTGGATGGTGTTGAACACGGCCACGTCCACCCTCTTCAGCATCGACGTGAGGATGTAGTCCTGGAAGTCGGGGGCAGTCAGGTACTGGTCCGAGTCGACCCCGATCGCCCACACATGGGTGTCGTTGGCCTCCGAATAGTCCTTGGCGGCCTGGAACAGGCCACCGCCGGTACCTCCCGCCGCGTGATACACCACGTCCGCGCCCTGCTCGACC
>JAPOQZ010000120.1 GCA_026710435.1 bacterium | reverse complement strand
GAGATACGGGGATTGTGGCAGCCCAGGGGATGGTTGTCCTCACGAGGGGGCAACAAAGCCTCGACAGCGACCCACACCGCGTTTAGCGCTTCGGGATCAAGCGCGCGCATAATTACACCTCCACCAGTTGGGGGTTCGTTGCTTACGCTCGGTATCAAACCCGAGACAACCCCTCAACTGGTGGATTTCCCCCACCTACCCGCGGACGCTCTTAACCCGGATCCGGTAGAGCATGGTAGAGCTGGTGACGAGGATCTCCCGTGTCGGGCCGCTCTCGACGACCGACACATGGTCCATCCCCTCGACTGCATCTATAGGAGGCTGTCGCGTTAGTTTGTGCTGCGCGTGCGGTTGGGGGCTTGTTGGGTGAGGCGACGTACGACGCCAGCCCCTCGGGCAACCGCTTCGGGGTCGTGGTGGCCCTCCGCTCGTACTCCAGCAGGTACCACGTCCACTCGTCCCTGTAGCCGAGCTGGGACGAGGCGTCGGGGTGGATCACGTAGCCCGTGTCGCGATATGGGTATGTGATCTGCGAGCGGTGCGTGGGCAGCAGGTCCAGCAGCGTGTGGTCACGTGACGCGGCGGCATCGGAGGCTGAGCTGCGAGACGAGCTCCGCCAGTCCCCGCTGGGGTGCGCCCTGCGAGGCGAGGGCGCGCAGCGCGCTCCCCATGTAGACGCCGCCGTCGCGCTGCGGCGTCCAGCGGTCGAGGACCGTTCCCCACCGCCGCCCGGTCACGGCGCGCGAGGGCGCTCAGAACCTCGTCCGTGAGCACGAGCGCGTCCCCGAACGCATCGACGCCGCTGGGCGGCGTCGCCCGCACGCCTCCGGCGGAAAGCCATGCCCGGTGTCGCTTCGGCAGCACCTCGTACACGGGGTGCTCCGCCTCTTGTCCCGCCAGGTCGACCAGCCACGATTCCCAGCGTGCGGCCCCCCGAGAGCGTGACGAGCGCGTCGTACGGACCACTGCAGCAGTACTCGACGCGCACCGGGTCCTGCTTGGGGTCGGCACCGGCGATCAGCGCCGCCATCTCGTAGATGAGCGCCACGCCGTTGAGGCGCTCGGCGAGCAGCCGCAGCCACTGGCGGGAGACGGGGTGGCTGTACAGCAGGTCGTCGCCGCCGAGGGCCGCGATGCCCGCCGGGGTGGGGACATGGCGCCACAGTGGACGGTCGCTCAGCATCGCCAGGCGGTGCGGGTGCACCTCGGCGAGGCCCAGCCCGCGCAGCGTGGAGGCGGGCACGCGCTTGAGGTGCGAGAGGTCATCCACGCTGGCGAAGGGCGTCTCGCAGACGAGTGTCAGGGTCTCCGGCAGGGCGTGCATCTGGCACCGCGTGCGGGGGCGCTCATCCGGCGCCGGACGCGCATCGCCGCTGAGTGCGCGCCGCGCCGCGGCGAGCTTCCCGGGCGTGTAGAGACCCAGGAGCCGCTCCACGCCAGTACAACACGACTAGATGCTCGCCGAGCTTCTCATCAATGTCTTCGTCCCCGGCGATGTCGAACGTGCCCCCTGAAGGGACTCGATCGACCGCAGCCATGTTTGCCGACCGGCCACGTCTGGGTTAGCCAAAAACACCAAAGTACAGTGCAAGTGATAACCATTTGATCGAATATGCAGGTTATCAGGTTGAATGTAGGACGCTAGGCGGAGGGGGTGGGACTTGAACCCACAACCAACGGATTAACAGACCGCGGTAAAGTACCTGGTCAGAGAACCTTTCAAAGTTCTTTGTGCACCAGTTTGCCCCTCAGGGGTTTTCGTACACATTGGGAGTTCCGCTGGAGAGACGAGGATCACATTCCGATCCGGCTGCAGCTCACCGACTCAGCGCTGCTGCCACCGTACGCCCAAGTGCCCCACATGGCAAACCTCGGTCGCTCCGGGATCTGACACGTCCTGGAGAGTTTGGCCTGGTCCGACGAGGACCGGAAAACAAAGGCTCTCGAATGCTGAACCCACACCCACGACATGGCCACCTCTCGAAGGATGCTGTTGACAATGGCGGATCGCTGAACTGATGGACATGGCTGTGTACGACCCGGCTACTCCACCCGACCCCAGCCCACTCTCCGGGTAGCGTGTCTTCTTAACTGCAAGGTATGGGACGGATACCTGAAGGCACCGAGCCGTCGCCGAACCCCCATCCAGCGCCTGCGAGTGTTCGCTGGCTATGTCGATGAATCGGGCCGCCGAGGACGATGACGTCGCCGAACCCCCATCCAGCGCCTGCGAGTGTTCGCTGGCCGGGTGGCGGTGTCAACACATTGAGGTTGAGCAACCCAAAGTGGATCCGCCCGACTGCGGCCACGGGCTGAGCCTGTAAACCTCGGACCTAGTTGCAGGTAATGGACGGTCACCTGCCGTCGGGCACCCCCGGGCGGTCTCCCCGCCTGGTACCGGGCTCCCCCTGCCCCTCCCGGGAAACGCGGTTACCAGCCGAGTGAGGGGTACCCGCCCTGGTCACGTCCGTGTGACCTGTCGTCCCGGAAGCTGGCCTTGATCTCGGCTATCTCTTGGTGGACTTCCCAACTGAGGGCGCCCCGGTCGGCGGCGTAACGGTACAGGTCGGGCGTCATGTTCTCCGCCACGGTTCGGCAGAGCCGGTCCACCTTGGCCACGTCCACCTCGACGAGGGCCTGCTTTGCGGCGTCGGGAGGGTCTCCAGGCAGGACTAGGTCACCGACACTGAACGGGGCGGAACATTTGTCGGTGGTCAGCTCCTCGATCGAGGCGGCAGGCCCGGCGGGCCCTCGACGGCTGCCGCTGGTCATCCCTACGTGGCTTTTGAGCACCCACATTCGGGTGACGAGCTGCGGGTCGTCGATGCGGGTGCTGAGAGCGGCCAGGTCGTAGAGGTCGCGTACGAGCGGATCCCCCTGCCAGCGTCCGAGCTTCTCGGCCACGTTCTCGTCCACGCGCATCACCGGCACCGGGAACGCTGTGTCGAACGGGTAGGCGGCCTGGACGGGGGTGGGGACGAGGTTGCGTTGTTCGGGTGGGAGCCACAGTCCTCGGGTGGAGAAGTCCATCTTCGCTTGGAGGTACCCGCCGGCGAGCAGGTCCGTGGCCACACGGGTGCTGTAGTGCCCCCGGCGTTCGTGCGCCGTGAACTCGAAGTGGGGGAAGACCATCCCGTCGATCCCCTCGGCGACCAGCTCCTCGGCTCCTTCTTCGGCATCGAAGTCGAGGTCGAAGGAGAACCGGCTCCGGTGTCCGAGGTGGTACTTCCGCAGCGCTGTGCCGCCCTTGAGTGTCAAGTCGATCGCTTCGTACACGCCCCGCTCATGCAGTCCGTAGAGGAGGTGATCGAACGCCACGTCCAGCACTGCCGCTTCCTCGACAACTGACCCTCTCCGGGTGGCGGCCGGGTATGCCCTCTTGATAGCGGAG
>JAPOQZ010000256.1 GCA_026710435.1 bacterium | reverse complement strand
TTCGGGCGGCCGCTGGCCGGTTTCCAGGCGATCCAACACAAGCTTGCCGATATGCGCGCGGGATGTGAACTCATTCGCTCCGCGGTCAGCCGGCTGGCATGGCTTGAGGAACCGCGCCCAGAACTCACTGCGAGCCTCAGCGCGGCGACCGCTTCCGTGGCTAGGCAGGTGGCAGAGGACGCAATACAGGTGCACGGCGGGATGGGCTTCGCATGGGAGTATGGAATCCACCTGTACTACCGACGGTGCCTGGCGCTGCAGCAACAACTCGGGGGCACGGCGAGTCTTCGCCGTTTCGTCGGTCGCTCGATCATCGCACGGAGGAAGACCAAATGAACGATAACTCACCGTTGCTGGTGGAAGACCGTGGACCGGCGAGGTGGATCTGGTTCAACCGACCCCGCGTGCACAACGCCCAGAACACCGAAATGCTCGAAGCCTTCGACAACGCGCTCGAGTTGGTCCGCCACGATGCAGGTGTACGCGTCGTCGTGCTCGCAGGCAAGGGAAGATCGTTCTGTTCGGGACATGATCTCAAGGAGATCGTGGCGCATGCCGACTACGCCCGAGCGGTCGAGACGGTAGAGGGCCGGATGCGATGGGAGCAACGGCTGTTCGTGGATCCGGTTAATAGGTTTCGCGAGCTTCCCGTGCCGACGGTGGTGCTCGCCCATGGCCACTGCCTGGCGGCCGGCTTGATGTTCGTCTCCGTCGCGGACTTTGTCTACGCGACGCCCGACGCCGTCTTCGGTTCACCCATCATCCCGGCCATGGGCATCAACGACGCCGAGGTTCCTGCCTTCGCTTGGGCGGTGGGTTCGCGGCGCGCCAAACAGACGCTCTGGCTCGACCAGCGGATGGATGCGCAGACAGCCCGCGAGGTCGGTCTGGTATCGGAAGTCGTGGCGCCCGATGAGATCGAGGAACGGATCGAGTCGGTCGTCGATTCCCTGGCGGCGATTCCGGCCGAGACGCTCATGCTGTCGAAACTCTCACTCAGGCAGATGGAGGATCAGGCCGGCTACCAGGCGGTCAGTGGCTTCCACTTCCTCTCGCACTCGCTGAGCCATCACACGACGGGCGCACAAGCCGCGCTCGCGGAGCGGCGGCAGCGTCTTTCCGGTTCGGACGAGTCACGATGACTGATCCGCGGCAGCTTGAGGGAGGTTGCATGGACATGCTTCCGAACATATACCTCGCACGAATGGATGTCGCTCCGGAGGGCTTGCCGGCATTCATGGACTGGTATGAACACAAGCATGCGCCTGACTTGATCTCGGTCGGGTTCCACAGCGCCCACGGATATCACTCCCGAACTGGCTCGCCGTTCATCCTCAATGTGTACGAGATCGACAGCTCAGAGATCTTCTACTCGGAGGCGTACAACACGAAGCGATCGCCGGAGTCGGACCCGGAACGCCCTACGATTCTCGCCGACGTCACGAATCGATCGAACACCGTCTACCGGCAGGTCCACACACTCGGCGTGGAGATACCTGACCGGCCGTGGTCGGAAGGCAGCCGGTCTGGCGCGGTTGCCGCCCCGGTTGTGACTTCGGTCCGCTTCGACCTGGTGGAAGGTTCGAGTGAGGGAGCCGTCGTCGACTGGTTCAACGATGTTGAGTTCCCCGAGACTGCGAGCAGTTCCGGGTTCCTGGCTGCTCGGCTCCTGAACCGGACCGGACGTCCGCACCACGCCAACCCGTGGCTGTCCTCATGGGCGACGCTTGTCGAGTGGGAGGATCAGGCGTCGGCGGAATCCGCCGGGGGCGAAGTGGACACGCTGGAGCGGCTCGCCGGATCCGGCCTGGGAGTTACCGACGCTGCTTTCCACCTGGCTGTCCGTGTCTTGTCCGTAACCACCGGTTGAGGGGCACCGCTAGGACAGTGGACAGCGGACGATGAAACTCGGGACCGGCATGAGCAACCCACCAAACCCGACTACCCCCGAGTCAGCCACAGGCCGCTGGAAACCGGCCACCGGCCAGGAAGGCGCCGGTCGTCCACCGGGAAGGGAGCAGGCTCGACGATAGGGGCATCGTGCGGTCAGCGACCGATGTCCAGATCGTGCGGCCGAATATGGTAGGCGTCCCTGACGGCCACGACGGTGGCCATGGCGCACAGCAGTCGTGTAGCCCACACGGTCACAGCGAGGCCTCTCGGGCGTATGCGGCGAGGCGGTGGGTGCACGTAGTCGGCCTCGGTGTCCGCTCGGATTATCACGGGTGGGGTGGATGTAACGGGGCTTCCGCGTGGGGCTTCCCTGTGATGGGCCGTTCGTTTTGGCCGTTCGAGCGCATTATGGGCCGTTTGGGGCTGTCGGGACGGGTCATAATGGGCATTGGAGGAGCTTCCCGAGGGGGGTGTCCGGCGCAGGTGTCAGAGCGATACGCCCGGAGGGTCGGAGGCGGGCCGGCGTCGTAGAGGGCGGCCGCTCTCGAGGCTGCGAGTGTCGAGGAACCGGGTGACCTGGCTAGCGCAGTAGTCCACGCGGCGCACTTCAGGTTCATCACCGAATTGGGCGGCCGTGTAGGTGGCTAGACGACAGACACT
>JAPOQZ010000067.1 GCA_026710435.1 bacterium | reverse complement strand
GCGTATAGCTGCCGCGTAGTGACGACAGTCCTTGGGCTCTGTTCGTTCGTCGTCTTTGAAGTAGCGCTGAAACACGGTGCGGCCAGACTTGCCCGGGTGCACCTTGACCTTCACCGCGTCTCGGTTATCTCGCGGACCTCGGAACACGAACAGACGCTTCTTGGAGTGGTACCGGAGCCTCTTGTGTTCCTGGTCGAGCAGCACCTGGCGAAGCAGGTCAACGAACATCCACCGAGTGTCTACGTCCTTGCTCTCTGCCCACTCCATGGTGTCGATGGCCTCGTATCCGTCATCGAGAAAGCGTCCGAGCCCGCCCCGCTCGGGCCGAGTGAAGCTGTAGACCACTCCGCCGCGGGCGATCCAGTCGCTGCGGAAGTAGCCCCCCTTCCGGAGGGCCGGACCCAGTTCAGCAGGCTTCGGTTTCCACGTTGGCCCGAAGAAAATCGCTTCGGGCAATTCCACGATTCGGAGAAGGTTGGTCTCGAGCGTCTCAGCCCGACGCCGACGCCCAGAGGCCACTCGTCCCGACGTGCCCCTCGTGGCCCACGACAGCAGGCGTCCTGCGGAGCTCTCGTCTAGGCGGTCGGATTCCTTGTCGAAGTCCAGCCGCCACGCTTTGCGCCCTGGCGCTGGTGGCTGTGCTCGGTCCACGGGTGCCCACCAGATACCGCCGTCCCTTGGCCTCGAGCACACGACGATCACAGGGTTGGAGCCACCTCGCCAATACGCGATGTCGGCTGCATCAAGCAGAAGATGAAACGAACTCTCCGTCTCACCAGGGAACGGTACGTCCGTTGCCTTGCTCTGCACCATCACATGCAGGTTCGAAGCAGATCGCGCGAGCGGATCCACAAACTCGATCGCACCATCCACGCCATGATCACCCCGCCGGTCGTGCCAGATGTGACCCAGCCGCGTTACCACCAACGCGACAAGTCGCTGGCCCTCTTCGCCGATCTGGCTACTGCGGGAGTAGGTTTTCTGGAAGGCCATGGTTGTCCTCGGATTACACAGACGGGCATTTGCCGACAGGTATAGCGCGGGGGTGTGACAAATAGGAGCGCTTCGTCATGGCGATAGCGAGATTGTCCAGAACTGGGCATTGTGTCCCCTCGCCGCCAGAAGCTGAGGCCATTGGTGGCGTCCTCCTGGTCGATCTTCGGGCTTCGCGGATACCGAGTCGACAGCTGTCTAGCGGGATGGTGACGACGCGTCTTGTTGACTAACAGCTCGGATAGGGTGGTGCCATAGTAGAAGAAAAATGTTTACAAAGGTTATATAGTCCTATATAATTGAGATATTCATCAAAATTATTGGTGCTCCGCGATTACCTACCTACCTGTCCCGTATAAACACTGGCGTTAGAGGCGATTCGGCCCGGCCTCCGGGGGGCACCCGCCTCCCTATCGGCTGGTGCATTGCCTACAGTACGTCCGCATGAATGCTGACCCCTTGCCATCGTCGCTCGCGTTCGCCGACTCGTCGGAGGTCCGTGAGTACCTGGTCAAGGCGCTTAAGCTCGATCTCGTCGGACCCAACGCGGAACACGACCTGGCTGATGAACGGTTACCCGGGTGGGTGAGGCCTTCGAACTGGTACCTGACGGGTTTCCTGATCCCGTCGGACACTCCCTTCGAGGAACGAAGCGATGACGACGAGGACGAGTCGCTCGATGAGACTCCGGAAGTGGCCGGTCTGGCCGAGGAGTCCGCCGAGGAGCGTCGCGCGGCGAAGAGAGGTTACTTCCCTTCGTCGATGGGTCTGAGCTTCCTTGTGTCACGGGAGACCGAAGGACTGGACGTGACGGTACGGTGGGGCGACTACAAGCCTGGTGAGGGGAAAGGCGCCGACGGCAAGCCGCTCGCTGTGTGGGAACGGACGGCACACGAGCGCACCTTGGCGGTGGCTCTGGCGGGCCGCCCCGACTACGCGGTCCCGGAGTCGAGGGGTCTCCGGCTGCATGTGGTGTCCCGGGTGGTGGACGTCGGTCGCCTGGCCGGCCTTCCCGAGGGCGTGCGGTCGGTGTCAGTGTTCCTGGTCAACAATCGGTCGCCCGTTCCCGGTCGTCCTGACGATTCGAACAGTTCCCGCTTGGTTGATCGGGCCTACGCGTTCCAGGCGGAATTGGAGATCAGGAGCGGGCTGCCCTTCGTCCCCCGGCCCGATCCTCGGGGAGCGCGCGCAGCCGAGTGGGACGACGAGGTTGCGGACCTCCACTACTCCGACACCCCCGAGTACGCGGTCGGGCACGGCGTGTCGGCCGAATGGGAGACGGCCGGGGGCGAATGTCGGCGGCTGCGCACGGCGTGGATTCCTAGCGCCACCGTCGCCAAGACCGAGCCGGTGGAGAGGCCGGAGGCGGAACTGTCGATGGAAGTCCTCGGCAAGCTACCCGATGGCGCGGCCACCCGAACGGCACTACAGCCGCTGGTGGAAGGCTACCGGGCTTGGATCGAGTTGCAGCGCGGCCGTCTCTCCGCACTTACGGGCGACCGGCGCGAGACTGCCGAGGAATTGCTGCGCCGCGCAGGCCTGGCAGCCGAACGGATCGAACGGGGGATCGACCTGCTGGCCTCAGATGCCGACGCCCTCGATGCGTTCCGCATGGCGAACCGGGCGGTGGCGCGAGCGCTTCAGCAGCGGCTCGGTCCGGACGAGCCTCCGCCGACGTGGAGGACCTTCCAGATCGCCTTCATCCTGCTCAACCTTCCCGGCTTGGCCGACCCGCATGATCCCCAGCGCCGGATCGTCGACCTGCTCTTCTTCCCGACCGGCGGCGGCAAGACCGAGGCTTACCTCGGCTTGGCGGCGTTCGCCATCGTGCTGCGTCGACTGCGCCGGCCAGGTGAGGGTGGTAGGCACGGCGCAGGCGTGGCCGTGATCATGCGCTACACGTTGCGTCTGCTCACCCTGGACCAGCTAGCCCGAGCATCCGGTCTGGTGTGCGCGCTGGAGTTGGAGCGCGAGGACGACCCGGATCGGTACGGTGTCTGGCCGTTCGAGATCGGACTGTGGGTGGGTAAGGCCGCCACCCCGAACGTCATCGGCCGCAAGGGTGACAGCCGGTCAGACTCGGCCCGATCCAAGACCCGGCAGTTCAAGGCCAATCCGACCGGCAAGCCGTTGCCCATACCGCTGGAGAGCTGCCCATGGTGCGGCAGCCGGTTCGAACCGGCCTCGTTCACACTCCTGCCCGACGATGACAGACCGACCGAGCTGCGCATCGTCTGCGCCGACTTCGAATGCGACTTCAGCGGGGACCGGCCGCTCCCGATCTTGGCGGTGGACGAGCCGCTCTACCGGCGCCTGCCCGCCTTCCTGATCGCCACCGTGGACAAATTCGCCTCGCTGCCGTGGACAGCCCAAACCGGGGCCCTGCTGGGCGGAGCGGATCGGTACGACGATGACGGCTTCTACGGGCCGGCGGATCCCCGGAGAGGCCGCCCGCTCGGTCGCCGCCTGGCCGGACCCGACCTGGTGATCCAGGACGAGCTGCATTTGATATCGGGACCCCTGGGTACGATGGCCGGGCTGTACGAGGCCGTCATTGAAGCTCTGAGTGTGCGGGCCGACGGCGAGGCGGACGATCTGTCCCGGGGCAGCGTCGCCCCGGCGGCGCGTCCCAAGATCGTCGCGTCCACCGCCACGGCCCGCCAGGCCCAGGACCAGATACAGGCCCTGTTCGCTCGGCCGAGCACACAGGTATTTCCTCCCCCGGGTCCCGACCGGCGGGACTCGTTCTTCGCCGAGGTCATGCCTACGGATCGGGCGTCGGGCAGGCTCTATCTCGGAATCGCCTCCCCGGGACGTAACCCGAAGAAGCTGATGCAGCGGGTATGGCTGGCATTGATGGGAGCGGCTGAACGCGCCTACCGGGACTCCGGCGGTCACCGGAATGAGGACAACCCGGCCGATCCGTACATGACCGTCCTCGGCTATTTCAACAGTTTGCGCGAGCTGGGCGGGGCGAGGCGCATCCTGGAGGAGGAGGTCCGCAACACCGTTAAGGCCTACGGGCAGCGGCGGCGCATCGGCCAACTCCACTCGGAGGGACTATTCCGCGACCGCCGGACCTTCTCCGATGTAGTCGAGCTGACGTCGCGGGTCCCCACCGGCAAGGTCGCCGAGGCCCGGCGTCGCCTCGGATGCGGGGCCCATGAGAACGACCGAGTAGACAGCGCCATAGCCACCAACATGATCTCGGTGGGTCTCGACATCCCCCGGCTGGGGTTGATGGTGGTGCTGGGCCAGCCCAAGACCCATTCCGAATACATACAGGCCACCAGCCGCGTGGGTCGCGACGACCGGAAACCGGGCCTGGTGGTTACCCTGCTCAACGTCCACAAGCCGCGTGACCGGTCCCACTTCGAGCGGTTCCGCCACTACCACGAGACGTTCTACCGGTCGGTGGAGGTATCTAGCGTCACGCCGTTCTCGGCCCGCGCCCTCGACCGGGGTTTCGCCGGAGCACTGGTCGGTTTGGCACGCCATTCTGAGCCGTCGCTGACTCCGCCGTCCGGCGTGGCGGCTCTCGACCGGGTGAGGGTCGACCTCGAGCGCAGGCTACGGGAGGTTTTCTTGGAGCGGGTGGACGAGCAGCCCTACGAGGACGAGACAGAGCACGTGGAACGACGGCACAGCGTGGCGGCCCGGGTGGTGGACTTGCTCGACTCGTGGCTGGCTGTGGTTGCTGACTATTCGGACGTCAACACCGCCGTGAAGTACCAGAAATACGAAGGTAAGGCCGGCGGTGGCCATCTGCTGCGCGAGATGCTGGAAGAGGACTTCGAGTCGGCGCATCACGCCAAGTTCCGAGCCAACCGGTCACTGCGGGATGTGGAACCCGAGGTCAACCTACGGATCCGACCCTTGACGGCTTCCCTGTCGGACGGTGACGAGTGACCCGTCGCGCGCAGGGGCAGATCCGCCAAAGCCAGGTAATCACCACCTACGGACCGGGCGCGCTCATCGACCTGCCCGAGCATGCGGCCGTCGTCGGAGGTCTGGAGACTTGGCCTTCAACGCACGATTTGGACGAGATAGTCGATGCGCGGCTGACCGGTCTCCTAGGCATCGTGACCGGTATCCCAGCGCCGCGACTGTACGCGCCCCCGCCCGCGCCGTCGGCGCCCTGGCTGCCAGGCCCCGATATCGGAGCATGGCGGTTTCCCGAATGGTTCGTCGTTCAGGAAGCGAACCCCTCCCGGGGCGCTACGGCGATCTCACGGTCTTCGGAGAAGCGCCCGACCCGGTCGCGGCGGCTCGTCCACCGGAAGGAACTCGACGACCGGGACCGGTTCGAGGGAAAGTCGGTAGTACCCACCCGTTTTGTGCGCGCCTGCCCGCGGGGGCACGTGGACGATCTCGACTGGGCGGGGTTCGTGCATGGCCGGGAAGAACGGTGCGGACGACGGCTCTGGATGGACGAGCGGGGAACCACCGGCGACCTGGCCGATCTCATAGTGCGGTGCGAATGTGCCAAGTCCCGCCGCCTCTACGAAGCCACCGATATCGGCCTTCGGCCGCTCGGGGGATGCCTGGGAAGGCGGCCCTGGCTTGGCTTGAACACCGCCGAGGAATGCAATCTCCCTAGCCGGCTGTTAATCCGCACCGCATCCAACGCATACTTCCCCCAAGTCTTCGCTGTGCTGTCACTGCCTGATCGGGGAACCGACATGGAACGCGTCGTGAGAGAGCTTTGGGACGACCTCGAGATCGTGGAGGACCTCGGTGATCTTACGTTCATGAAGAAGAAGACCAAGGTCGCCGAGAAGCTGAGTCCGTTCGCAGACGCCGATGTGCTTCGCCTGATCGGACAGGTTCGGCGTGGCGTTAGGGAGGCCCGTCCCGTGAAGGAAGCCGAACTGCGTGAGCTGCTCGGTGCGCCCGAGGGCTTCGGTGACGACGTGCCGGTGGATCCGGACTTCCATGCTCGGCGCTTGCCGGACCACGCCTGGCGGGAACCAGGATCGCGGTTCAGCGGCGGCGTCGAAGCAGTCATCCAGCTTCACCGGTTGCGCGAGGTCATGGCCTTGATCGGGTTCACCCGCTTCGAAGCGGCCGTCCGCGACATCCATGGCGACTACGAGTCAGACGTGGAGCGAGCCGCCATTGCCCTCGAACCCAGTTGGTACCCGGCGGTGGAGAACAGGGGCGAGGGCGTGTTCGCTCACCTGCGCCCAGCGGCCGTTGCCACCTGGCTGAAGCAGCCCGCGGTGCAAGACCGGATCGACCAGCTCCAGCGGCAGTACGTGGAGTGGCGTCGCAACCGCGGCAAGTCGCCGGGCGGGTTCCCCGGCGGGCCGTACATCTTGCTGCACACCCTCGCCCACCTATTGATCCAGTCGCTGGCCATGCGCTGCGGCTACCCGGCCAGTTCCATTCGCGAGCGGGTGTACGTGGAGTCCGGCCACTTCGGGATACTCCTCTACACGGGGAGTCCCGACGCGGAGGGAACCCTCGGGGGCTTGGTACAGCAGGCCCGCCACTTCGAAGACCATCTGGCCCACGCATTGGAGGCGGGATCGCTGTGCTCCAACGATCCGATCTGCGCCCAGCACTCTGAAAGCGCGGGTCTGGAGGGTCGCTGGCTGCTCGGCGCCGCCTGCCACGGCTGCGCGCTCGTCGCGGAGACCTCGTGCGAGATGCGCAACGACTACCTCGACCGGGCGCTTGTCGTCCCGGTGCTCGGCCTGGAAGACACTGCCTACTTCCCCCTGCCCTGATGGTGATCGGTCGGCATATCCAGACCCTGCCCGTCCATCAGCGGCGCCGCCTGGCCGAAGCCTTCGACACCGGCGAACTGCCCGACCGGCCAGGGCGTACGGCTCTCCGTTCGGCGCTCACTCTTCGCGGCAATGTGGACGGATTATTGGGGGACCTTTCGGAGGACCTCGCCGATCTCGCCCGAGTCGGCATCACGGGCCGCGCGGTCGCGGCCTGGGTGCGTTCTGTCGACGAGGCATCGGCCGGCGTGCCGTCTCCCGACCTCGTCTGGTCGGGTCCCGAGGTGCCCGGCCTCCCGGCGCGCGATACCCGCCGGGTCTACGAAGAACTCTTCGACGGAGCCAAGCGATCCGTCTGGGTAAGCACCTACGCCTACTTTGACGGTCCGCAAGCCTTCGCCCACCTGGCCCAACGCCTGGACGACTCGCCCGGTCTACGAGTCACGATCCTGCTGAACATCCAACGCGCTCGCGGCGACACCACCGCCGCCGACCAACTCGTGCGCCGCTTCACCAACCAGTTCTGGGGCAAGGACTGGCCGGGCTCATCCAAACCCGCCGTCTACTACGACCCCCGCTCGCTAGACCCGTCCGGTCCGTCCGGCGTCCTCCACGCCAAGGCGGTCGTGGTAGACGACGAAGCCGTGTTCGTGACCTCCGCCAACCTCACCGAAGCGGCCCTCGACCGCAACATCGAACTAGGCGTCCTGATCCGGCACCGAGTTCTCGCAACAAGCGTCGCGAACCACTTCCAAGGCCTAATCGACACCCACCTACTCAGCCCCCTCCCCACTTCCTGACCAGATACTCAGCCTGGAATGTGTACCGGTCCGAATTCGCGCCGCCGATCACGCTGCCGGCTCCTGCCGTTTGATCGAGTTAGCGTCGAGTACGAGGAGTGAGTCGGTTATGTCGGTGGAGTCGCCGCAGTCGTCCTGTTTGGCGAAAACTACCCAACACACGCCGTCTGGCTCATCGAGCGATGATGGATAGCGGATAGCGTCGATCTGCCCACCGTCCGGAGTGCGAAGGTGGTCTCGTATGTATTCAGTCATAATCTGTGTTGGGATATATTCGATTGGACTGATGTGCGGGTCGATGGGTTGAGCAAGGTCGTCAGCGAACTCGGCAAGGAACCGCAACCATGGTCGCTCGCCCCGAGCCGTCATGTCGAATATGCTCGGGATGGGTTGGGATGCCAACAAATCTACATAGACCAGTTCCCGACTCGGACTCCAACTGCCTACGGTGATCGCCATCTTCGGGCAGGGCCGGATCTCGGTGATTGCTGTCTTTGCGGTTTCGGCACCATAGAACATGGAGATACCGGCGCCGCTCATTCGGTTGTTCCCGGCGCGCTCCGAAGGTGGAGATCCCAACTCGTCAGCAGTGCGAAGCTGCCTGGATGGGTCGTGGGCAAGCGCCCGCAGGATACGGCGGTCGGTCGTCCGTCCCAGCATTCGCCAACCTGCTCGGACGATGGCCCTCCCTACTTCGTCAGGTACCTCCGCCGGGTCTAGGAGTTCGTCATCGTCGTTGTTGTCTGGTGCCTGCGTTCGGTACCAGAAGTAGCGCCTGTCGGTCTTGGTCATCTCGCTGAATCGCTCCCAACTAAGAAACAACATGTCGGAGTGAGTCAGGCGGTAGGGGTTACGTTGGCACCACAGATGATCAAAGGCCCTTACGAACTCCCAGTGAATATCTTCATTCTCGAAAGGCTGATCATGCTGATCAAGGAGATCATCGGAGTCGATGATGCGAGGACCCGGGACGAGCCCCCCTGCGACGGAGTTGTTCGGGTCCTCCCACTCGGCGTGCAGGCAGCTGGCCATGTAGCGGAACAAGGCACCTACCTGCATTCCACGGGTATTGATCCGGCCACAGAAATCACACTTCGCAATCAGGCCGATCCGGGACACGAAGACAGCCAGGGCGGGATCACCAATGCAGTGCTTACAGACATCGTCGAAGTAGCGACCGCTACGGAACCCACTCGCGTCCTGTTCTTCTAGCAGTCGTTTGGCGAACCCCACATACCGACGGTATCAGCCCCTACCAGCTTCGCCTAGGGCGCGGTCCAGTCGGGTGTATCTGGACACATTCAAAGGCCTGATCATCGCCGGGCTTCCATAACCCTCGTGCCGGTCGCTCCTATCCCTGCCGTTCCAGGGCAAGTCGCAGGGCATCGGCTGTCCGGTGGTCGTAGGCCACCAGCCGTATCTCGCTCAGGATGGCGGGGTGCGACTCGGTCCAGCGAAGGGACTCGGCGACGATCACCTCCGCGGCCGGCGCTAATGGATATCCGAACACGCCGGTCGAGATGGCTGGCATGGCCACGGTCGTCGCGCCGAGCTCGGCCGCAACGTTCAAGGCCGCTCGCACGGCCTGGCGGAGCAGGGTTTCGTTGTCCTGTCCCTCCCGGTAGCGGGGTCCCACCACATGGACCACCCACCTGGTCGGCAGTCCCCCGCCGGTGGTGACCGCGGCCTGCCCGGGCCGGACCGGACCGTGCTCCGAAACCCACCGGTTGGAATCCCTGACGAATTCCTCCCCTCCAACCGCGGCGAGGGCGGCCGCCACGCCTCCACCATGGACGAG
>JAPOQZ010000200.1 GCA_026710435.1 bacterium | reverse complement strand
TCATAATGTCCGGAACCGGCCCGCACAGGGGATAGAAGGTCGCGTCCGTGACCCTCGGAGGTGGCGGCGTGGGTGGGATCGCAAGGAAAGAGGCACCTTCCGGCGGGTTTCGCGTTCTCGGGGTTCGGTGGGGTGGAGGTGTAGCCCGCTCTTCTGTAACGAACTTCCGACTCGGGACACTAGGGGGTACTGAGCAATCCACAACCGGCCCGCCAACCACCGGCATAATTCCTGGGCTGGCGGGCGGCAGGCCCGAGCAATCGTCATTGTTTAGCACCCTCCTAGCCACCGAGACGGCGTTTCAGGTAGAACAGGTGCGAGCTGTATCGACCCGCCGTCTCGTCGAAAGGCTCGGTCGAATCGACGCGCCGGCTGGCCGCGCCATCGACGAAATACTGCACAACGCACTCGGTCTCTAGCATTCGTCACCCCCGGCCTTCATCCACGACATACTCGAAGCGCGAATTTGCCCTAATCACCGTCTACTGAATTCACCGCTGCCATGACCGGCTCCCCGGCCAACCCGGCCACCACAGACTCCGCTACATGGAGACCGGCCTTGTTCTGGGCTTCCACGGTGGAGGCACCAAGGTGGGGGGTCAGCACGACCTCGGGCAACTCGGTCAAGGGTCCGCCGGTCATGGGTTCCTCGGCATAGACGTCGAGCGCCGCCCCGGCCACCTGCCCGTCCCGGATGGCCTCGACGAGCGCTTCCTCGTCGATGATCCCGCCGCGAGATGCATTGACGATCCGTACTCCCCGCTTGGCCTTGGCGAACGCCTCACCATCGAGCAGGTTCTCGGTCTCCGGAGTCCGCGGAAGGTGGAGGGAGATGAAGTCGGAATCCGCCAGCAGCGAGTCCAGATCCCTGAGTTCCGCTCCCGCGGCCCGGGCCTGCTCGGCAGTGATGTAGGGATCGTAGGCCAAGACGCGCATTCCGAAAGCGAGCGCCCGCTGGGCCACCAATGAACCTATCCTCCCCATACCAACAAGGCCAAGGGTCTTGCCATCCAGTTCGACTCCCCGGAACTTGGCTCGGTCCCACCGCCCGGACCGTATGGATGCGTCCCCCCGGGCGATGTTGCGCGCCAAGGATAGCATCAACCCGAAGGCGTGCTCCGCAGCGGACACGCTGTTGGCCAGAGGCGCGTTGACCACCAGGACGCCGCGCCGGGTGGCCTCGTCGAGGTCGATGTTGTCCACACCCACTCCGGCCCGACCCACAACCCTGAGCCGGGGAGCCGCCTCCATGAGCTCCCGATCGACGCGGGTGCCACTCCGTACTACCAACCCTTCGGCATTGCCGAGAAGGCCCAGGAGGCTGTCCCTGGATTCCCCGGCCGCCTCCACCACCTCACAGACCTCCTGCAGGTGCTCGGCGCAACTTGCCGCCAGTACCTCGGCGATTACAACTACCGGCCGTTTGTCCGGTCCCATGGTCACGACCCCCTGACAGATCGCCAAGATTGTGCCCCAACCGCAACGTGCTGACAACCTGGTATCGCTACGGCGGCCCGAGGGCAGCGAGACACGGTTATGTGGGGTTCCCCCGGTATGCTGGCTGGATGGTACATGGACTCGAGCGGACGGTGGCTTCCAACTACACCATCGAAGAGTTGCTGGTACTCGTTGGCAAGAATACTGTCCGGATCCCACACTTCCAGCGCGGGCAACGGTGGGGACCGGGGGATGTCGCCAAGCTGTTCGACAGCATATCCAAGGGTTACCCGATCGGGACCCTTCTCCTGTGGAACCGGCCCGGACCCGAAGAAGCACTGTGGGTGGTGGACGGGCAGCAACGCATCACTGCTCTCGTAAACGTGCTCCTTCGGGAGGAGGCACTCCCGCCGCCATCTCGGGCGCTCTACTTCGATCTCGCCACGGAACAATTCGTTTGGCACCCGCAGAATGGCCCTCGCGACATCCATCTACCACTGCGGGAGGCCTACAAACTCCCCCGCGTAATGGCGTGGCTTCGCGAGAGAGATCTGGACGGCGACTTGCAGAACCGAGCTTTCAAACTCGCAGATAGACTCCGGAACTACCGTGTTCCCGCCTACTCCGTCGAGACCGAGCGCGAAGGCGACCTCGGTCCCTTGCGCGAGATTTTCGACCGGATAAACACCTTCGGGAAACGGATGAACCGCGCCGAGGTGTTCCACGCTTTGACTTCCTTGAGCACACCTGGTGAACGCGATGTGTCACAACTTGCTCACGAGATCGGAACGTGGGGTTTCGGTACCGTGGCTCATAACACACTCGTACTCTGTGTCCTGTCGGTCCGGGGCCCCGACGTATTTCGCGACTTCCGGACCGAGTTTGCCGGCGGCTCGTCACGCCTCGGCGAGGCGATCGACCGTGCCGACACCGCCCTAAACCGTACGATCGACTTTCTGCGCAACGATGCAGGTGTACCGCATTTCGATCTGGTGCCCTATCAACATCTCCTTGTTGCCCTCGTCCGATTCTTCACCATTCATGAGAATCCCACCGAGTGGGAGCGAGTACTGCTGCGGCGTTGGTTCTGGCGGGCCGCGGTTCACGGTCCGCTTCCCAAGCTGGGTTCTACGGGGACGATGCGACTGGCTCTCAACACGATCAGCAATGATCGAAGCGCCATCGAGACCGTCATGGCGTTGCTCGACGAGTTCCCCGACGAGCGACGGCCGATCGAGATAGGTCTAATGCACTGGAACCGAGCGGATGCCAAGACCACCCTTTGCGCGATAGCTCACCTCCGGCCACTCGATCCTGCCTCGTCCAATGGCGCAGGCCCCGCTGAGATCGACATTGCGGAGGTGCTGACCATCGACCGGAAGGCCGCCCTGCCGCGCGTCTTCGACAACTCGACAACGGGGGAAGCGGCGAGTTCCGTGGCCAACCGCGTCTACTGGTCGCCGGCCGCGAACGGGGACCCGGCGCTAGAACTGGCTTCGGCAAGGTCGGCAGTTCTCGAAAGCCACGCCATCTTCCAGGCGGCTGCGGACGCCTTACGCACCGGTGACTGCGAGTCCTTTGTCAGAGCGCGCATGGGGGACATCCGGAAAAGGGTCGAGGACTTCGTCGACGCCGGAGCCGAGTGGGAACGTTCGACCCGGCCCGCTCTGGCCTCCCTGTGAGATCGTCCGAGTCACACTCTGACAGGTAGCGAACATGCCCCGAAGACACACCGATGTGGTGACGGCTCATCTTCACGGATTCCCGGTCGGGCATCTCTGGACTTCGCAAGGAACTCACCGCTTCGAGCTTTCGAACGAGTACCGGAATGCGCCTCGGAGGCCGGTGCTCGGACAGGTGTTCGAGGAACGTCCTCGCCATCGGTGGAAACAGGCACAGCGCCTACCCGAGTGGTTCTCGAACCTACTCCACGAGCACAGCCGGCTCCGACAACTCGTCGCCGAGGGGTACGGAATCAACCATCGCAACGAGTTCCGGCTGCTTACGGCCTTGGGTAACGACCTACCTGGGGCTCTGCAAGTCGTTCCAGATAACAACACCGAGAGTATCGAACGCCATGGAAACGGTAAAACATCGTCAGGGGGCACCGACGGGCTTCCTGGCGATCAGGACGAGAGTGCGGGCAAGCGTGAGGCCTACCCGATTCGCTTCTCGCTTGCCGGCGTGCAGATGAAACTTTCGATGATGCGTTCGGCGAACACCCTCACGCTTCCAGGCAAGGGGGTACTCGGCGATCACCTAGTGAAGCTGCCGTCCCGTCAATACGACAACTTGATCGAGAACGAGTGCTCGATGATGACCTGGGCTCGCGAAACGGGCATCGATGTACCGGACTGTGAGGTACGCCAGGCTGGGGACCTCGGCCCACTTCCGCGCGGCTTCGGCGCCCTAGAGGGAACCACTGTCTACGTGGTCCGCCGATTCGACCGCGGACCATGTGGCTCGATTCACGATGAGCGCATCCACATGGAGGATCTGAACCAAGTCGTCGATAACTGGCCCGAGGCCAAATACGAGGGGGCAAGTTACGAACGACTCGGGAGGATCATCTTGGTGCTGTGTGGCCAGGAAGACTTCCTCGAATACATCCGGCGGCTGACCTTCTGCATCGGGATAGGCAATGAGGACGCCCACCTGAAGAACTGGACGATCTGGTACCCGAACCGCATCCAGTCCCGCCTGGCTCCCGCGTACGATCTGGTCTCGACCATCCAGTACGTGGAACTAGACCGCGGAATGGCACTGAAACTCGGTCGCACGCGCGACGCTTCACGAGTAGACCTGCCAATGATGGAACAGATCGCTAGGAGGACCGACGTGGACCCTGCCCGCGTCAAGCAAACGGTCAGGCAGACCCTGGAGTCGATGCGCGACTCGTGGCCGAAGATCATCTCGGACCTACCGGTTGGCAAGAGCTTCGAGGGCCGGCTCCGCGAGTATCAACGGTCAGTTCCACTGGTCAGACCGTACGCCCTCTAGCCCATCGTGGTCGCGCGAAACTCGGCAGCGGGCCCGTTCGTCATCTTCGATTTAGAGACCAATGGTATCGGAGGCGATATCATCGAGATAGGCGCTGTCCTCTGCTCCGGACCCGATGTTGCCGACGAGTTCGAGAGCCTGGTCCACACAGAAGAGCCGATGCAAACGGACACAGCCCGCCTCACCGATCTCTCCGATGCCGGCCTCGTGGATTCTCCCAGCCTACGCGATGCTCTCCTCAGATTCGGCGACTTCGTCGGTAACAGACCTCTCATCGCCCACAACGGATTCGGTTTCGACTTTCGGAAACTGGACGAAGCTGCTGACTCCGTAGGGTTGGATCCGCTACCGGGAACCCGCCTGGACACGCTGGAGCTGGCCCACTTGGTCTTCCCCCGCGCCGGAGAGGGGATGATACGGGACTCACAGGGTGGACGCCCACCCCCGGGCCGTAAGCTCGAACACCTCGCCAACTGGTTCCGCTTGGAATACAGCGTCCTCCATCGCGCGCTGAACGACTCCCGCCTGACCCACAGAGTGCTGATGGCGATGATCGAGGTCCTGAACCGAGACGAGCCCTCGCGTCGCCTTCAGCGTTGGATCCTGGCACGCGGTGACCACCCTTGGTCCGGCTTCATAGAGGTGCCTGCCAACCCTCCCGACCTGGCGGATGTGGTCCCCCTACCGCCCAAGACCCGGCGAGAAGAACCCAGCGGACAGTTCGACATACCCACTCTCGAACGAGCCTTTCAAGCCGGCGGTGTGTTGATGGCCGAACGGGAGCCACGGCTACCACAGATGCAGATGGCACAAGCGGTCGCAACTGCCCTCTCGAACGGTGGCCAGCACCTCATCGAAGCACCAACCGGGACCGGCAAGACTCTGGCGTATGTGGTTCCCGCCATCGAATACGCTCGATCATCGGGCCGGACCGTAGCGGTATCCACCTTTAGCCACGTCCTCCAGAATCAGATCCTCGCCACGTTGGAGGAACTGGAACAGGAAATAGGGCAATTCAACTGGGTATTGCTCAAAGGACGCCACAACTACGTCAATCTCGAGGCGTTGGAAGCGGAATTCGACGAAGACCCGCCCGACGTCGACACCGCCTTGGCCCTCGCCGTCATTTGCCGATGGGTGGCGGAGACGCCCACCGGAGACTGGGAAGACCTGAGAACCCCGGCAATCGACGGTCGTGTTCGCGTGTTCAACCACCTCCGATGGAAACTCCGGGTTGAATACCCGCCGGGGCCGGTCCTTACTGCACTCGACGAACGAGACTTCTACCGCCGAGCGAGGGAGGCGATCGGGAATGCCCATATCGCCGTCCTCAACCATGCCCTTCTGATCGTCTCGGATTACTGGCAAACGCACGCGAAGCATGCCGTCATCGACGAAGCACACCAACTCGAGGACGCCGCCACCTCCGCCCTCTCGGAAGAGGTCGGAAGTCTATATCTTGACGACCTCTTGCAGCGCCGTAGCCAGTTCCTCAGGAGCTGGCGTGATCCACCGCCTCAGAAGGGCCCTTCCGTGGTCGGAACTCGATGAAGCAACCCGAGCCGGCTATCGATCCGTCCTAGAGGACCTTAGGACTGCCAGCGAGAACGTGAAGACGGACGTTAAGGACTTCGGTGATGAGCTCATCGGATACGTGCGGAGCCGAACCGGGGCTCAACAAGCCCATACTGAGAAGTACGGGGTTTCCTACCACATCAGATCGGGCATCGATACGGGGCACTCCTCCTACCGGGAGGTCATCCGGAGAGCCAAGGTACTTCAGATGGCCCTTCTGCGTCTGGCCGACGTCTTCAACCGGATATCGATACCGGCTCGGCTGAGGGGTCGCTACCGGCAACAGAGGTTGCAGTACGGGATCAGCCGTCTGGGGCGGGCCGCACGGGACACGGCGAAGTTGATCGACCAGGTGGTGTGGGCGGAACATCAGGAACTGTGGGTCAACATCGTCGACCTGCGACTAGAAGAAGCGACGTGGTCTTGGACGCTGCGCCGAGTGCCTGCCTCGGTGGCGCCGCAGCTCAGCGATCTATGGAAAACGCTGAACACCGCAGTACTTACATCCGCGACCCTCAGCGTGGGCGGGAGTTTCGACTTTCTGATCCGGGCTCTTGGTCTACAAGGTCCGCAAACGAGTCGGCTACCGACTCCCTTCGACCGTCTCAAACAGAACCATCTCGTCCTATACACCGACTACCTACCCGCTCCACGCGGTGGATTGCTCGACGAATTCGCCAAGGCTGAGGCCGCAGAGATTCCTCGCCTGTTCGTGTTGACCGGCGGCCGCGGTCTGGCCCTCATGACCGCCCGGGCACGCCTAGATCAGGTTCGTGACCATGCCCGCCCCCATCTGGAGAAGCAGGGTCTCGTCCTGCTCGCCCAAGGGGATAGCTCGCCGGCCGCCCTCGCCGAACGGATGAGGACTGATATCTCTGCTTCTCTTCTCGCCCTCCGATCCTTCTGGGAGGGTATTGACATACCGGGCGAAGCCTTGAGTTTGCTAGTGATCGAGAAGATCCCGTTCGATTCCCCAGGCGATCCCGTGGTGAGCGCTCGAATGGGGGCGCTGGAACTTCAAGGCAAAGACCCATTCGCGGACTATCTGATCCCCCGGGCCGCTCTGAGGTTCACCCAGGGCGCCGGTCGGCTGATAAGAACCAACGACGACGTCGGTGTGACGGTGGTACTGGACAATCGACTCCGCCGGCCGACCCCCTACAGGGACCGCATACGACGGAGCCTTACCGGACCGCCCGCCTCCATGGAAGTCGACTCCGCTGAACTTGCCTATACCGAAATCGCCCGCCACTTGGGTATTGAGCTTGACGAGTCCCTATGGGAAAGGCTACGAGACATTCCCTCCGCTGATCGGTGGTCAAGGTTCCGAGACCTCGAAGACTTACGTTTGAACGAGGAAGACCTCGCCGACCCGGAGCGGATCCGAGGGGCTCTGGAACGATGCAGGAAGTGGCTCGGGTTCAGGGAGTGGCGCCATGGTCAGTTGGAGACGATGGTCCGGTTCATTGGCGGCGAGGATGTGCTGGCGGTGCTGCCCACAGGGTCCGGTAAGTCCCTCACCTTCCAGCTTCCGGCGCTCCTCACCCCGGGGGTGACCTTGGTGATCTCACCCCTCAAGGCCCTTATGAACGACCAGGTCGAAAACCTGAGGACACGTGGAGTGAACGCCGTCGCTGCCATACACAGTGGTATCCCGCCAGGGGAGCAGCAGGAGATACTCAAAGGCGCCCGAGAGGGCCGGTACAAGCTGCTCTACGTGAGCCCCGAACGCCTTTGGAATCCGATGTTTACGCAGATGCTGGAGGGGGTCGAGATCGGACGTATCGCTGTGGACGAGGCCCACTGCATCTCGCAATGGGGACACTCTTTCCGTCCCGAGTACTCAGCCATTCCGAAGGCCCTGCTCCGAGCTTTCGGTGACGACCGCCACAAGCCGGTTCTAGCCACCACGGCCACTGCAACGTCCCGTACCCGCAAGGAAATCGAGAAGCTGTTACAGCTCAGGTCCGGAGCGCGAGTGATCACCGCGTCACCCGATCGGCCCGAGATCCGTTACTACGTCGAGGGCTGCGATGACTTCACGGACCGTGACATCCGGGTCCTGCAGATACTCGATGCCTTCCGCCGGCAGAGTTCCATTGTCTACGTACCGAGGATCAAGGACGCGACCCGCCTCGCGGGGCTTGTCCGCAGCGCAGGACACACGGTCAGGCCCTATCACGGCGCCTTGCCCTCCGAGGAGCGGCTACATGTGGAGGACGCCTATCGTCACGGCGAGATCGACGTGGTCGTGGCGACCAAGGCGTTCGGAATGGGGATCGACAAGCCCGACATCGCCTTGATCATCCATCTGGAGATGCCGGCTTCGATAGAAGAGTACGTGCAGGAGACCGGCCGGGTGGCGAGAGGGGCCTCCGTAGGGCTGGGTCCGGAGTTCGGAACGGTCGTGCTTCTCGTCACCCCCGGCGATTGCCGGATTCATGGCTTCTTCGCCGAGAATACGACGCCCGATCCGGCACGCGTCGAAGAGTTGTGGAGGGGCCTTCAGAAGGGAGTCAACTACATCCCTCCCGACTCGGTGGGCGATCGTGACGGAGCCCGCTCGGGTCGTGAGAGTTCGGCGTTAGCGGTGCACTACCTGCAACAGAGCGGATCGGTCGAGCGACGTGAGGATGTCATCTGGAGGGGCCGGGTGTCTGTGGTGGACGACACTCGGGAGCGTGTCGAAAAGCTCCGAACCGAAGATCCGGCTTTGGCATACCGCGCCGCCGAACTGGTGCGTATGCACGACAAGTCGGATTCCGGCATTTACCTCGCCGAGAATTGGGGGAGGCGGCTCAGGCGTCCTATATCTGGAATTGGGGCTGACCTGCTGGAGCTGAACCGCCGAGGCATCTTAGGTTTCGTTGCGTTCGAGTACGCCTTGACGCTGGATCGCTCGGTCGGCATGGAACCCGACTGGGCGCGGATAGTAACGACCGCCGAGCAGCAGCGGGCAGCGGCCAGGGAACGCTCCGCGCAGGCACGTCGGTTCGCCCATGACCAGAGGACTTGCCGGCGCAAGGCGATACTGGACTATCTCGGAGTGTCCGCTCCCGGCCGGTGTCGCGGATGCACTAGTTGCTTGGACCTACCAAGACCCTGGACGGAGAGCAAGCTCACTCGCGACTCGATTCTCGATGCCACACCCGCCCGGCAGATCGTCATGCGGATGGTGAGCGACACCGGATTCCGCAAGCTCTCGGAGGCCAAGCTGATCCGGGCGTTGCTCGGCGAAGGCGACGGCCGGTTCAAGCTGCACGCCCGAGAGAGAACCCACCCATGTTTCGGACGCCTCCAGATACTGGGGCGGGAAAGGGTGGAGGAACTCATCGACGGTTTGATATCCGAGGGACTGATCTCGCGAGCGGAGTCGGAATTCGACGGCCGGACCTACCCGACCTTGGCCGTTACCGACCTGGGAACGGCTGAGCTTTCTAGGATGGGGTGAATGGCCTTCCTCTTACCGGAGAACATCCCCACCCTGAACGACATCTCCACCCGTTTGAACATGGTAGGGAAGTTGATGAGGGACGTAGCGCCCGACGAGGTGACCGTCTGGCTCGAACGCGATGACCATGAAGAGGCTTACTTGCTGGTGCTCGATCCGGCCTCTGGAATCCTGGTATTGGAGGCCCCTTCGCGTCTACCCAGGAAACGCAGATGGGGGAGGCAGCCGCAAGGACCGGGGGTACGCGAGACCGTCCGGCGTCGGATGTCCGAGATCCAGGGTCGCGCGGTGCCTACACGGCTGGACGATCTTCCGGTAGCCTGCACGTTGGCCCTGCCCGACCTCCGGTTACCCGACGCCGAGCGCTACGGGTGGAGAGCAACGGACGCGCCTCTGCTAACACAGGAAGACTTCCAACCCGACCGGCTGCGGGAGGCCTTCAAGCGGGTTGTGGGGGGCCACCCCGACCGCACCCTCACTGAGCAACAGATACAGCGGGCACGCTCCGTGGTCAACCCGAGGATCATCATCGGCGAGGCCGGCGAGCAAGGTCGCTTGGCTTTCCGCCCTCCCGAACTGTCCCCCGAAGAGCTTCTCAGAGTGCTCGATCGTCGCCAGGAGCAGGTTGCCGAACATCTCGGGTGGGGATACCGGATGATCCGTGGCGTGGCCGGTAGCGGGAAGACCTTGGTGCTCATCCATCGGGCCAGGCATCTCGCACGACTGTTCCCGCAATGGCGCATCCTGGTGCTCTGCTTCAATAAGGCCCTCTCCCTGGAACTCAACCGTCAGATCGACGGGAACGGTCGGATCGAAGTGAAGACCGTCGATGCTCTGGCTTACGAACACACGGATCCGATACTGAGGAAGATAAGGGGAGACGCAGGGTTTCAGCAACGCCGAGAGTCCGCAACCGAGATGGTTCAATCGCTAAACGACGACGAGCGATTCGATGCCGTCTTGGTGGATGAGGCTCAGGATCTGGGCAAGACGGGAATGGATCTGGCCTGGGCAATGCTGAAGCCAAAGCCGCGGGACACGGGTAACTTCATCATGGCGCTCGATCCCGATCAGGACATCTTCCTCCGGAAGCAACGCGAGATGGACTGGAATCCACCGGGAATGACCGCCCAAGGCCGCACCACTCTCTTCAGGCGAAACTATCGCAACACGCGCGGGATTCTCGAACTCGCGTGGGGACTCCTGTCAGAGGTGTCACCGCGCAGGAGAAACATCATCGAACCCGAAGTAGCCAGGGAAGGTCCGCGACCGATTGTTCTGGAATGCGGTGATCTGATGGATGAGGCGCGGGTGATAGCGAACAGGGTGAAGAAGTTACTCCATCAAGGCGTCAAGCCTGACAACATCCTGGTGATGTTCGGTCCGAGCAAAGCAAGAATAACCGAACTCTGCGAGGCGTTCGAGCGATCGGGAACCCCCTATTACTTCGTACCACGGAAGGTCGACGATGTTATCAAGTCGGTCGGCAAGGTGAGAATCTCCACCCTAAGACTCCTCAAGGGCCTCGAGTTCAGCCAGGTTCTTATCGGCGGGACCAACCATGTCTCGATGCCCCGCGGACAGGATGATCCAGAGTCGATCGGACGCCTACTCTACGTCGGGATGACCAGAGCGATAGACGAACTCACGGTTACGTATTCCGGCACCGGCCCTATGGGCACCCCTCTAAGAAAAGCCAGGAGTAGCTGGCCCTAGGAGGGTGCTGAACAATGACGATTGCTCGGGCCTGCCGTCCGCCCTTATGAACCCATATTCTCGTCCCCCTCAGACTGGGATGAGATCGTCGTCCTCGGTCTGCACCTCGGCCCATCCCAAGTAGCCAAGAGTGCGGACCCCGTTCAGGATTTCCCTATCGTCAACAGCAGGACTGCGGCCCTTCTTCCACCGCCTTACATGCTCCACAACCTCATCCTCCGTTGTCGTGCCCCCACGATGATCATGCTGGTTGGCTAGTAATTCTGCTACGTAGTCCACTGTCGCTACCAACTCGGCGGCGCGAGTGCCGGGCAACCTGAGAAAGAGATCTACAACCTTCTCGATTAGAGGCTCCCACCCGTCGATCTCGCCCTGGAAGGCGCGTGTGGCATCCGCCAGGGTCGGTCCGGCCGTTATGACGAACATCCTGCCGCGTCGAGACTCGTGGATGACTCCGTTGTTGATCAGACGAGCCTTGAGTTGCTTACTACCTGGCGAAAAGGGTCCGTACGCCCGCTTCTCGAACTGGAGACCCGTAGGGATACCGGCCCTTGTTGCGAAGTAGCAGATCTTCTCAAAACTCGTTCTGCCGATGGGGTAGTGATGTCGCCATGAAGTGATCCTCCCCACGATCACGGCAAGGGCAACCTCCGCAGCAGGTACCCGAGACTGTGGAGACACCCTTCTTCCCGGTCGAAGGAAGTCCGGGTCCAACTCCTTGGCTGGTGTTCCGAAGGGCGCGAACAAAGTGACAGGAATATCCAGCTGTTCGAGTCCTGAAAGAAGCGTGGGGCCAACTATGCCCCAATCCAGCCCACCCTCGCCACACCCAAGAGACGGAACTGCTAGGGACTCGATCCCCCACCGCTCGTAGTGCGCCGCGAGGTACGCGAGCCCGCTACGAATTGCATCGAGTCTCGACGGAGATCGCCAGTGCTGTTTGGTGGGGAAGTTGAGAATCCATGGCTCTAACAATCCCTGAAACAGATATGGTTCCCCAAGTGTGACCTCTTCCCTTTGGCATCGGCGGACGTAATCGTCGTACATATCGGGAAAGCGCTGACGGAATCCAAGTGCTATACCCTTGCCCATAATCCCGACCGTGTTGATCGTGTTCGTGAGTGTTTGGGCAGGCGACTCAAAGATGTCACCAACTAGGACTTCGACATTGGACGATGTGGTCATACTGGTTCTCCCTTGAAGAAGTGGTAAGGACTCACAGCGATGGGTCGCCTCGCGGACCACGGAAGGTTGCTGGCAACTGCTTCGGCCACCACGTAGGCTCCGGTCAAGTATCGAGTCGGAACCCGATCAGGCACCAGCACCTCGGCCATCATGCGCTGCATGTGACCATGGTCTTCCCAGTATCTCGCGAAGATCTCGTTGTGATCCAACCGTCCGAGACCCTCCTCGACAGTATGCCAACGGGGCTCAATACCTGCCGCCGCGTTGATCTCAGTAATCACAACCCCCGGCAAGTCGAGCACCGAAGTAGCCACCCGCACAATCACAAGGGACTCCGGTACAACGCGTTCCTCAGCGTTATAGTCATTGATTCTGCGGTACAGCATCGCGTTACGAGCATTGAAGAACAGGTTTGTGTACCGGTCCAAGGAAAACCTCCTATATCCACGGGGGATATACCGGCGCGAACGTCGCTCGACGACGCTCCCGTCGATGTCCACGCTCCGACCGATTCAGGTATCGGGGTTCGCTTCGAGGACGAGCGTGTGGGCAGGTTCCCAAGAGGCCGACACGCGATCGCCGGGCCGGAAGGCGGACTCCTCCTCGTGGGACATGCGCTGGCTCACCAACCGGCCCAGGCCCGGGATGTCGAGATGGAAGAGGCTGACCGCTCCCAGGTAGATGACCTCGTCCACGGTGGCTTCGACCACCGAGCCGTCGGGGTGGACGGGAGCGCCTGCCGGAGCTAGGGCTATGCGCTCGGGACGGACCGCCGCCCGCAACGTGTCGCCGACGTTGACCGGGCCGCTTAGCCGTGCCACCACCCGGCCGTCACCGACCGACATCACGCCTGTCCCGTCTCTTGCCTGCTGGACCACGAGGTCCATGGCGTTGAGGGAACCGATGAACCCGGCGACGAAGGATGACCGGGGGTGTTCGTAGATCTCGCGTGGGGTTCCGATCTGCTCGACCCGGCCCAGGTTCATGACCGCGATACGGTCGGACATGGTCAGGGCCTCTTCCTGGTCATGGGTGACGTAGACGAAAGTGGTGCCCAACTCGTGCTGGATGGCCTTTAGTTCCAACTGCATCTCACGGCGCAGCTTTACGTCGAGAGCACCCAGGGGCTCGTCGAGGAGCAGGGCCGAGGGCCGGTTTACGAGCGCCCGAGCCAGGGCCACCCGCTGCTGCTGGCCGCCCGAGAGCTGCCATGGCTTGCGCTTCTGGAAACCGGGCAGGCGGACGATCTCCAGGATCTCGGCCACCCGCCTGACCCGTTCCTTCTTCCTCACCCCGGAGACCCGCAAGCCGAACATCACGTTCTCCTCGACATCCATGTGCGGGAACAGCGCGTAGTGCTGGAACACCATGTTGACGTTGCGCTTGCTGGGCAGATCCCCGCTCACGTCCTTGTCACGCAGCAGAACCCGGCCCGCGTCCGGTACCTCGAACCCGGCGATCATGCGCAGGCTGGTCGTCTTGCCGCAGCCGCTCGGTCCCAGGAGGGAGAAGAACTCTCCTTCACGGATGACGATGTCGACGTCGTCGACCGCCACGACCTCGCCGAAGGTCTTGGTTATGCCCTCGAGGTGGATCCCGACCTCGGACTTCACAGAAGAGCTAGCCGTCATGATCTGTCTCCTTGGTGCAGCGTGAAGGTTAACGATGACTCCCGGCCCGGCTCGTGACAGATACCGTGCATGGCCGCTATCCCGTCCCAGGTCGGGGTCATAGCGGGCAGATCTCCGGTCTGGGGGTTGACGTCGAAGGCCGGAAAGGCCCCACTGGTCACATGGAGGCGCAACTGATCACCGGGTCGGATCAGCGCGGCCGTGGACTGCATCCGAACCTCGACCTCCGCCACACCGTCCTCGTCTCGTGCCTCGGCCAGATCTTCCGCCGTCATCCGCCTGATCCCGTCGCTGATGTTGAGGGACCTGCCATTGTGGACCAAGCAAAGCCGGGTGACGTAGTCGGCGGAGATCGCCTCGGTAGCGGTCCACAGGCGGGCGGTCACCGCGCCGGCGATGGTGAACTCTTCGGCGAAGGGCTCGGTCGAGTAGACGAGGATCTCGGGCATCCGCTCCAGGAAGTGCTGGCTGCGCGGGCCTGCCGGCATGGCGTTCTCGTCGCAACATGTGTGCCCACCGGCTGCCGCGACCGGGATCCGGGGAACGAAGTGGTAGAGATCGGCCGGTTCGGGCTCCTCCGGTGGCGCCTCGTCGAGACGGCCGTCGCCACCCACCGTGTTCGCCGTCCCGTCCGAGCGGAGGAACAGGGTTGTCTCGGTTCCGGGGGGCGGCCAAGCCGGGGCGTCGTGCCAGCGGTTCTCGAACAGAACGTAGTAACGGACGCGACTCTCGTTGGTCTCCGGGGATGCGCCGTCCAGGTGCCGGTGGAAGAAGTCGACCTGCACCCGGTCGAGATTGACCGTGCCCCTGGCCTGCGGTCCGAGGATCAGATCTCCGATGCATTCGCCGCCCGGGAGATGTCCCCAGGGACCGAGGATCAGCCACTGCTCCGGACCGTCCGTGCGGGCCGCCAGTTCCCGGTAGGCGACCAGGGCGCCCTCCAGGAAGGTGTCGAACCAGGCGCCTATGTGGAGGACCGCGCACCGCATCGAGTCCATGCGGTGCAGTGCGCTGCGTTCCTTCCAGAAGTCGTCGTTGGTGGGGTGTTCGAGCCACTCCCTGTAGAACTCTGCGTGTTCCAGCGGCTCCAGATCCGCCGGCGCGGCCGATCCCAGCCAGGCCCCGGCCTGCGTAGGTACAGCCCGTATCCCCCGGCCGCGTGAGGTGAGCGCCGGGTCGCCCCGGCGTACACCGATCTCCATGAGCAGGGCCGCCGTCCAGTGGGGTACGAACAGGCGCAGGGCCCCTCCCTCGTACGTCCAGTGGCTGTAGAGGTCGGCCGCCGCCACCGTCGGAGAGATCGCTCCGAGGCTGGGAGGGTTCTCCACGGCCGCCAGGTACTGCACCATCCCGGGATAGCTGGCCCCGTACATTCCGACGCGTCCGTTGGAACCCTCCAACCCGGCCGCCCACTCCACCGTGTCGAATCCGTCCTCGAGTTCGTTGAGGTAGGGGACGAACTCGCCGTCTGACCCGAACCTGCCCCGCACGTCCTGGACGACCACCGCAAAGCCATGACGCACGTACCAGCCCGGATGAAGGTAGTGGCCGTCGTGGACGAAGTCCTTCCCGTAGGGAGTTCTGTGCAACAGCACGGGCCACGGACCGTCACCGAGCGGGCGGTAGACGTCGCTCCTCAACGTCACGCCGTCCCTGGTCTGCATCTCGACATTGCGTTCGAGATCCACTCCGGCCCAGGAGTGGGTCCGCCGCGAGTAGGGCTGCCGCAAGGACGCTCGGTCCGACATCACATCTCCAGCCGTCGCCCGTGTCTCATGTCACTCCGTATCGGCGTCGGCTACGCCGAGCAGGCCTGCGGTCTGGCTGAGCACCCGGTACCGGCGCTCGAACACCCGTCGCAGTATCTCCGCTGCTACGACCACCAGCAGCGAGATCGTGACGACTATCACCGAGATGGCAATGACCTGCGGGACGTCCACCGGATACTGGAGCTGGGCGAGCACGTAGATCGGGAAGGTGGTGGTAGGACCGCTCACGAACACCGCCACCGCGAACTCGTTGAACGAGATGATGAAGGAGATGACGTAGGCCGCCATCAGGGCCGGAGCGATCAGGGGCAGGATGATGGTCCTGAACGTCCGCCACCCGCTGGCGCCAAGGTCCTCGGCCGCCTCCTCGAGGTGGGCGTCGATCCGTTGCAGGCGGGGGATGAGGATCAGGACGATCAGCGGCATCAGCACCACCACGTGCCCGATTGCCACGGAGGGAAGGGAGAGGGGGAACTCGATGGCGCCGTTCGTCAAGACCTCGACGCTCCTGAAGGTGATCAGCAAGGCGACGCCGAACACCAGATGGGGTACCACCAGCGGGCTGAGCACAAGGGCCATGATCGGCGCCTTGGCCTTGAACTTGCGGCGGGCCAGGGGGATTGCCATCAGGAGGCCCACCACGATCGAGGCTGTGCTCGACATGAGGGCGATCGTCGCGCTGGTTCGCATGGAGAGCAGGAGGCCGCGGTTGGTTAGGGCCTCGGTGTACCAATCGAATGTGAACCCTGCGAACGGGAACCCGACCACCGTGCCCTCGTTGAAGGAGAAGATGTAGAGCATGGTGATCGGGGCGTAGAGGAAGATGATCTCGAAGACGAATACACCTATCAGGGCCCGTTTGGCCCACTTGGAGGTGGCGATGTCGATCATGACTCGGCCAGCTTCCCGAAGCGCACCAGGCGCATGAACACCAGCGCCAGGACGAACACCGCCATCACCAGCCAGAGGGAGAGCACCGATCCGGTCCGCCAGTCGAGGCCCATGCCGAACAGGTCGTCGATGGCGCTCCCGAACATGTAGCCCCGGGTCCCGCCCACCAGCTTGGGCACCACGAACTCCCCGATAGTCGGGATGAAGACGAAGAAGAAGGACGCCACGACTCCGGGCAGGCTGAGCGGGAAGGTCACCTTCCAGAAGGCGCGCAAGCGGCTCGCCCCCAAGTCGGCGGCGGCCTCCAGCAGCCGGCGGTCCATGCTGATCATCGCCGCGAACATCGGCAGCATGACGAACGGGATCCACACGTATCCCAGCACGATCATCACCGGGACCTCCCCGAAGGCGAGGCTCTCGATGGGGTTGGAAGGATCCCGCAGACCCGACCAGAACAGGAAGGAGTTGATCACACCCTGCTTGCCGAGCAGCACCTTCCAGGCCATCACCCGCATGAAGAAGTTGGTCATGAAGGGGGCGATCATCAGGAGCAACAGCGAGTACTTGTACTTGTCGGCGATCATCGCGAGGAAATAGGAGATCGGGTAGGCGAGAATCACGACCACCACCGCCACGATCAGAGCCATCCGGAACGACTTGATGAACAACAGCATGTAGACGTTGTCGCCTGTCAGGAAGAGCCGCCAACTCTCGAAGCTGACCCCCTCCTCCTTGGTGAAGGTGGCCAGTAACCCGACGCTGTAGGCGACGACAAGCGACACCGGGATCACGAAGAAGAGCAGCAGCCAACCGAGCGGCAAAGCCAGCAGCAAACGCGTCACCCGATGGCGGCGGCGTGCCAGGCTGGCCACGCGACCACTCTTCACGGAAGTGTCGTTCTCAGTTACCACGGCGCTAACAGTCGCGGTCGGCAGGTCTCACGGCCTACCGACCGAGAACATGCCGGGTGGAGAAAGGTTCTCACCGGCCACCCGGCATGCCCCAACTTCGGATCAGACTCCGGCAGCTGCCTTGACCTCGATCCAAGCGTCGTTCAGCCGGTCGATGTTCTGCATCTTGTCGAGCAGCGAGACTCCATCAAGTGCGGACGGGTTACCCAGTCCCATGACGTCCACCAGCAACGGGTTGTCGACCGCTGTGGCCTTCAGGTTGGAGTTCCCGAAGTTGAACTTGTTCGAGATGGTGAGGGCCGCCTCGACGCTGACCGCCGCGTTGACCCACTCGTGCGCGTGGTAGTACTGATCAGCTTCGGCCATCAGGAAGTAACCGCACGAGAACCCGATGAAGCCCTCGTCAGGGGTGACGAACGCGATGTCGACGCCCTGCCTGGTCAACTCGATCCACTGGGTCGGCGCAACGTAGGACGCCACGATGTTGCCTGTGGCCAGATCGGTCTGGTTGGTAGCCAGATCGCTGTAAAGGGCGGCGGGCACGACCCTGATCTTTGCCTTAAGGAACTCGACCAGGCGGTCCAGTTCCTCTTCGGTCGGATCCAGCGGGTTGGCCACGTTGTTCTCGGGCAGCTTGCCGGCGACCACGAACCATTCGGCCGAGTCCGTCCAGGTGACCTTCCCCGCCAAGTCCTCGTCGAAGAGGATGGAGTAGGAATTCTCCTTGGGCGTGTAAAGGTCTGCCCGGTAGATCGGGATAGCCAGACCGTAAAGCAGCGGAATGGCGTACTGCTGACCGTCACGCGAGGTAGCGGCCGTGAGGTTCGGGTTCAGATCAGCGAAATTGGGGATCAGATCCGTATTCCACGGTTGCACCAGACCTTCGCTGACCGCGGTGTCGAACACCGCGAAGCACGGGTTCCAGATGTCAGGTTCGATGGCTCCGAGTTGCAACTCGCCGAGCGAAGCGAAACTTCCGGCGGTGGCTGCGAACTGCGGCTCCGGGAACCTTCCCAGATAGCCGGGCCACTGGGTCGGGATCTCCCGCCCGGGGGGAGCGTAGATGAGTAGGTCGGCGCCGTTCTCCGCCGCCAAACCTGCCTCTCGCATGCCCATGGTGGTGGTGGGGGCCTCTCCCTCAACCTCAACCTCGACGATCTTCTCCTCGACGACCACCCTTTCCTCGGTGACGATCGAGGTCTCGACGACCACCTTCTCCTCGGTGACGACCCTTTCCTCAATCTCGGTGACGATCGAGGTAACGACCACCGTTTCTGGTGGAGCATCCTCCCCGCAAGCGGCCAGTACAGCCGGCATGGCACCTGCAACGACCGCCCCCTTACCGGCTAGCTTTACGAAATCCCTTCTGCTAATCGGGTCACGGCCTTCTGCCATTGGAGCCCTCCTCCCGGGTCACTTGATCGATTATGGCCCGCCCTCAGCAGGGCCGCAACTGGTTTTGCGGCATCAACCACACGCTGTCTGCGAGTTCTTTGGGGTCCTCTCGACATGGCGGTGACGGGCTAGTCGCTCCCTGGAAGTCTCGGGTAGCCCTTGGACAGTGTCCCGGAGGGCTTTGGGAACCGGCCCTTTCTCGGATTAGGGACCGACGGGTTCGGGGGTCCGCGTTGCTCCGCAGGAGTCCGACGAGCGAGGATCAGGTCAGGTCGCGCTCGATTCTGAGTTCGACCCCCTGGTTCTTCCAGACGAAGTCGCCTGCCCTGCGGAATGCATCCATGTCATCGGCCGCTACACGGGCGAAGATATTGGTGAGGCCGACCCCTCCGGTGTCACCGTAGAACATGGCGATGATCATGCGGTCGGGCCAGTAGGCGATATTGCCTGCGGTCTGCGCCTTTGATTGGTTCTCGGGACCGACGTAGGTCCGGATCGGGAACATCAGTTCGTCACCGGCTAGGCGGGCATGGTTGACGGTGCCCGACAGGGGGAGCAGGTCGTAGATGGCAGACGCGGTGACCGGTGCCTCATCGAAGAGCATGCGGGCCCGGATCTGCTCTCCGGCGACCTTGATCACGATGTCTGCCCGGCGGTCCTTCGGCCCTTCGATGATCCGGAGCCCGGCCAGGCTCGCTTCGTCCCGGGCGGCCGCCGTGATGATCGTCGGGGGCTCCGCCACGACTTCGGTCTTGCCCTGGCGGATCAGAGCCCGGATGTCCTCGGTGGTCAGTATCCGATGCATCGGTTCACTCCCCACCGAGAGCTTCGAGAGCCACCCGGTGGCCGATCTCGACCTCGGCCTCGCTCCCCGCGAGGATGAGACGACCGCTGGCGCCGTGGAGTCTCACCAGCACCATGCGGAGCGACGTGTGCTTCTCCACCTCGTTGGCGGCCAAGGCCACGTAGGCGGCCGGCTCAGTCTCCACAACCAGCATGGCATCACCTCCTTCGAGCCGGGCCCGGATCCCCATCCGGTTCACCAGAGCGGCTTCGGTGGCGGTGACGTTGTTGACGATGCGGGTGGTCACGGAGGAAGGCACCATGCCCGGTGCGGACGAACTCCCGATCATCGCCAGGATGATCGTCCCGGCTTGGCGGACCGCGTCGGGATTGGCGGCGTGGAGTTCGAGCGTCCCGTAGCGGCGCTCGGCTACCAGCATCGACGAGGCGGTACTGGTGTTCTTCAGGGCGGCGTTGGCCAGCGAGAACACGAGGGTGGCGGGCGCCACCTCCACGTAGAGCTGCGCCATCCCCTCCACGGAAGAGTCCCGCGGATCGTTCCTTCCCACGTAGGCCGCCCAGGTCGGCTGCATCTTGTCGACGTACACGTAGGCTCGAAGGGAGTTGCCACTCCCGCGGCCCGGTTGCCCTGTATTCGTCACCTCAGCCTCCCGGGTCGTGGCTTGCTTCGTCGACGATACCGACGACGGTCGCGTCGGTCGGTACCGACGCGACCGCATCGGGAATCCTCGCCGCGCTTCCCTGGGCGACCAGCACCAGGTCTCCGGACCCGGCGCCCACGGCGTCCACCGCCACGAACGACGAGGCGGGGCCGCCGTCCTCGGGCCGGACCACCACCAGCTTGGCCCCTCCCATACCGCCGGCGCGCACCGTCACGACGGTGCTTCCCGTAACACGGCACAACAACATCTATGTCTCCTCGCTCTCGCGCGCCCGCTGTTTCCCGGTTGCCTGTCTCCCTTGAGGCGGATGGACAGGCTCTTGCGATCAACCGTCGAGCAGACCGCTCACCTTCCCCAAGTCCTCATGGGGCTTGGGAATCAGATGGGCTGCAACGAGATCCCCGACCTTCTTGGCCGCGGAGGCACCGACATCAACCGCCGACTTCACCGCGCCCACCTCGCCTTGCACCATCACCGTGACGTAACCGCCTCCGATCACGTCGCGGCCGATGATCTCGACACGGGCCGCCTTGGCCATCGCGTCGGCTGCCTCTATGGCGCCGACCAGGCCGCGGGTCTCGATCAACCCTAGAGCACCTTCCATGATCCGAACCTCCTCAGTTGTCCTCGTACCAGTCGTTGAACCCACGCCCGATGTTGACGTGCACGTTCTTGGTCTCCATGTATTCGTGGAGCGATTCCAGACCCAGGTCGTGCCCCGTACCGCTCTCCTTGTAGCCGCCGAAGGGCGCCTCGCTCGGGTAGACACCGAAGTGGTTGACCCATATGGAGCCTGCCTCCAAGTCCCGGGCCACTCTATGCGCCTTTCCTACATCATTGGTCCAGATACCGGCAGCCAATCCGTAGCGGACATCATTGGCAAGCCGTACGGCCTCCTCCTCGCCGCTGAACGGCATCACCACCGCCACCGGACCGAATATCTCCTCCTGGACGATCCTGAACCCGGGCTCGACGTTGACGAAGCAAGTAGGCCTGATGAAGTTGCCGCGGACCAGTTCCGGGTCGTCGGGCGGGGAACCGCCCCCGATCACGGTTGCTCCCTCGGCCCGACCGATGTCCACGTATTCGGACACGCGCTCCATCTGCCGCTCGTTCACCAACGGACCGAGCTGTGTTTGCCAGCGCCACGGCAGACCGATCCGGATGGATGCCGCCCTGGCTGCGAAGCGCTCCACGAATTCGTCGTAGACCGATCGCTCGACCAGGATCCGAGAACCGGCCGAGCACACCTGCCCCTGGGCCAGGTAGATCCCGAACAGGGCGCCGCTCACCGCCCGGTCCAGGTCGGCGTCGGCGAAGACGATCGACGGCGATTTGCCGCCCAGTTCCAGGGAAACCCGCTTGATCGTCCCGGCCGATCCCCGCATCACGGAGCGGCCTACGACGGTCGACCCTGTGAAGGCGATCTTGTCCACTCCCCGGTGCTCGACGAGAGCCTGGCCCGCCACTTCTCCGGCGCCCGGAACCACGTTGAACACCCCCGGCGGCAGGCCGGCCTCAAGGCAGATGCGGCCCAACTCGAGGCTGGAGAGGGGCGCCAACTCCGGCGGCTTCAGAACGACGGTGTTACCGGCCGCCAGCGCTGCGGAGGACTTGCGGCACGCAATGTGCAGCGGGAAGTTCCAGGGGATGATCATGCCCACCACCCCCATAGGCTCCTTGCGCACGTAGTCGAGCGAGTCCTGCGGGAGGGCCAGCAGCCTGCCGTCGATCGCCCTCACCAGCCCTTGGAAGAACCGGAACGGGTCCCACGACGCCGGCAGGTCGATCAGAGTCGTCTCCCTTATCGGCCGCCCCACGTCCTGGCTCTCCACCTTGGCCAGGAACTCGTGCTCCCGCTCGATCCGCTCGGCGACCTTGAGCAGCAACTCGGCGCGCTGCGCCGGATCCAGCACGCGCCAATCGTCGAAGGCCCGCCGGGCGGCCCGAACCGCCTGATCGATGTCATCGGGGGTGGCTGAAGCCACCTCGACGATGGTCTCGTTTGTAGCGGGGTCGACCGAACGGTTGACGGCTCCTCCGGTGGCGTCGCGAAACTGACCGTCGATCAGGAGTTGCGGATGCAGCCGGCCCGGGTCCGGGAGTCCCTCGAAGCGGGGTTTGGCTGCCGAGACCGCCTCGGGACGTGCCATCCGGGCCTCGCGAGGCTCGACATCCCGAACCCGGACCGGAGGCCGTGGGAGCGGGCGACTTGACCGTCGTCCGTCCGCCTGATCGAGCCCAGCGGTTCGGGGAGCGGCAAGGCGAGACCCCTCGACCAGGCTCACCCCCAGCCTTCGAGCCTCGTCGAGGGCGGCATCGGTCAGGACCGTACCGTCGCGCATCATCAACTCGAACTCTCCGATATCGGCCAACTCACGAATGTCCTCGCTGGTCACGAAGCGTCTCATGGCACCCTCTTCTCAGACCAGTTCATCGACTATGCCCCTCGCTTCGGACAGCGTCAGGACCTCGTACGGTTCCTGGGCCACACGGGTGCGAAAGTCGGCCACGGTCCACGGGTCGCCACCGTACTCCCGGTCCTCGCGGGTGAGTTCCTTGGGCTCGATGAGCGCCCCGGAGGTGTGGATGCATGCCACCTCCTGCGAGGTCATCCCGTCGGGGGCCAGCCCGATCCACATGAGTCCCAGATCGGGCCTGGCCAGGAAGAATGGGGGAACCCCGAGAACGAAACCACGCTCCGCCAGGCTGTCGACGAGGAACGGGGCCAGGTCGTGGGGATGCAGATCGGTGTGCAGGTAGGTGTGGAAGTGCTCGGTCTCGTCGTCGGCGAACCACTCTAGGACCTGCTGCCAGTGATCCGACGCCAGGTAGGAGAGGATCCCCTCCCGGTCGGCCTCGGTGGCCCTTCTCGGCGCGACATCCTCCAGGTAGTTGCGCTCCCCCTCGTCGGTCCACACGTCCAGAAAGTCCTCAGGGTGGGCGGCGATGACCGACGAGTCGTCGTAACGCCATACGACGTTGAGTACCGGCCTGATCTCCGGATAGATCTTGATCCAGCCCCACTCCCCGACGAAGGCATGGCCGACGTTGCGCACCGACCGACCCAACCGGTCCAGATACTCGACGAAGAGGAACTCCAGCGACAGGGGATGGACGACGGTGTTCACCCTGGCTTCGAAGAAGCTCACGCCCGGATCGTCCAGCAGAACCTGGACGTCTGCCCACGAGTCCGAGCGGAAGAAGTCGAGAAGTCCGTCCTGCATCGCCGTAGGCATCGGATGGCCCGGTTTCTAGCCCGGCCGACCGGGTGGGGAGAGGCCCGCCGGCACCGTCACAGGTGGATCACTTGCTGGGTTTCGGCTGACTCGTATGCCGCGAAGACGACTTCCATCGTCTTGGCGTTGTCAGACGCAACGGTGACCGGAGGGGTGCCGTTGTTCAGGTAGTCGAGGAAGGCCATGTAGCACCCCACGGTGCCCTCGCGAAGCTCATCGGCCGGCCAGGGCGCCGCGTACCCAACGGTGTGCCCGCCGGGAGGCTTGGTGTCGGTGGGTGGGTAGTGCCACCCTTCCAAGCCGGGCTTGTCGGTGTAGAGCCGGTAAGGGTGTTCGGGCTGGTTGATGAAGACAGAGCCGAGCGTGCCGTCGATCCGCATCCGCATCACGTACTGGTCGCCGCGGGCCGAGACCCAGCACTCGTCGATGCGGGCGATCACCCCGTTGGCGAACTCCATATTGATCATCGCGAAGTTCTCCCCGGCGAGTTCCTGGGTGGCGATCTGCCGGGTCATGGCATGGACCCGTACCACGTCATCGTCGACCAGGTGCCGGATCACGTCGACGTAATGGACGTCCTGCTCGTACATGAGGAAGCGTTCCTGGTCCCTCCGGTAGGTCGGGTCGATGTCGTTGATGAACTCCTCGACACGGACGTGGAAGAGATCGCCGATCAGGCCCGCGTCGATCCGCTGCTTGGCGTCGACCAGGTCGGGGTACCACCAGAAGTTCTCGGCGATCATGAACTTGATCCCGCTGTCTTCCACCACCTTGACCAGTTCCGCGACCTCCTCGGGGCTGGCGGCCATCGGCTTCTCGCAGATCACATGCACGCCGGCTGCGGCGGCCGCCTTGGTGACTGCCAGGTGGAGGAAGGGCGGCACGCAGACCGAAACGATGTCAAGGTCGGCCTGCTCGATCATGTCCTCGAACGGCCCGTAGACCTCCGGGATCCCGTACTCGTCCGCCCGTTGACGCGCCAGGTCCATGTTGAGGTCGGCTATCGCCACCGTTTCGACGCCATCGACGCTCTGCTGGACGGGAAGGTGGTAGACCGAAGCAGCGAAGCCTGCCCCCACGCATCCGACCCTGTAGTTACCGTCTCGTCCGGCCACCGGCTCCTCCTCGATCCCCGCTTCTCACTGGCCTGTCAGCGGCATGACTCGCTGTCACAGACCATTACTTGTCCATTTCCTCGTATTTGGCGCTGATGTCGTCCCACGGAACCAGGGTGTCGGCCCACCAATGCAGGCGTCCCAGGTAGACGCTGAGTTCATGGGTGTATGCCAGATACTCCTCGCTTGTCTCTACGTGGTCCAGTGCATCCAGCGAGCTCCGGACGAGGTCAACACTGTCGTCGAGTCCGTACCAGTTGTGCAGGATGCCCAGTTGCGCATCGCAGAACATCCGGACCACCTGCTTGAGCGTTTCCAGGTCAAGCGACGGGTCCCGTCCAGCATTGCGGAGCACCGCCATGTCGTCGGCGAACGCCCTCGTGTTCTCCTCGGCGCAGATGATCATGGGCCAGCCGTAGCCCTTGGTTCCCCGCCGGGTCCGCAGGCGGCGCACCTCCTCCGGCATCTCGTACCAGATGGCGCTGGTGGCCCGGTTCAGTACCTCGATGGTGTTCGCAACCCTGTAATCCATGAGTCAGACCATCCTATAGGGCGCCGCCGCCGCAGTGCGACCCGCAGGCCCAGTCAGTCTCCAAGCCGTCATCAGACTTTCATGGCCAACGGGAGAACTCGGGCAGGGTTGTCGATCACGAATCCGTACAGCGGGTCGACCGGCATGCCGCGATCCTTGAGCGACGGGAGGATCACGTTCATGATGTGGTCCCAGCCGGGTCCGCCGAAGCTCGACAGGCGGGCCTTGAGCCCGATGTCGTGGGCGAACAGCAACTTGTCGCCCAAGCCGTCCTCCACCATCCACTCCACGGTCGACATCCGGTCCTCGTCGGACACGTAGACCCCGTCGGTCGGGCAGGGGTGGCCCCAGTCGTCCAACTCCAGGAAAGTGTCGAAGGCGGCGATCTCCTCCAGGTAGGGCCGATCGTCGGTGCACAGGTCCAGGTGCCCGGCGATGACCCGGCTGGGATGCACTCCGTGATCCTCGATCAGGAACTCGAGGATGGACGGCATGAGGCGCTGTTCGTGGAGGGCATGGATCTGGATGGCCGCGCCTGTTGCATGGTGGGTGATGGCGGACGCCTCCAGCACCTTCCACTCGTTGGGGGTGACGGGATCGGAGGTGCCGATCTCCCCGATGAGCCCGCAGCGGATGTCGGTCCCGTCGGCCCCGGTCGTGATGTCGCCGATCATCCCTTCGGCTAACTCTCCGGCGGTCATCGAGTCCACGTACCAGGGATGGGCGTGGTCGACGTAGTACCCGGTGCCGGAGATGATGTTGATCCCGACATCGTCGGCGATCTTGCGCAGCCCCCACACGTCCCTCCCGAGACCGAGGTTCGACGAATCGACCACGCTGCGGCCCAGGGCCATCTTGAACCGCCTGATCTCCTGCGCGGTGAGCCGCCAGTCGGTGTTGATCAGGTTGTCCCGGCTGCGGTAGGGGAACTCCCGGAGCAGCGCGGCGTTATGGGCGGTGACAGGAACGTACGAATCGGAACCCAGACCCCGGTGGTTTCCCTCCAGGAACCACATCAAGCACGTGAACAGCAGATGCTCGTGCATCATGGTCACCCCGAGTTGCTCCGGCTCGATCAGACCGTTGACCGTGATGACTTTCCCCTGGTCTCTCATGGATCCTCCGTCGTATTGTCCGGGCCGACACTAGCCCCGATTTTTCATGCGGGGGTTTGTACTAGGCGAGCAGAGTGCGGAATATAAGCTTCTGACCAGGGACTACGGCTATTTCCACAACCCTGTCTCGGCCCGGCGGGACCTTCACCCGTCGGGTGAAGCCAGGCCCAGTCATGATCATGTGGTTAATGTGGCCTGTTGCCGTGGGTGTGTCTGGAAACATGAAGAATCAAGGCTAGACGGCAGCGCTGAACCCTGCTTCAGAGGCGTGTGCCCGCCGCACCCGAGGGTACGAGAGCCAGGTCAAGCCGTCACTACTCCGGGAGGCTCAGGCGGAGGTGGTTGGCCAACTATGTCGTAGGGATCGTGGGCAGTCAGATCCCACTCGTGGAGCCGACACCCCACCTCTACCGCCACCTTTTGGATGAGACGCGCCGGCTCCGAGTGACGGAGACGGTCAGCAACGTAGCAGGACACGGCGATGCCGCAACGGGCCATGTGGTAGGTGTGGGGCACTAGGAAGTCGAGAGACCAATCGGCATACTCGTATGCGCCTGCCTCACGCCATCCCGAGGCTTGCTCGGGGGACAATTCGACGAACATCCCCCGGAGGTGATCCCGCTGCGCGGCCGGGAGGGCGCCGAGCAGCTTGTGGAGGTCGTGGGTGCGGGCCGGTCGGATTCCCCCAAGATGGATGAGAGCCTTTAGGCTGGTTTCCATCGCCATGTGAGCATGCGCGCACGAGGTACACATCCGATCCCTCATCGCGAACAGGTAGTAGCCGGGATCACGATCCTCCAGCGCGCTTCTTTCCGAAACGCTCATCCTCAGTTGGCTCTGCAGACCAAAAAGCGCCCGGAGAGCATTGGCGAGGCGGTCGGCAGCCTCTGCCTCGTTAGTGGTGGGCATACCGATCTCCTTACCCCAGCGCACGCCGTTCGGCTCCCGGTGGTACAGCGTGACGGCGTCGGCGGCGATGGCGTACTCCAGAGAAGTGGACACCCGGGTGGCCCGATGGGTCCATTCCGGCCAGTCGGTGACGTAAACGGACACCCTGTGCGCTACGACGGTCCGGGCCAGTTCCTTGAGATCGTCCGACCTCTCACGACGGGTCGAGTAGTCCAAGTCGTCGTGGATGGCCACTAGGTCGATGTCGCTATCCGGACCGGCCTCGCCCCGCCCCACCGACCCGTAGACCAGGATCTCCGACACTCCTTCGACAGCGATCGCCTCGGCGGCTCTCTCGGCATCCGCCATACGAGGAGGGGATATCACGACCGTTGTCATACCAGTGATCCTACCGGCGCCGTCATTCGTAGAGGGGAACGGGGCATTAGCTAAAGACCCCGGTTCCTTGTTCGGTGACAACCGGGACGTCTTCTATCGTGAACGCCCCAACCGGCTACGCGGTCGACGACGAGATAGCCGCTCCCGGACCCAGACCTATGGGGGTGACAGCTTCCTGTTCGATCGCACGCCCGGCGCTTCTTCGTTCATCGCTGATGAGAACAAGCTCAATCCGTGACAAGCGGATACCCGACAGGGAGGACATGCTGAGCATCGACCGGATCATATGGCTGGCGTCGGACGTTGTAGTCGAGTTGATTCTGGAGCTGGATTTCCAGGTCCCCAGGAGACGGAATTGCTCGTTTCGTTATGGTGACTACACCAACACCACGTCTCGCGGCCAGAGCCTGCGCAGGCCGGAAGGAAGGGAACGACGATGATCATCGACAGCCACGTTTGGCTCTCGAAGCCGGAGCACTGGGGCGGTAAGGGCGTGATGGACGACGCCATGTACGCGGCGGGATGGGCGGCCCGCGGCCTCGGAACCAAGACCGGGCTGGTAAAGGGGATGAGCGCCGAGCAGATGATCGAGCGGATGGACGAGGCGGGCGTGCAGATGGCCGTCTGCCACGCCAGCAAGGTGCCCCATCTCAACTCGGAGGTACCCCCTTCGTTCGTGGCGGCGGCGGTGGAGAAGTACCCCGACCGGTATATCGGGCTGGGGAGCGTCGACCTGTTCGGGGGCCTCAGCGCGCTGCGCGAGATGGAGGAGATCGTCGACATGGGCCTGGTGGGTATGAAGATCTCGCCAGCCAGCAGCTTCGACATGCCGCTGAACGACCTCTCGATCATGCCGATCTACGAGAAGGCGGAAGAACTCGGGATGGTCATCTTCGTCCACACCGGGTGGTCCGGGTACTTCCTGCTCAAGAACCAGCACCCGCTTCTCCTCGACGACGTGGCGGTTCGCTTCCCCGATCTCAAGCTGGTGGTTGTCCACGCAGGGGAGAACTACTACGAGGAGTGCGTGATGATGATGCTGAAGAACCCCAACGTGTACGCCAACACGGGTTGGTGGGGGTTCCTGCAGCCTCTCGAGACCAACATCCGGTTCCTCAAGTACGCCAAGCATTTCATGGTGCTTGACAAGGTGCTGTGGGGAACCGACAACTACGACTGTCGCGAGGACGTGCCGTTCGTCAAGTCGCTGCCCGTGCAGGCCGCAGAGCACAATATCGCCCCCGGGTTGCCTGACCTCACCGACGACGACATAGCGGACTATCTGGGGAACAACGCCGCCCGCCTGTTCGGCGTGAACGCCCGCTGAACCGGCCGGGGCCCGGTTTACCCTCCCGCCATGAGGGCAGCCGTGATGTATTCGCCCGGTTCACCGCTCGTGATCGAGGAGCGGCCCCGACCCAGGTCCGGGTCGGGCCTCGTGGTGGATGTACTCGCATGCGGCGTCTGCCACACCGACCTCGATCTGCTCGACAGTGCCGCCATGCGTTCACCCCATGTTCTGGGCCACGAAGTGGTAGCGGCCGGCCCCGGTGGGGAGCCATGTCTCGTGTACCCGAGTTGGGGGTGCGGGAGATGCCTGCATTGCCGGTCGGGGGACGAGGCGATGTGCCCGGACGTGGTCATCGCGGGGGTGCATGCGGACGGTGGGTATGCGCAGGCCCTGGTGATCCCCGACGAGACCTACCTCTTCCCCATCGGACATCTAGACCCGGCCACGGCCGCGCCTCTCGCGGACGCGGGCGCTACTTCGTACAGGGCGGTTCGCAGGGCGATGCCGGCGTCCCGGACAGTGGTGATTGGCGTAGGCGGCCTCGGCCAGTACGCCGTCCAATGGCTGCGACTGGTGTCGGACTGCCGGGTCACCGCCATCGACACTGCACCTGAGAAGCTCCTCCGGGCCCTGGACCTCGGCGCCGACGAGGCTGTACCTCCCGAAGCCGACATCGAACCCGCGCCGGCCGTGCTCGACTTCGTCGGCACCTCGGAGTCGTTGGTTCTGGCGAAGTCGGTCGTGACGCGCCAGGGAACGATCGTGATCGTGGGAGGGGGCGGCGGGACACTGCCCGTGGGTATGGAGACGGTGCCCTATGAGACCTGGGTCACGACATCCATCATGGGATCCCGATCGGATGTCGTGACGGTGCTGAACCATGCACAGCGAGGGCGGGTCGAGTGCCATGTCGAACCACTCCCGCTGGATGAAGCCAACACGGCCCTGAAACGCCTGAGGGGCGGCGCCGTCACCGGACGGCTTGTTCTGGAACCGGGTCCCTAGTTTGATCGTGGCTGGCCTGTCGGGCGACGTGCTCTGGACCGCCATATCCCACCGCCGCCACACAGACCAACGACGGGACCCGCGGTGCAGTAACGACTGCGCATAGCGTGAACGCGCCGTAGTCGGTGACCTCCTGCCGAACACACCGTCTCCGGCTCGAGCGAACAGGTAGGCGACTGCCTTGTGCCCTATGCCACGTCGGCACGGCCGGCCAGCCGTTCCTCGACCTGCACCGGAGTCTCGTTCAGCAGTCGGGTGGTGACTCGGAGGCGAGGGTCAGCACCCGCCGAGGGTTCTCGATCAGGATCTTGTTGATGACGTCGCGGGGCACGCCGTTGTTGCTGAGCGAGGGGATGACTACGTTCATGATGTGGTCGTAGCCGGGTCCTCCGAAGCTGGAAAGCCGCGCCTTGAGCCCGATGTCATGGGAGAACAGCAACTGGTCTTCATGCCCCTCGGAGATCATCCACTCGACCGCTCCGATTCGGTCACCGTCGGTGACGTACACCCCTTCGGTGGGGCACGGGTGCCCGAAGCCGTCTAGTTCGAAGAAGGTGCCGTACTCGGCAACCCGCTTCATGTAGCTACGGTCTCCGGTGGTCAGATCCATGTGGCCGGCAATCACCCTGGAGGGATGCACACCCATCTCCTTGATCAGCAGGTCCAGGATGTCGGGCATCAGCCGCTGCTCATGCAGTGCGTGGATCTGGATCGCGGCACCCGTAGCGTGGTGGGTGATGGCGGCGGCCCTGAGCGCCTTCCACTCGGCGGGCGCTACCGGATCCGACGTCCCGATCTCTCCGATCAGCCCGCACCGGATGTCGGTGCCGTCCGCGCCCTCGGTGATGTCCCGGATCATGCCCTCCGCCATGTCATGTTCTGTCATCGATTCCGCGTACCAGGGCTGGGCGTGGTGAACGTAGTACCCGGTGCCCGAGATGATGTTCACCCCGACGTCGTCGGCGATCTTCTTCAACCCCCACACGTCCCGGCCGAGACCGAGGTCAGAAGAGTCCACAACAGTGCGGCCCAGCGCCATCTTGAACCGCCTGACCTCCATCGCGGTGAGATACCAGTCGGTGTTGATCAGGTTGTCGCGGTTGTGATAGGGGAACTCCCGGAGCAGGGCCGCGTTCTGGGCAGTCGCCGGCATGTAGGCGTCCGATCCCAGGCCGCGATGGCTCCCCTCCAGGAACCACATCAGACATGTGAACAGCAGGTGTTCGTGCATGAGGGTGATCCCGAGCTGGTCGGGCTCGACGGGACCGTTGACGGTGACTACCTTGCCTTCGTCTCTCAAGGCAACCTCCCTCCTATACGACTTCCGCTAGTACCGCCCTTGCCTCGCTCAGGGTCACGGGGCGGTAGGGGTCCTTGGCGATGAACTCCCTCATCTGGGTGATCGTGAAGCCGTCGCCACCGTAGGCGCGGTCCTCAGCGGTGAGTTCCTGCGCCTCCAGGACTGCTCCGGGTGTGTGGGTCGCCACGAACTCCATCGACTTGGTGCCCGGCGGGGCGTAACCGATCCACATGGAACCGATATCGGGTCTGGCAAGGTAGTAGGGCTCGACCTCACCGTACCCGGCTTCTTCCATCGCCGCGTTGCAGCGCTCGGCCAGGTCATAGGGGTGTATCTCGGTGAGCAGGTAATCGTGGAAATGTTCGATGTCGGGATCACGCATCTTGGCGAGCATCTCCTCCCAGTGTTCAGAGGCGAAGTACCTGTCGATGGCGTCGTGGTCCGAGTCGGTGATGCGTCTCGGCGCCACATCGTCCAGGTAGGACCGCTCGCCGTCATCGTCGAGCAGGACCGTCCTGCCACCGGGATCCGGCTCGATCAGAGCATCGTCGCCGTAGGTCCACATGAGGAAGAAGGAGGGACGGTCCGACGTGTAGTACTTGATCAGGCCCCTGTTGCCCACCACTGCATGGCCCACGTTCACGACGTTCTTTCCGGCCGCGGCGATGTACCTGTCGAAGAGGAACTCCAGGGTCAGCGGGTGGATGCTGGTCGCCAGCATCACCTCGTGGAGGGTTATGTCGGACCGGTGCATCAATTCGATGTTCTCCGCCCAGTAGTCGGAACGGAAGAAGGTGATCAGTTCCTCGACAGTTGATGACATCGCCTCTGCTCCTCGCAGCTCCGGTCAATTCCCGAGCATCAGGCTTTGAAAGACTGCCCGACCCGGGTTGACGAGTTCCTCGCCCGGTACCCGGCCCGACATTACCCCAGGCCACTTCGGTCCCGCGCCCGTTATGCAGCACACCACGAACTGTCCGGGCTCGATCACCCCTTGTTCGGCCAACTTCCAGGCCCCGGCCAGGGCCGCGGCAGAGGCCGGTTCGGGACTCATCCCTACACGGGCCGCCCGGTGGACGGCTTCGATGATCGCGGCGTCGGATACTTCGACCGCGGTCCCTCCCGAGTCCCGAATTGCCTGGAGAGCGATGCGCCCTCCCGTGTCATCGGCGATGGAGAGCGCGACCGTATCGGGACCGGGGTGCACCGGGACATCGTCCAAGCCTTGCTGTATGGCCTTCACGATCGGATTGGCGCCGGTCGACTGCACCCCGTGCATGCGGGGAAGGGACTCGATGAGACCCAGCCGGTACAGCTCCTGGAAACCCTTCCACGGACCGTACAGGCCGTCGCCCGCCGCTACCGGAAACAGGTAATGATCCGGCGCCCGCCCCAAGGCGAGAACCGCTTCGAAGGCCATGGTCTTGTACCCCTCCACTCCGTATGGAGTCGCTACCGGCATCGGGGTCATGTACGTCGACGGGTACCAACCGTGCTCCTCGACGAACGCCTGGAGTGGGGGTTTGCGGTCCATCTCCACGATCACGGTCGCCCCGAACAGCCGCATCCAGTCGCGCTGAACCGCAGGAGCGCGGGGATCGGCAAGCACCACGCACTTCATCCGGGCGCGCGCGGCGTAGGCGGCTGCGCTCATCCCGTGGTTCCCGGTGGTCGAGCACACCACGCGGTCGAACCCCAGTTGGCGCGCCATGGATATCGACACCGCATGGAACCGGTCCTTGAAGGCGAAAGTCGGGTTGACGGTCTCGTTCTGCAGGTAGAGGAACGGAAGCGGATTCTGCTCAGACCGTGGTACCTGGATCATCGGCGTGCCTCCCTCGCCGAGAGTCACTCTCTCCCTACCCGCCTGGAGGGGGAGGAGTTCGGCGAAACGCCACACGGACGCGGGCCGCCGGGTCCACATCTCCAACGAGACAACCGAGCGGACCGCTGCTTCCTTGTAGACCACCTCCAGTGCGTCGTGGCATTGGGGACAACCATGGAAGTAGGGACCGAGGTCGTACTCCGCCCGGCATCGCGTGCACCGCAGGCCCCGGGCGAACACCCCCTTCAGCCCTCCACGCCGGACGGTACGGCCATGGTCATGTAACGATGGCGCCTACCGGCTCCTTCAACCCGTGGCAGCTGCCCAAGGCTCTACATTGATCCCGTCGTCGCCGAGGGTGAGCACGGCGTCGGATGAGAAGGCGTCGATCGGGGTCTCCTGTGAGGAGTACTCGTCCAGCCAGGGGGTCCGGTAGCCGTCCTCCGACCACAGCACCGGGAAGAAGTTGTCGTCGAACTTCTCCTGACCGGGAGCGAAGTACCGGCTGTACGCGCGGTGACGGATCCGGGGATGGTGAGTGGAGGAGGCAGGGATCATATGGACGCTGTAGGACCGTCGAATGTTGCCAGGCCGTGTGTTGGGCCCGCTTCCGTGCCATATCCAGCCGGTGTGGAAAGCAGCCGAACCCGCGCCGAAGACCAAGGGAACGAGTTCAACCTCCGCGCCCTCGGGCGCGAACTGCTGCACGTAGTCGGTCCACCCCTCCATCGTGTCGCGGCTGATCTGGGTGGAACCGGGCGCCGGCTGCGGTCCCCACTTGTGGCTCCCCCGGACGTAGACGAGGGTCCCCCCATCGGCATAGGTGTCGTCAAGAGCGATCCAGCAGGTCCAGTTCCATACCGGGTCGACCCAGCACATGAAGGCCGCGTCCTGGTGGATGTCGAAAGGCTTGCCGCCCTCCGGTTTGTACATGGCGACATCGGCCCACAGGCGGGCGCTCGAGGCACCCTCCAACTGGCATGCCAGCTTCCCGAAGGGACCACTGAAGGTGTGCTTGGCCACCATCGGATCGGCCCGCCACAGGCCGGCCAGCACCCGGTGGGCATCCTCGGGGTCCCGGCCCTTCTGCCAGTAGTACTCGTCCGGCCAGTTGACCAGGTCGTGCTGCCCGTCGAAGATGCGGTCGTACCTTTCCCGCAGTTCCAGCACCGCGTCCATATCGATCAGGTTCTCCACGATCAGGAACCCGTCGTCGCGGTACTGCTGGATCTGCTCGTCGGTGAACTGCTCAATCATTGCCGACCTCCCGGAACCGCCGCCGCTCGCGACTATACCCACCCAACTGTTGACAGGACCCGTTACGAAGGCGAGAAGTTCCGGGCTCGGAAGTCCTACCCGACCCACCCCACCCCGGATTTTCCGTTCGTCACCACTGCTTGGAACCACTCGGTCTCAGCGTCACCGAGCGGCAAGGGGGCTGGGGCCAGTCACGAACGGCTGGCGGATGTAGTCAACTGCCGGTCGGATGTCTCGTCCGAGATGGCGATCCGGCTTGACAGGGCATTCGGGGGAGGCCCTAACCCGGTACCGACTCCGGGCAGCCTATGACCTCGCCAGGGCAATGCAGAACGCTGATCACTTCAGGGTCGCGCCACCTGGCGACGGCCTTGTAGGAGGGTGCTGAACAATGACGATTGCTCGGGCCTGCCACCCCAGCCCAGAAATAATGCCGGCGGTTGGCAGGCCGCTGGTGGATTGCTCAGTACGCTCCTAGTGTCCTGTATCTCTGTTTCGCTTGCGTTCTCGGCTTGACGAGCCGAACCCGAACCGGCCACCGTTACCAGAGGGTTGCATCTGTCACAGGCTCGTTGCACAATGGTAGATAGCCGTATACACCGGCGGTTCGTTTCCGACGTCGAGCGGACCGCGGCAGGGTTCATACTGTCCGGAACCGGCCCGCACAGGGGATAGAAGGTCGCGTCCGTGACCCTCGGAGGTGGCGGCGGGGGTGGGAAACCCAAGGGAAGAGGCACGTTCGGGCGGTTTTCGCGTTCT
>JAPOQZ010000245.1 GCA_026710435.1 bacterium | reverse complement strand
GCCCCCTACAAGCCCGCACCCTCACCGCCATCGGAACAGACACCCGCACCTGGAACAAAGCCACCATCACCTAACCCCCACCAGCCCCCCACACCGGCAATGTAGTGGAAACACGTCACACCCAAACCCCATCTGACCAGGTAAAACGCGAAACACCCGCCAAATTCGGGTATGACAGCAAAGGAGTGCGAGCTTTCTGCGAAGCCGTCGGGATCACCGACGTCATCTGCGCGAAGAAGCGGCCACGAGGCCAAGCGAAGCACACCAAACTACCCACACCCCTGGGCATGCGATGGACCGTCGAACGCACTAATTCGTGGCTGTCGAACTATGGGCAACTACGCCGCAACACCGACCGTCGTACTCACCACCGGCTAGCGCAACTCGCCCTCGCCATAGTATTCATCATCACGATCAAGCTCATCAACTGGAGAAACCGCTGGAACCCCACCAACTAGCAATCCGCGCACGCTCTAAGCCAGATTTGAGTTGTAGGCCCAAGGGGTTCCTCGAATCGTTTGGACGAGCTCCTCAGAGTCGCTGTGACCGGCCACCACGGTCACACACCTGTGCTGGTCGCCCCAGAGATAGCATCGGCGAGGGCTTGGAAATCGTAATAGCAGTCCTGAACTGCCCTGGTGTGGCCGCCGATTGCCCCGTCTGCTGGCCTGAGTGCAAACATAGGTTTGCGTGCCTCTTGGGCCATTGGCATGAGGCTGCGAAAGTGCTTGAGGGTGGCGAGGCAGTTCGGGTCTTCATTGATGGTTAGGGTCGTGTTAGATTGTTCATCACGCACTTCCCGCGAGTAGACCCCTGGGATACGATCGATCCAACGCGCATAGGCCTTGACGGGACGATCAAGACGAATCGCGTGTTGCATAACCACATATCCGATCGGCTGCATCGACCCTTCTGGCAATGTGAGGTCGCTGACGGGGTTACGGGCGCGGCGTTCTGCCCACTGTTCCCGCCAGTTACGCAAGGTAGGACCAAGGTTACGAAGTCCTTGTAAGGAGTAGAGATCCGGCGCGAGCGGAACTACGACATAGTCAGCCGTTACCAGCGCTGCTCGGTTGAGTGCACCGAGGTTTGGCCCGACGTCTACCAGAACTAGCTCAGCTTCGGCCTGGGCTGCAGCACACTGCAATACACGCCAGAGAGCTGATACCACACGGAATGCCCTTGGCTTGCGATCCAAGCAGTCTGGCCATTGTCGGGATATCTCGTCTTCGGCTGCGGCTAGTTTCAGGTCACCTACTACAACATCTAGGCCGGGTCGTGGTGTCTCAAGGTATGGAGAGGCTATATCGCCTGTTCCTTCCAATAATGGCTCAAGTGTGCCATAAATCGTGCGTCGTTCGTCCTGCTCCCATAGCCACTCGAGTCGCTCGTCGGCAATGAACATACTGGTGAGGTTGGCCTGTGGATCAAGATCAGCAGCCACAACACTCTGACCTCGGTCTGCATACATCCAGGCAAGATGGTATATTAATGAGGTTGTCCCTACCCCACCCTTGTTATTAAAGAAGGCGATAGTCTTCATAGCGGTTGCCTAACCGTAACTGTCACATTAGCTGGAGCTAGGCCAAAGTCTGGTGGAGGGTTCCCGTTCTGTTCTAACTCCTTACGAGCTAGTGGTATTCCCATACCGAAACGCTGGGCGAAGCCCAGACCGTGCATCATCTCTGCAACCAGCGGATTACGGTAGTCTGTAGTACCGGTTCCGAAATTCTCGGATGTTACCTGGCCATATAGACCACCCGGGCTGGTGATTTCAACTCGGTTAGTGTACCAATGAATACGAATCGGCGCGTTGGTGCCATCATATCTGCGATGCATAACCGCGTTGAATGCTAACTGGCGCAGAGCGACTAGCGGGTAGTCAGGCTGCCTGATCTCCCTCAGGTGAGTCGTGACATCGACTCGTGTCCGGATGTTCAACTGCAATAGGTCGCCCAAGCGCCTCAGCACGTCTTCCAGTCGGCCTGTCAGTCTGTACTCTGCCAAAATAGGATCAGTGATCTCGGTGCCATCTATACGCAACATCTGCACATAGGCGCCTGGAAGCCAGGCCAGCGGATCTGGACTGAGGCTAAGAAGGGCTCCCCAAGTCGGGGTGTCTCCCACAAGCAACCTTAACGAACGAAGCTGGTGGGGTAATGGTCGCTGGTTCTGATCGAGCACATCTTGGGCAACAGAGCGAGGGAGATACTGCGTTGTCACATACGTGAGATCGAGGTCCTGGATCACTGCGTCGGACGCGGGGCGTGAGTCGAAGGGGAGATCACCGGCCCTACGGCGTTCCGCTAAGCGCTGTTCTTCCTCGGGTGTCGCCTGTCTAACGGTGGGGCCTATCTTCACCCAAACCCGTCCGTTGTAGCGGACCGGTGGGCTCCGGGACGGTTGTACAACTACCACAGCCACCTCACAACCACCTAGCTCCCGCTTTTCGACCGTGAGCGAAGGCAAAGGAATGATGTTGCCGTCATCCCGCATATCCGCCAGAGTACGGAGTAGTTGATCGCTAATCACAATGCCCGAGCAGGTGCCATCATCCTCAATCCCAATGAACACTACGCCCGGTTGCTCATGATTCGGCAGGTCGTTCGCGAACGCACAGACGTTGCGACGTATCTTGTGACGGTCAGCCGCCGAGCGCTTGCGCTCGACCCGATCAGACTCGAGGTCCTTACTCAGCCGTTCGAGTGAGCCATCCGAGAAGGGAAACACCATAGCCAAGACACTAGCGGCCGCAAACGTGTGCTCAGGTCAGCCTTGCACCGCTGGGGAACCAGGAGGCCAACCCTCCCCACGGGTACGCCCACAAGAGCTACGAACCATCGGACCGTCCGCCCGTCGACTGTCCCGGTGCGGAGTCCTAACATCAGCCGCTGGCCAAGCGATGTCTTGACGGATCATCCGGGAGAGGCCAGGAGATGGACATACCATTCGCAACTGCGACGGACGTGCTGGGGTGACCGGCAGCGAGGGGTGGCGGAGAGAGGTGTTGGCGATCACCAGAGGGACCACGTCTTCGTTTCGGCGCCGGGTCGATGGGTGTCCGAGAGGGACAATTGTCGGATGCGCTCCGGTGGAACGTGGTACTAATCGTGGGACGTGGCCACTCTTCCGGTCCCGGATCACTGGTTAGCTGGCTGTGTGCCGCTGGTGGCAGCGGTCTACCCCTCCGCTGGTTAGCCCCTTTGCCGAGGGCCAGGTCGGGGGGTTCAGATTATCCCGAGTGCCCGCTCTTAGCCTGAATCCACCGAGGGTTTCCCGCTCGGGGGGCCGGGGGTTGGGGTGGTTCGGGGGGTGTGGGCTGGTTGGTTGTCGTGGGTGTGGTTCGGGTGGGCGAGCGGTGGTGGTTGGTTTCGGTTGTTTGGGGTGTGTGGGGTTGGGGTGGGGCTGATTGTTTGGTTTTAGTGGGGCTGTTGGGGGTGGGTCAGCAGAGTTGGGGGAGGCCACGGAGGTTAGCGAGGGTGGTTAGGTAGGCCTTCGCCCAGGGCCATCGGGCCGCTAGACGCAGGATGGGGCGGCCGCTGTGGTTGACGAGGCGTCCGGGCACCCCGAACAGTCGGGTCCGGATGGTGCGTCCGCATACCAGCCGCCCCCGCCGGCTGGGTTTCCCCGAGGATGGCTATCTGCCGGTAGAGGTTGTGGGCCAGGGCGGCGCAGAGCAGCCAGGCGGCGTTCACGGTGAAAGATACCGGATGGTAGATGGGCTAGACCGGCGGCTTCCTTTGAGGTCGCGGATGGCGAAGTTCACACACCGCGTGGCTGCGGTGGGTACCCGGTCAGCTTCGACCAGCCGACGGCTACTGTCGGTGTCGGTGTCGGTGTCGTTTTCTCTGGTGTGGGGTTGGTGGTGTCGGTCGCTGACGCGTCGAGGTTGGTGACGAACGCGTGGTGCCGCCAATTGGGCCAGAACTCTTCTTGGGATCCGGTTAGGCGGGTGCGGCGTACTACGAGGCGAACCTTGCGCCGCTGTGACCGTTTCTTTTGGGTTGGTCATCTCCAGTACGGTTTCCGCGACTTGCGCTTCGCCGCCCTCGGGATAGTCGATAGCCGCCCAGGCCTCTTCGTCGATAGCGGCGATCGTGGCTCTGACGTTGGCGTTCAGGCGGGCGGTGATCGACCAGCCCACCCTCAGTTGGTCCAAGCCCCCCAGCATGGCGTAGGACCAGAACCCAGGGAATCGGCCCGCACCCTGATCTGGCTTCCGGCTCCGGCCCGCCGAGCACGGCGTACGGTTTCCTTCGCGAAATGCACCACACCCCGCTGTGATCCCCCTTCCCGCAGCCGGGCTCCGACCACTTCCCCTGTGTCCGCCAGGAACGCCAACAGAGGGTGATAACCCGACTCTTTGGTGTAACCGAAAAGCGGCCCCCCTGTTTGGTCTTGCTCGACACCGGACAGATCGTCGAGTCCAAATCCAGTGTCATTCCCCTCTTGGGGGGACCGGCCCCCGCCCGCAACTGGTTCAAATGGTCGATATGGGAACCGCCCGCCAGCATCGCGGAGACCAACGTCAAGGTCTTACGACCCGGACTCGCGCCGGCTACCCGGTCTCGGAGCCGCACCACCCGATCCACCAACTCCTCCAAACCCAGACGATCAATATTCTGCACTCCACTCTCAGGAAGTGCCTCCCAACTCCGGGCCAAGACTGCTGCTACTAACAGTTATTTTCCCAGATCAGAGGCACTTTCCGCGTCTATCCACACCAAACCCCGTCGGTGGATTCAGGCTTAGGGTGAACGCGCCCTAGAATCCGCTGGCCGTGAGATTGTTCGACACCGACTTGCTAGCTTTTGGAAGCTACCAGGCTCTGGTAGAAGGTTTCGAGTGGGACGTTCCCGAGCGGATGAACATCGCCTCCGAGATCTTCGACCGTTGGAGCGAGGACCGCCGCCGTATCGCGCTTGTGGTGGAACGTTCCGATGGTCGCCGGGACGTCTGGTCCTACTGGGAACTGGTCCGTGTGGCGAAGCGCTACGCCAACTTCCTGGACTCGTTGGGGGTCGGTCGCGGGGACCGGGTTTCGCTGGTGATGCCCCAGAGTGCAGAAGTCGCGGCGCTACACCTCGCTGTGTACTCGCTGGGCGCCACCGTGCTACCCATGTCGAGCCTGTACGGTCCCGACTCCTACCGCCACATCCTCTCGGATTCCGCTACCGGCACGGTGGTCGTGGCGGAGGACTTCGCCGACCGTATCCGCGCGGTCAAGGACGACCTCCCCGATCTCGCAACACTGGTCATCTTCGGCCGGCCGGCGGACGGTGAGCGGTCCCTGTCCGAGGCGGCAGCCTTCCCACCCGAATTCGAGCCGGTGGACACCTCGTCGATGGATCCCGCCATGCTGCTCTACACTTCCGGCAGCACCGGACATCCGAAGGGCGCGCTGCACGGGCACCGCATCATCGAGGGCTACCTCCTCACCTTCAAGCTCTTCTTCAATGTCGAGTTCGATGAATCGACCGTGTTCTACACCCCTTCCGACTGGGCCTGGGTCGGGGGACTGCTCGACATCCTCCTGCCGGCCCTCGTGTTCGGTCATCCGGTAGTGGCGGATCAGCAGCGCTTCTCGGCTGAACGAGCCTTCGAGGTCATTGCCCGCAACGGCATAACTCATGCGTTCCTGACTCCGACCGCGCTCAAGATGATGGCCCAGGTCCCGGACCCGGCCAGCAGATACGACCTTGACTTGAGGGTTATAGCAAGTGGCGGTGAGTCGGTGGCAGACGAACTCCACAGGTGGAACGAGCGCGACCTGGGAGCCGTCATCAACGAGTTCTACGGACTTACCGAGGTCAATCACCTGGTGGGAGGCTGCGAAGCTCTGTGGCCAGGTGTGCCCGGCTGGATGGGGGTTCCCTATCCCGGTCGCATCGTGGGTCTGCTCGATCGTGACGGAAACCCGATCGCTCCCGGGGAGATCGGTGAGATCGCGGTCCGGCCCGGTGACCCCACCCAGATGATCGAGTACTGGGGAAACCCCGCTGCGACCCAGGGCCAGTACCGGAACGGATGGATCATGACCGGTGACCAGGGCACCACCGACGAAGACGGATACATACGCTTTCTCGGACGCGACGACGACATGATCTCCAGCGCCGGCTACCGCATCGGTCCGGCCGAAGTAGAGGAATGCCTGGTCCGCCACTCCAATGTCGCGGAGGTGGCGGTCATACCATCGTCGGATCCGATCAGGGGCCAGGTGGTGAAGGCGGTGGTGGTGCTCGCCGACGGGTGCAGGGGCACCGACGATCTGACCGCCGAGTTACAGGCGCAGGTCAAGACGCAGCTGGCCGCATACAAGTACCCGCGGATCGTTCAGTACGTCGACCGGCTTCCCAAGACGACTACCGGAAAGCTCAACCGGAAGCTGCTTGCCTCCTGGGAACGGAACTGACTACGCGGGCGCCGGAAGCGAGAGCCACGCTCTCGGCTACGTCGGCTGCCTCCTGCCCAGCCGTGTAGAGGTCCCTGGCTCGTACCGCGTCACCGATGGTGTACACGGTGGCCCTGAGGTCTGCCCTACGGAGTGCGTCGGAGAGTTCGTTGTTGGACACCCGCCCCCCGATCACTACCGAGCCGACCTCCAAGGTACCCTTGTTGCCTCTCGTTCTGGTCACCACCCGGTTGCCCGTGATGGCTTCGGCGGTGGTCTCACGGTGGATGATCACTCCCTCATCCGCGTCGAGGTCCATCTCGACCAGCAGACCGTTGAACCCCCCGTCCGAAGCCAGCGAAGGGCTCTCCTCGGTGAGATGAACGACGGCACCGGCGCGGCGCAGATGCTGCACGACCGTACATGCCGCGAGGTCCCCGCCGAGGACGGCAACCTCGGTCTCCCACTGTTCGACCGGTCTCGCCAGAGCGGATAGCACGTCGAAGACCGGAACCCTCAGGTCCCTCACGTCAGCCCAGACGTATCCGCCTCGGGCACCGGTGGCAACCACCACGACATCGGGATCCATGCCTTGAAAGTCGGCGACCGTTACGTGGCGATCCGTTTCCACCCGGACCCCAGTCGCTCCAACTCGAGGACCAGCCAGTCGACGAGCGTCCCGTACTCGGGAAGCGCCTCCCGCAGGTAGTGGAGTTGGCCGCCCAGCCTTCCGGCAGCCTCTAACAGCGCCACATCATGACCCTGCAAGCCCAGGAATCGGGCAGCGTTCAGGCCTGCGATGCCTCCGCCGGCTACCAGTACCCGAAGCCGGGTCCGCGCCGGGTCCCAGCCGGTCCGTGACAGTTCGAAGGTACTGGAGGGATTGGCCGCACATCCGGCCGGCCTGCGAGCCACCGTGAGGTTCACGCAGGTGTTACAGCCGATGCACGGCAGGATCTCCTCGGTCCGGCCTTCCCCCAGCTTCCGCACGTAGTCCGGGTCCGCGTGGAAGGCCCGGGCGAGAGTCACGTAAGCGAACCCCTCCCTTCCCATGACCCGGTCGGCAAACACCGGGTCGTTCATGCGCTGTGCCACGCTGACCGGTACCCGGTCACCGACGGCCCGGCGGATCAGGGCCGCCTCTGCGACGAAGCCGCCCTTGGGCGTGTCGGGTCCCTGGAAGATCTTGGACATCGATTCGTACGTGCCGCCTGCGACGTCGATCAGATCGATCCCGGCGTCGGTCAGCATGACCGCGAAGCGGGTCGCCTCTTCCGCTTGCAGACCCCCGTCAACGTACTCCACAGCCGATATCCGGTACCCGATCGGGTAGTCGGGGCCTACGACCTCTCTGACGGACGCCAACACCTCCAGCGGGAAGCGGGCCCGGCTTGCCAACGAACCCCCGTAGCCGTCGGTCCGCCGGTTGGACTGCGGGGATAGAAACTGACCGAGCAGGTAACCATGGGCTCCGTGCAGGTGGATCATGTCGACCCCTGCCTCCAAGCATCTGCGGGCAGCGCGGGCGAAGTCGCCGATCACCCGGTGGATATCGGCCTCGTTCATCGCCCGCGGAACAGTTCCAGGATCCATGAACGTAGAAGGAATCGCCGACGGAGCGACGGGGGTCCGGTGGTGGGCGGTGATCGACGCCTGGCGACCCCCGTGGTGCAGTTCCATTGCCAGCTTGGCGCCGTGACGGTGTATCTCGGCTGACATCCGCTCGAGGGCCGGAAGGACGTGATCTCCGTGGCATCCGACCTGGAAGGGATTGCCCCGACCCTCCGGAGACACATAGGTCGATTCCAGCTGGATGAGCGCCGCGCCGCCCGACGCCCGGCGGCGAGCGTAGGCGATGTATCGCTCGTTCAGGCTCCCGTCGAGGTTGGCCAGCGACTTCTCCATCGGGCCGACGATGAGCCGGTTGCGCATGTACATCGTGTTGATGCGACCGGGGCGTAACAGGTTCTCGAAGGCCATGAACAGTCAACCTACTGTGCGACTATTCGACAGACAGCCGCTGTGCAATCACGTTGTCAACCGTCGTAGCTGCGAATTGAGACAGCCCCTTAAATCGGAATCTCCCAAAAAACCGCATCACACCTAATTCCTTTACAAGCTTCGCAACGAACTCATCTGCGAACGAAGCACTGAGCACCTCAACACCTTCGAAGTCTATTATGACAGCTTCATCCGGATGAAGCTGCGCGAGATTACTTAGTTTGAGACGAAGTCTCTCGCCAGTTGACCGATTTCCGAAGTTGGAAGCTTCTTCCTTTATCACAAAGAGTATCCCACTTCCTGTTACGTATCGGCTCTCAAAACTAGTCGTCGGTACGTAACCCCATAACGCCCGGGATAGATCGATAGGCTTATGTGTAGGCAGTGTCACAGTCACAAGCGTCCCGGGATGATTGTGAGCCGTGGATGCGTAACGATTATCCTCTAGCCAACGCAGTTGGCCACGACCAGAGTGTAGATTCATCCACCCGCTAGCGGCAGATGCTATCCGTAGGGTTCCACTGAGACCATTACCCTGGCCAATATCACGATTTCGTGTAGTGCCCCTCTTCACTGCCAGTTCTACAGCCTCTAGATCAGAATTAAGGTCTGGGAAGTACTCGGATAGAGAGGCCCGTATCCCTCTACCATTATCTACAACAACGAATTCTACCTGTTGCTTTTCTGGCAGGCTTGTCATCTGTAGCCATGCTGGTTCTGATAAGCCGGAATGTAGGAGAACGTTATCTGACATCTCATAAAACGACCACTCAAATGCAGTAAGTACTCCTTCCGAGAAAGCCTGTGTTCTTGCAACAATATCAAGTGCTCGATTTAAGAAACTGTGGATCTCGTCAGCTTCTGTGTATGGAGTAAGTGGAACATAAGTGGAACCTTGGCTAGGGACATGTCCAGTACCGACGATACCGTCGAGCCAACCAGCTAACTTCCAATAGTCAACTAACTCCTCCTTTCGTGGCTTGACAATATCAACGTGGTATCCCGACTTGACTAGGTGACTGACAGTCGCTACGAAGGGAGCCATGCCATCCGGCATGCAGAACTCGACCGAATAGAAGTTGGCTTCCATCTCATTCTCACCACGGTCTATCGCCTGCTCAACGTGACGTAGAAAGTAGAGGTAGTCTTTGTATACAAAGCGTGGACCCCGAAACGGGATGATGTACACCATCCGGTAACTATATCAGCATTCCCAGCGGACTTGGTAGACTCGTACGCTCTACTATGTCGAAGCCAAGACCGTCGCTACCATTGCCTCGGCAAACTCCAGATCGTTGATGTGATAGTCCAGCCTAGTCAGGGACAACGGCGACTCGATGGCTAGCCGTGATTGCACGCCATCCACGAATGCCTCTACGGCTTCAGGGTCATGGAATGGACCTCCTGCGATGTCTAGTTCCGAGACGCCGTGCATGGGCACAAGTACCGATGCGACGGCTCTAGGGGTTCCGATGCGTTCCGCAACGGTCTGGCCGAGGGTGTAGTTCTCCTCTGGGGTGGTACGGATCAGGGTCACCAGATCGTTATGGGCCTGGTAGGTTCGGGCCCGGAACTCATCCGGGAGACTCGCCGGGGGACCCAGGCAAATCATGTCGATCGCTCCTGGCGCCACGACCTGGGGAACGCCGGCGTTCGAAGCTGCTGTCAGGCGATCCGGTCCCGCGGGCCACAGACCGCCGAACAGTTCGTCGGTCACCTCGCTGATAGTGACGTCGATCGCCGATGCCACCAGGCCTTGGCGGATGAACGACTCGAACGACCGTCCGCCGGTTCCGTTGGCATGGAACACCAGCGACTCACGGCCATATGAGGAGAGCAGGCGCCTGCAGTGGGACACGCAGGTGTTGGTCACGCCATACATGGTCAGGCCGACCGAGTTCTCCGGGTTGCGCCTCTGCTGGAGCGGGCCTGACTCCAGCAGGGCCACCGCGACTCGGGCGAGCCGGGCCATCATATTCCGCAGGATGCTGTTGTCGCCTTCGATGTCGAGTATCGGGTAAAGCATCGTGACGTCGCTTCCGCCGACCAGGGTGCGGGTCTCGCCCGCTACCGATGTCGCCATCAGGATCTTGGGGATCCCGATGGGCAGGACCGGAACCAGGCGGGCGAACACCGCGGCCGCGTTGGAGCCTCCCATACAGACGAGAGCTCCTACTTCCCCCTGCTGTTCGAGCCGGTCGAGGATCCGGGAGGCTCCCCGGGTCATGAGCGAAACGGCGCCGGACCTGCCGAGCGGGGGCAGTTCTTCCAGCGAGTGTCCGGCTGCCTCCGCAACCGACTCGGCCGGATAGTCACAGCCGTGATCGCCACCGAACACGCCCGTGTCGATGGTGATCGGAGGTGACCCCAAGCTCTCCAGCATCCGAGCAAGCAGCCTGAGTGGCTCGGCCTTCGTGTCGAAGGTCCCAGTGATGACTATCCGACCCATTGCCGGCCGAATCCTCACGATCGGTGGATGACAGCTCTCACAGGGCCACGCTCTTGAAAGACCGCACGGTCTCCTCGATGGCTGCTTCGGTCGGAAGGCGTTCCATCGTGGAGGCCCCAATGAAGCCGTAGCAGCCGGAGGCGCGCATGACCGTCGCAACCTCTGCCGGGCCTTCCAGCGGGCCCCCGTGCAGGACTACGAGGATGTCGGGGTTGATGGCCGTGGAGACCTCCCGGGTCTCGATGGCCTGCTCGATGCAGGCATCCAGGGACATCGTGAATGAGTCGGTCGCGCCGATGCTGCCGCCCGTGGTGAGTCCGAGGTGGGCGACCATGACGTCGACGCCGGCTTCGGCGAAGGCCGCAGCTTCGTGGGATTCGTAGCAGTAGGACATGGTGAACATACCCTGCGCAGACGCTTTGGCGAGCATCTCGACTTCCCGGTACAAGCCGAACCCGGTGGCTTCCAGGCTTTCCCTCCAGCGTCCGTCCGTGTATCCGATGGACGGGAAGTTGATGACCCCGGAGAAGCCCATGGCCTCCACCCCGGCCAGGAACCGGTCCATCACCCGGGTGGGGTCGGTGCCGTTCACCCCGGCGATGACCGGCGTGTCCTCGACGACCGGCAGTACTTCCCTCTCCCCCATTTCCATGACGATGGCATTGGCGTCCCCGATCGGTAGCAGCCCGGCGTTGGAGCCGTGCCCGGCCATCCGGTACTTGCCCGAGTTGTAGATGAGGATGAGGTCGGCGCCGCCCGCCTCCGCGAACTTGGCCGAGATGCCGGTGCCGGCCCCCGCACCGATGATGGGGCTGCCCCCGGCCAGGGTCGCCCTGAGCCGCTTCAAGACCTGATCCCTCGTGAACATCGCTGTTCCTGCTCCCTTCAGCCGACCATGCTCTTCAGTCGACCATGATCAGGCCGCCGTTGACATGGATGGTCTGACCGGTTACGTAGGCGCCGGCGTCTGAGGCCAGGAAGATGGCGGGACCCACGAGATCCTCGGCCACCTCCATCCGGCCTAGCGGGATGTACTTCTCGTACTCGAAGAGATAGTCGCGATGGTGGGCATGCATCGGCGTGTCGACCGCTCCGGGGGCTAAGGCGTTGACGCGTACGCCGGAGGGCGCCACGTCCTAGGCCGCCGCCCTGCTCAGCGACTGTAGGGCGGCCTTGGCGGAGCAGTAGTCGACGCCGCCGCCATCCTGGTTGAACACCGACGCCCTCGACGACCAGGAACTGCCGATGTTGATCACGCTTCCCCGTCCAGCGGTCACCATCTGCTTGAGCACTTCCCGCATGATCCGCATGGGGGCCTTGAGGTTGATGCCGTACATCCGGTCCCACTGCTCGTCGGTGATCCCGATGATGTCGGCGTATCCCATGATCCCGGCATTGTTGACCAACACGTCGATCCGGCCGCTCAGGTCGAGTGCGGTGCTCACGATACGCTCCGGGGCGTCCAAGGCGGCCACATCCGTGACCACCGTGGCAACCCGGTGCCCGACCTCCGCTATCCGTGCAGCCGTCTCCTCAAGCACGGACGGCTTGAGGTCCACGAGGACCAGATCACTTCCGGCATGGGCGAAGCCCGTAGCCAGGGCCCTGCCTATTCCCTGGCCGGCGCCGGTGACGATGCTGCAGTAGCCCGTGAGGTCGAACAGGTTCCGGGTTATGTCCGGAAACGGGAGGCTCGGATTTGAAGCTTCTTCGACTATGGGGTCCAACCTCGGAGTGATCTACGGGCAGCAACGTTAGCGAACAGTTCGGTGAGACAACAGTTCTGGGCGCCCGGGTCGAGAACCTGCAGGTCAGGTCCTTTCTCTCCGTCCGGCTCCACTCGGCAGCAGGCGACCTATCCGATGAATGGCGGTAGAGTTGCGGCCTGTGAATTCCAGGGAATCCTCGTTGAAACGTTCGGGATTGCTAGCGTGCTTCGCTCTCCTCCTGGTCATGGCTGCGGCCTGTGGAGACTCGGAGCGTGGTCCGGTCGAGCAACCGGCCGTATCAGAGGGCACCACTTCCAGCGTGGCCCCTCCAACCACTACGACCCCGATGGTCGCTACCACCACTGCTGCCACCGTCACGACGGTCGATACCACGACGCCGGCCACGGTCACGACGGTCGCCTCCACCACGACAGCGGCTCCTGTCCCGACGATCGATCCGCCTCCGGTACTGCGCGAGGACACTCCCCCTCTGGTGGACATCGACGGCTGGCTGGCTTCCGACGTGACTTCGTTGGAGGAGTTGAGAGGATCGGTGGTCGTAGTCGAGTTCTGGACCTTCGCCTGCTACAACTGCAAGAACCGCATTCCCTACACCCAGGACCTCTACGCCAAGTACAAGGATCAGGGCATGGAGATCGTCGGTATCCACTCGCCCGAGTTCAACTACGAACGCGACGTCGCCAACATCGAGCAGGCGATAGTCGATCTGGGTGTTACATGGCCGGTGGCGCTCGACACCGACCGGCGAACCTTCCGTGAGTGGCAAGGCCGCCCCGCCTACTGGCCACGCACCTACGTGCTCGACAAGCAGGGTCGCATCCGCTTCGATCACATAGGTGAGGGTGCTTACGAGAAATTGGATCAGGTTGTCGGCTACCTGCTGACCGAAAGCGTGTGAGCCTCCTCGGCGAGGCATTCCGGGCCGCGCTCCAACCCTGCTCATACTCGCTCTTGATCCTGGCCGTAGTGGTTCTGGGCCTCCGGGGGCCGCGTCCGCGGCTACCGGCTCTCGGGGCTTTCTACGCGGCAACCACCGTGTTCGCGTGGATCCCGTTCGTCGGTGTCAACCCGCTGCTGGACGGCCGCCTCGCCGGAACCATCGGTCTGCTCGCCGGGCTGGTCCTAGCCGGATGGCACACATTCGGGAGCAACGTGCCGGCCTGGCTGAGCATGGTGGGCGTGGGCCTGGTCGGAGGTTTCGCCGGCGCAACCTGGCTTCCCTGTGTCGGCAGGGAACTCGGGACGGTCCTCACCGCTGCTACGCGAAACCCGTGGCCCGGCCTAGCCGGTCTGGCCCTTTACCTGCTGGGGACGATGTGGGTGGTGATCGTTCTGGTTGTGATCGCCGACTACACGCCAACGGTTCGGAGGTTCTTCGAGAGCGTGAGGGTCCTGATCATCTTCCGGATGCTGGGGGCGATCCTTGTGGTCACGGTCGCCATCGACACCTATCCCGCTGTCCTGAGCTACCTGGCGCGCATCTCCGCGCTCTGATCCCTAGCCCCGATTTTGATGCGGGGGTTTGTGCTAGGAGGGTGCTGAGCAGAGTGCGGGATATGAGCTTCTGACCAGGGACTACGGCCATTTCCACAATCCCGTCTCGGCCCGGTGGGACCTTCACCCGTCGGGTGAAGCCAGGCCCAGTCACGATCATGTGGTTGATGTGGCCTGTTGCCGTGGGTGTGTCTGGAAACATGAAGAAGAATCAAGGCTAGGGTCGGGCCCGGACCGGGTCGGACGCGTTCTGTCCGGGCTTCGTAGTCGCAGCAGAGCATGGACACGCGCCCGCGCATCAGGCCGGACTCTACGAGGGTGCTGAGGCTGTTACTTTCAACCAGGCTGCGCGTCCGGAGACCGGACACGGTCATGGGCGCCGATGGAAGGCTGGAGTGCTTGGGTTTGCTCAGTGCCTCGGATCGAGTACCGAGACCCGGCGGGAGCGGTCGGCCCAGCCGGTGATCTTGCTGTCAGCGGTTGCCAGCCGGAAGCCGGCGACTATCGCGGTCGCGGTGATGATGCGATCTGCAGGATCAGGAAGGAACCCTTCGTCCCCCAGTTCAGCGGCCCGGATAGCGATCTCGTCGTCGACCGGACTGATGTGCAAACCGTTCGCTCGCAGTACGTTGCGAAAGGACCGTGTGGGGAGGAGGCCTTCAAGCCTTCCTTTCTCCTGCAATAGGGCAATCTCCCAGAAGACGAATCGACGAAACGGCTACCGCACCCTCAGCCCACGATGACTCGAGAGAAGCGGTGAATCGCTGGCCGAGGCGAGGGGAATCCAACACCGACCACACCAACACGTGGGTGTCGAGCACGATCACTGCCCGGACGGGACGTCAGGATCCAGCACCCGATCAGGGTTAGTCATGGACTCCCACTCCTCGGCAGGCGTAGCAGGCGACATGATGTCACCGGCGATTCTCCGCCGGTCTCGAAACATCCCGACCAAGGGCTTGCGCTTCCTTGCCGGGACCAGGCGCGACACTGGCCTGCCATGCTTGGTGATCACTATCTCCTCGCCGGTCTCGTTCACTTCGTCCATGAGGGCCAGACACCTGTTCTTGAACTCGCCTGCCGGGATCGTCCTTTGACGCCGGTTGCCATTCGACATGCCGAAACCTCTTGACCGGGCACTATATAGCCATGGACAGTGACTACAGCTATCAGCGGCCCTTGCCACACGCCACAACCACCGGATGCGATAGGTAGGATTGGTCCGTGTGTAACCTAACCTTTGGATATACACCGATAGTGACGGTTGCCAAACATCCTCGATAACGAGGGCGACTTCCTGACTGTGAGTTGGATACGGTCATCGACTTGCACCGTCCGGGTGAAGGTCACGATCAAGGCAAAGGGCGCGTTGAGTCCACCGTTGCCCAGATCGGGATCCGGCAAACGGCTACCCTCCGCTCGCAAAGAATCCCGGGCATGAAGAGTCAGGGAATAACCCGCCAGGGACAGGCCGGCCGGCGGCATGAAGGTGAGGGCGGCGCGCTCCTTCGACATGCCTGACACCCGGCGCCTCCTCCTCCAGACAGGCCGGTCCGACATTCGCCTGGTCGAGCCGGTCTCCCCCGGAGAACCCTTGGTGATGGGCGGCGGCGATGGGTCGAGGATCTACTCGACGAGATGCCACCGAGCCGTAGGAGTGACTCGACCGCGCCGACCACCGCAAAGCCCCGCTGTCCTCATGGCGGAACAATGACACCGGTTGTCCTCAGGTCGAGCGTTCCAAGGTGATTTCCAGGGCCACTTCGAAGACCGCTGCGTTGGCGGCGTCGAGAGCGGCTTGTTCGTGGGTGCTGAGAGGATCCAGGAAACTACGGTCGGCGTCGAGTTGGTCCCACACGGCCAGGAGTGACGTCGCCCTGAAGCCGAAGTACTGAGCCACTGCATACAGTGTGGCGGCTTCCATGTCCACGGACCCGTACCCCGTCCTCCGCCACTCCTCGACCATGGCGCCGCTCTGGGCGAATATCGAACTCCAGGTGAGGTGCAGGACATCTGAGGTGCTGATGCCTCTGGCCTCTAGGGCTGATCGGCCGAGTTCGGCCAGTTCATGATCGGCTTCCACCGTATCGGAGGATCCGTAGAGGTGGGCGACGCCTTCTCGGGGCACTGCAACGGACGGTACGACTACGTCCCCTGGGGCGAGTGCCGGGTCGAGGGCGCCGCACGTGCCGATCATCACCATACGCGGCGTTCCGAGCACGCCGAACAGGTGGGCCAACTCCACCGCCCGTGGAGCACCGTACACGCACGAGTAGACGACGGGAAGCCCCTGCCATCGGCCATGGAACATGTCCGGAAAGGCTAGTTCCCGCACATTGTCGAGCAGGCTCAAGCGCCAGGCCGTGCGTTGCTCCCGCCACCACGACCCTTCCATGATCACCGCCTGCGGGATGTCCGACTCAGCCAACCCCAGGGCAGCCCGCCACTCGGCTGCGCCCAGATCCATCACGGCCCGCTGCTTGCTCAAGGCACGCTCCATCCGGGTCGAGGTTCACGGCGGGCCCTCGCGTACCAGCCGTAGCTCCAGAGTCCCCCCGCCAGCACGCAGACTGCCAGGAAGACGAAGACCAGATCCCAGGCCTCCCTCCCGATGAGGCTACCCACGAACGGCGACCCGGCACTACCACCGAGGTTGAATGCCAGGGCGAAGATTCCGCTCGCCAGGGCCACCCGCCCCGGGGCGGTCATGCGGGGGAACAGGCCCAGCACGAGCGAAGAGGATCCCCCGACCAGAGCGGTCGAAAGAGCGATCGTCACGAATCCGGTCGCCAGGTTGGGGGCACGGCTCACCGAGAGGAGCATGGCGGAAGTCACGGTCAGGACGATCCCTCCCTTCAGGGCAGCCGAAGGGCCACCGGACGAACGGAACCAGCGGCCCAGCAGAAGGATCGCCGCGATCGATGTCGCGGGCAAGGCGGCGGACAGCAGACCCGAACGGCCGACCGAGAGGCCGTGCACCTGGACGAAATAGGCGGGAGTCCAGACGATGAGCGCCACGTAGGGAACCCCGATGGCGGCCGATGGCGGCAGCAACCAAAGGACCCGGGTAATGGACCCCGTGGCACCCTCATCTTTCTTCTCGAGCGTTACCGGATCGCGCACCCCGATCCACCAGACCACCCCGATCGGTACGAGGACCGCGCAGGCGGCCAAGAACACGGCGTCGACTCCTGCTCTGTCGACTATCAAACCACCGATTGCGAACGTGAGGGCCGTTCCGGCCACGAAACAGGATCCGAAGGAAGCTATGACCCGTGGCGCTCTCTGCTCGCTCACCCAGCGACCCAACCCGCCTGCCAGCGGCGTCCATCCCATGGCCTGGAAGACGCCGTTCGCCGACCACACGACGAGCGCCGCCGCGAAGTGGTCGGACAGGACAACGAACAGGACGTTCATGATGCCGCTGCCGACTAGGCCGAGTCCCACCAGCACGCGTGCTCCGTACCGGTCCGCCAGCCGCCCGACCGGTACGGCCGAGATGGAGTAGACCCAGAAGAACCCTGCGGCCAGCGCGCCGATCTCGGTGGCTTCCAGGCCGGCCTCGTCGCCGAGGCGCGGCACCGCCACCGAAAAGTTGACCCTGCCCAGGTAGTAGAGCGCGTAGACCGACCACGCCGACGCGATCAGCCCCCATCGAGTACCGGATTCGGATGCAGCCGGAGAAGGTCCGGGGATCAACCGCCGTCCTGCTGGTCGGATTGCGAGGCTCCGATGACCCAGATCTTGTTGGGATCGAACTTCACCGTGACCTCGTCCCCGTCGTTGAATTCCTTGACCTGTCCCGGATCGGTTATCGCCTCGATGTCCACCTCCCCGATCGCGACCCGGAAGCGCGCATAGCGTCCAACGTAGACATGGGACTGGACGACACCGTTGACGCTGTTCCTGCCTCTAGCGCCTAGGTCTATGGCCTCGGGACGGATGCTCAGCACCGCGTCGCCACCGCCAACGGCGGAGTGGGGGGCCCGGAACCTGCCTATGCCGGTGGTGATCGAACCGTTTTCGTAACGGCCGGGAATGAAGTTCGTCCCGCCGAAGAACTTGGCGATGGCAACGCTTCCAGGTCTGTCGAAGAATGCATCGGGCACGTCGAACTGCTGGAGCCGTCCGTCGAAGAGCAGGGCGATCCGGTCGGCTAGGACCACGGCCTCTTCCTGGTCGTGGGTGACGAAGACGGTGGTGATCCCCATCTCGGTCTGGATGCGGCGGATCAGTTCCCGCATCTCGTCCCGCAGGTGGGCGTCGAGGTTGCTGAGGGGCTCGTCGAGCAGGAGAACGTTGGGTTCCACGATCAATGCCCGGGCGAGGGCGATGCGTTGCTGCTGCCCGCCGGAGAGCTGCCGGGGTTTGCGATCCTCGAAACCGGGAAGCTGGACGAGGTCGAGCATGTCCTTCACCCGGGACGTGATCTCCTTGCGGTCCACCTTTCGCATCTTGAGACCGAAGCCGATGTTCTCGGCGATGGTCATGTACGGGAACAGCAAGTAGTTCTGGAACACCATTACCGCTCCCCGGTCCTCGGGAGGGATGCTCAGGATCGACTCACCGTCGAAGCTGATGTCGCCCGAGGTGGGCCGCAGCAGCCCGGCGATCATCTTCATGGTGGTGGTCTTGCCGCATCCGGACGGTCCGAGAAGAGCGGTGAGTTTCCCGGATTCGATCTCCAGATCGAGATGGTCGACCGCCGGGGGGGACTTCTCGTCGAAGATCTTGGTCAGCGCGCTGAGGGTTACCTGGGTCATATGTTTCCGATACCTCCTACGGCGGCGTTGTCTCCGGACAGGTAGCGGGAGCTCAGCAAGAGGACCAGCACCGCCGGCAGGATGAAGACCACGCTCAGGGCACCGGCGATGGCCGGGTCCGAGCGGACGAATCCGAACAGCAGCAGCGGCAGGGTCTGGACCTGCCCACCCCCGATCAGCAGCGTCAGTACGTACTGGCTCCACGAGATTATGAACGCGAACAGGGCTCCCACCACGACCCCCGGGAAGATGGCCGGCAAGGTGATGTGTCGCTGGGTGGCCCAGCGGCTCGCCCCCAGGGAACGCGCCTGCAGTTCGAAGTCGGTGTCGTAGTTGGCGAACACCCCCGACATGACAAGCGTCATGTACGGGAGGGTGGGTACCAGGTGGACGAGGATGACGCCCGGGATGGTGTTGGACACGCCGGCCCGGATGAACAGCACGTGGATACCGAGCACGACGGCCAGTCCCGGGACGATGATCGGGGCCAGGATCATCCACTCCACCAGCCGTTTGCCCCGGAACTCGTACAGGCCCAACGCCCTGCCGGCCGGGACGCCCAACAGGATCGAGAAGGCCGTCACCACCAGGGCGATGAGGGTGGTGTTCCACGCCACGCCCAGCACATCGTTGTGAGGCGTGATCACCTCCGTCCAGGCGCGAGCGCTGTACTCGGTGGGGAGGATTGCCGGGTAGAACCACCGGAAACTGATCGACCATATGAACAGGGGGACTATGGGCGCTATCAGAAAAGCCAGCAGGCCGGTGATGCCCACCCACCGACCGGTGATCCGCCAGCTGAAGCGGCGCTCCGAGGCTGCCAGCGCAACAGCACCCGCCCCGGCGCCGGTCGGTTCGGTCCTGGTGTCCGCCATCGACCTAGCTCCGCACGTACCGGCGAGACACGTTCATGTACGCCAGGATCATGAGGCTGCTCATAACCGCGATGACCATCGCCATCGCCATCGCTTGCGGTCGGGCCGCCAGATCCACGTCGGTGTAGCTCTCGTAGGCCAGCACCGGAAGGGCCTTGGGGAAAGTGGAGCCGAGCAACCAGGGGATCTCGAATGCGCCGAAGGTGAAGGCGAAGACGATCACCGAGGCGGACACCACTCCGGGCATGATCAGCGGCAGGGTCACGTTGCGGAAGGCCTGCCATCGGTTGGCGCCCAGCGAACGGGCCACCGACTCGTAGTCCTCTCCCACCGATAGCAGGATCGCCAGGACTATCACCCCGATGAACGGGATCTCCTTCCACACGTACTGGAT
>JAPOQZ010000250.1 GCA_026710435.1 bacterium | reverse complement strand
GGACAAGCCGTCGTTGTTGAAACGCCTCTTCGACATGGGCGCCCAGTACTCGGGGCAGATCCTGTCGTACAACAAGATGCTCGGCCAGCTCCAAGACGCCGGGAACACCACAACCCTCACCCGCTACCTCAAGCTGCTCTCGGACGCGGGCCTGCTAGCGGGGCTGTCCAAGTACACGGAGCGTCCGGTCTCGGCGAAGGCTTCGACCCCGAAGCTGAACGTGATGAACACGGCGCTGATGTCAGCCCTGTCTGGCTACAGCTTCGATGAAGCCCGCGCTGACCGTACCTTCTGGGGCCGGCTCGTCGAGAGCGCAGTCGGCGCGCACCTACTCAACACGGCGGCGCCGGGCACCGAGGTCAGGTACTGGAGGTACAGGAACCACGAGGTCGACTTCGTCGTCCAGCGGGGCCCGCGAACGGTGGGGATAGAGGTGAAGACGGGCAGACCACCGGTAATCACACCCGGTCTGGCCGAGTTCGAGCGCCGGGTCCGTCCGCATAAGACCCTGGTCGCAGGGACAGGGGGCGAGCCCTTGCACGAGTTCCTGTCTGTTCCCGCTGATCACTGGTTAGGTATCTGATGAGCGTCAAGGTCGCCCGAACCTGCACAGTGATCGACGGAAATGCCGGAGACAGCATCCGGGTAGATGAGTCGCTACCGATCAGCGAGTTGAGCTCTGTCCCCGCCTACGTGCTGTTGGGCGATCCGGGCGCAGGTAAGACGACCGAGTTTCTCAAGGAGTGCGAGACGTCAAAGGCTTCGGGTGTGGCCGCCCGCTACGAGACGGCCAGGGACTTCATCACGCTTGACGTTGGCTCACATCCGGAGTGGCGTGACCGGATCCTCTTCATAGACGGCCTCGACGAAATGCGGGCAGGATCGACTGACGCCCACTCGCCACTGGACCGTATCCGGAACCGGCTGGACCGTCTGGGGCCGCCGGGTTTCCGCATATCGTGCCGGGAGGCAGACTGGCTTGGCCTGAGTGATCGGCAGAGTTTGGCTCGAGTTTCACCCGGACAACAGGTGGTCGTAGCGCGACTAGACCCGCTCGACGAGAACTCGATCCGGGAGATCCTGCGATCGCTGGTTACGAGCGATTCAGAAGACTTCATCAATGAAGCGCGGCTTCGGGGTATACGGCCTTTGCTGGAGAACCCCCTGACTCTTGAGTTGCTGGCGGGTGCCGTATGCCAGGGAAGCAGTTGGCCCGACAGTCGGCGCCAGTTGTTCGAGATGGCGTGCGAGGACTTGCTAGCGACCGAACACAACGTTGAACATCAGGTTGTAGCCAGCTCACAACCGGTGGAGACCATCATGGACACCGCAGGACACCTGTGCGCCTTGCAGCTACTGGCAGGCATTGAGGGCTTCACGCTGTCTCCACAAGCACAGAGAGAGTCGTTCGTTCCGCTGACAAAGCTCGACAAACGCCTCGATATCTCGAATCGTGTCGCTGAACAGGTATTGGCCACCAGGCTGTTCACCGCCGTGGGCGAGCGGGCCTTCCGTCCCCACCATCGCCATGTGGCTGAATTCCTGGCAGGCCGTTACCTGGCGAATCTCGTCGACTGCGGGCTTCCGGCACGGCGAGTGACTGCGCTCATGACCAGCCCCGCCGACGGGCGGGTGGTCACCGAATTGCGTGGTCTGTCCGCCTGGCTGGCAGTCCATCCGGGCGAGACCCGCCGTCTGCTGATCGACGCCGATCCCGTCGGGGTCGGACTCTACGGTGACATCGGGGGGTTCAGCAGAGACGACAAGTCGAAGCTAATTGCATCGCTCGCCAACTTCGCCGCGGAGAGTGCTCTCTTCGGTCATGAATGGCGCGACGGCCGCGAGAGTGGCTTCCGAGACAACACTGCTTGGTCCTTCCGATCTCTCGCGTCAGCGGAACTAGTCAATGAGATCAAAGACGTGGTCAGATCGGACACTGACAACAGATCCACTGACCGAGTTGTCGAGTTCGTACTGCAAGTAGTGTCCGAAGCTCCCGAGTCGGAACTGCGCTCCCTAGCTCCTCTAGCTCCAGACCTTGACGCCATCGTGAGAGACACGGCCAGATCGTCAGGCGCAAGGCTGGCGGCGCTCGACGCCTACCTTCACGTTGCCCCGTTCGATGAATCCAAGACACAATTCCTCCGGAACCTTCTCGAATCATTCCAGACGGGAATCCTGCCTGATCCGGACTACCAGCTCCGCGGAACCTTGCTGGAGTACCTGTACCCCACCGAGGTAACTCCCACAGAGGTGTGGGATTATGCTGTGTCTCGTGACCGAATCAACCTTATCGGCAGGTTCCGGAGATTCTGGAAACGCTCTGTCGTCGAGAAGCTTACGTGCCTACAGGTGGCTGAACTACTGGATGATATGGGAGATGGTTGGTCACTTCCACTTGAAACACTACAACGGGCTAGTCTAAAAGACATCCCGATTCGGTTGCTAGCTCGCGGCTTGGAGACCATGGGCGATGAGCTAGAAGGCAGTCGCCTCTATAAATGGCTAAGCGCGGTACAACGGCCTACGAGAGGCGCTATTCGACGAGGGTCGGACGTCAAGAGTGGTGGCCATGCCGTGGGAGCTTGGCTTGAGGCACGTCCCCAGTTGCAGAAACAGTTGTACCTGGAATGGCTCAGGCAGATTCCAGACGGTCCGAACTGGCGCTATAAGGATCGATCCGGGGATGTGCGGTGTGCCAGCAGACCTCCACCGGACTTCGGGCTCTGGTGCCTTGAACAGGCTATAAGGCTCTATAGTGCCGAACCGACGGTCGCCAAAAGACTGCTCGAATCGGCATATCTGTCACTGAACGATCCGATGACAAATGGCAGTCTGACAGAAGAACTCATTGTAGCGAGTGTCGAAGCGCGGCCAGCACTGAGTGAGCACCTTCGTGAGATTAGGGAATTGCGCCGCTCGTCGAGGATTTCGGATCAGGAGTATGAGCAAGAGTTGGACATCCTCAAGCATGAGCAGGACAAAGAAGAGAGGGAGCTCCGCGACGAATGGGAGGGTATGCTTCGATCTCACGAGTCCGCTCTGAGGTCGAATACATTCTCACCTCCGAATCTTCACACACTGGCACTCGTGTATTCGGGAGAGATACAGACTCATCTTGCTGGCTCCCCCCGTGAACGGGTAGCTGGGTTCATCGGAGGCGATCCGCGTCTGGTTGACGCCGTTATGGCAGCGTTACGAGGCGCAGTCTTGCGCAACGACCTCCCGACCTTGGCGGAAACCATCTCGCTGCGCTCCCAATCACGCGAACCGTGGCTCGCAATGCCGGTGCTGGTGAGCATGGACCTGCTCGTGGACGAGCCGGAGATCATGGTCGGAATCAAAGACAGGAACAAGCGCAGAGCATTGGCGCTGTACTACTGCTCCCCATTCCATTGCCAAGTTGGGGAAGGCAAGGGAGTTTGGTCGTGTCATGACTCATGGCTGGATCAGCACCCGGGCTTGGTGCTTGATGTTCTATACCGGTGCGCGGTAACCGCGTTACGTGCTGGTTCGGAGAACCTTCCCGGCGTCGACGAGTTGGATCGGGTCAAGCGGCATCATGCTCTCGTACAAGCCACGAGACTCAAACTACTAGAGGCCTTCCCGACCCGAATCCCGAGCCTGCAACTCCGGCAGTTCGACCAACTTCTGGCATCTGCTTTCGCACATTCCGACCATACCCCTGTAATGATGCTCGCCGACAAGAAGCTGTCGAAGAAGAGTCTAAGTGTGGCCCATAGGATCAGATGGATGACGGTCGAGGCCTTGCTATCCGGAGGTGCACAGACTGAGCGGCTACGCATCTACGCCGGTGCCAACGAGAGACGGACCCGCCGCCTGGCCGAGTTCCTGCACCACATTCGCGACCATCCCGACCGTAGATCGAGACGCTTCGATAGGGCCGACTCCGAGCTGGTCGGCAGTTTGATCGAGATGCTGGGTCGCTCCTTCGGCCCGCAGCGGCCGGATGGATTCATCACGGTGGACGTCAGCACCTCCGGTCTGGTAAGTGGCTTGATCTCGCAGCTCGGCTCAATGGCAGATGCGCAGTCCCTGGAGATTCTCGCCAGCCTGGTCAACGATCCGCTGCTGGCCCGATGGCGTGATCACTTGATATGGTCACAGGAACAGCAGCGTGCTCTGCACCGCGACATTTCCTACAGCCACCCGGATATCGCACAGGTGCTGCAGGCTCTCAACGGTCAAGCGCCCGCCAACGCAGCCGACCTAGCGGCTCTTCTCTCGGACCTGATCGAAACCATCGCGGATCACATCCGGGGAGACAGCGCCAATCCGTGGCGCCAGTTCTGGAACGAGGACTCGCACGGACGGCCAAAAGACCCGAAGCCGGAGGATTCGTGTCGTGATGCCCTTATTCAGATGCTCAAGGCACGGCTCCCCACCGGGGTCGACGTCGCGCCGGAAGGCCGGTACGCCGCCGAGAAGCGGGCTGACATCCGTGCCTCCCACGCCGGGCACAACGTACCGATCGAGATCAAGAAGAACAGTCACCGGGATCTGTGGAGCGCCCTCCGGCGGCAGCTGATCGGTCAGTACACGACCGATCCTGCGACATCCGGCTACGGCATCTATCTGGTGCTGTGGTTCAGACCAGATAAGACCACTCCGCCGCCCGACGGCCCGCGGCCGGCAACCCCCGAGGAACTGCGGGGCATGCTCGAGAAGGAGCTGACCGCCGACGAGGCCCGCAAAATATCGGTGATCGTAATGGATATAACCCGCCCCTGATCCTCATGATGTTGCGTCCGCGAAATACCAAGACCGATTGAAATTTCGACCAACAGCTCGGCGGGCTCGCCCGGGCGTCTTGTGTCTACGTTGCTGTACCAGGCAGGCAGGCAGGCAGGCAGGCAGGCAGCAGCGGGCGGGCTACTCGACTTCCTTGTGGGCTCTCCAGAAATCAAGGGGGGAGCGGCTGCCTCGAGCCCAACCAGCAACCACCAACCGGATGGTCAGCCGGGGCGGAACAGAGCGGCGGCGCTGCCTGCGAAGATCGACTCGCGGTTCGGCGAACTCTTCCGACAGGTCGCGGAAATAGCAACTCTGGCGCGTTCAGCCCCGGGTCATCGCCCTCGCGTAGAAGTACACGACCACCGGTCCCAGCTCGAGCAGCTCGCGTAACACCAGTGTGTTGCCATGCTGATCCAGCGCCTCGAAGTCAGGCGCCTTGTCTCCCACCTCCACCTCTGTCTACTCCCTCCGCCGACCCGGATCCATTATGGCGTTCCGGCCGAGCATCCGGTCAAGCTGCGTCCTCAACACGGCTCACCGGACCTCACACGAAATCGTCGGGTCACAGGCGCTGGTTTTGTCATACATACTAGAGTGGTCGTATGACGATGCTGAGCTTCCGTGTGGATGACGACGAGGCTACCGAGATCCAGCGGTGGGCAGACCGCCTTGGCACCACCAGATCGGGAGTCATCCGGGAGTCGCTCCGCCGCCACCTGGCTTGGCTCGCTTCGGTTGAGGACGCCGATCTGTGGGAGAAGCAACCGCTCACGGCTGACGAGTTGGAGATCGGCCGGGCCGCCGATTGGGGTGTGGCGGAAGACTGGTCCGACTGGGCCGATGCAGCGCGGTGAGATCTGGTTCGCCGCTACTCCCGGGGGCGACCGTCCGGTCCTGGTGTTGACACGGGATCCGATAGCGGATCGCATCGGCTCGGTTGTCGTGGTCGCATTGACGCGGACCCGTCGCGGTCTCGTGTCCGAGCTTGCGTTGACTGCCGCGGAGGACGGTGTGCCCACCGATTGCGTGGCCAACTTCGACAACATCCACACGATCCCCCGCAACTCGTTCCGCCGGAAAGTCGTCAAGCTGAGGCATGCAAGACTGATCGAAGCCTGCCGGACGCTGCGCTACGCCACCGGTTGCTGACCTCCACCTTGCTGGGATTGCGTTCACCTTGCTGGGATTGCGTTTCGAAAAACGGGGGACTTCTTCAGCGTGTCGCACATAACCCCCAGCATCCAAGCAAATGTTCGCAATCACTAGGGGCTGGATGGCAATGATTGCCTTCTTGTACTGGCTAACGACGTTCGGGCTTGTCCCAGCTAGCCCACTTGACGAGCCTCTCGCCCGAGCCTTTAGACCCATGGTCTGCGAACCAGGCGGAGGAACGGTCAGGCCTCCCAGAGGACGGACAGGGGGAGGGCGACGATCCGGTCACCGAGGGGTAGGGAGAGGCTGCCGGCGTAATGGACCACGCCTCCAACGACCCGGCCACCGAGCCGGTCGCGCAGCCAGGTCAGATGCGTGGCATGGCCTGGCCGGGTGGTGGCGGCGGCCTTCACCTCGATGCCGACCACTCGACCGTCGGGCGCTTCGCAGATCAGATCGATCTCGTGCCCGTAGCGGTCCCGGTACTGGAGCGCTTGGCATTCCGATCCACCTAACGCGCGCTTTATCCATACTCCATCAAGAGATATAGCGAACAACTACTGATACTCTTGCCGGTCGACGTGCCGCACAGCCGCACGATGTCGAAGGTCTCAATCATCTATAGTGCGCGTTCTGTCTATCTCCTGTCGTGCGATTTGGCAAACACCCGTTGGCCGTTCTGTCGATCCAACCCGCAGGGTCGCAGCAAGACCGCACTGTCCGGGACAGTCCATCCTTAGTGCTGCTGTGGGTCACCCAAACCGACTTCGGGGGGCTGGCAGGTGTAGTTACCGTCTCGGTGCTCGCCGTTTCGATGACCCATGTCGTGTCTCCCGGCACCCTCACCGGAGTCCTGGACGGGTTCCCCCACTTGGCTGGTAGTGCCTCAGGATTCGCGTCCTTCGTCCGATTCACTATGGGAGCAGCCGGCACCGCTTCCCTAGGCATCTTCAACGATGGCACCCCGAGGTCCTTCGGCGTGGCGACCGTCGTCTTCTCGGTGATAGGGCTGGTAGCGGCAACCGCAGCCCGTCCACCGGCCTTCAAACGACGGAACTGATCAAACCGAGTCCGTGGCGTACGCTACGGACTGCCGACTGCTGGCAGAACTGGGATCGGACGGGTTGGCATCGGCCCGGGTCATAGAGCATCGGGGAGGTGTCGCGTCGTTCGAACTCTGGGGCCGCGGTACCAACCCCCACAGCTGTCCGATACGCGAGGTCTTCCGGGTCATGTACGAAACACCCCGCCATACCTACCAGATCGTCACGAAGCGGTCCCAACGTCTCACCGCTCTCGCTCTTCGAACTGGTTTAGCCGGACCCGGCGCGGCTCGGGTCCCCGCAGAAGCGGAACCCCAGAGAATTGGCGTTGCCGGACGACAGTCAGGGGGCTGGGCCTGAGCGGTGGGATCAAGGGCCGAGAGCGAAGAGGGGTACAACCGAAACGCCGTCGGGTCGTTCGTAGGCGTATCCGTCCGCGGCGGTGATCACCACGAGTTTGGCTGCTCGGCCCATCTTCGCCTCGTCGATCTTGCGGCGCACGGCCAGCAGCGAGCGCGCCGCCCGTTCGATGTGGCTGCTCCCTCCGAGTTTGACCTCGACCGCGATCCAGCGGCCGTCTCGAGCGTCGACGATCGCGTCGGCCTCGGTACCTCCTGCGTCGGTGAACGCATATACCTCCGCGTCGGAGGCTTGCGCATGGATGCGCAGATCTCTGATAACGAGCGATTCCAGCAGCAGCCCGAGCGCCTCGGGGTCGGCAAGGAGGCGCTCCGGACCGGCCCGCAGCGCCGCTACCGCCAGCGACGGATCAGTGAAGTGATGCTTGGGCGTAGTGAGCAGCGGAGACCGTGACCGCAGGTGCGTCGGCCACGCTGTGAGAGGTTCGATCACGTGGAGCCGCTCGAGAGCATCGAGATACGAGCGCACCGTGTGGCGGCTGAGAGGAGAGGCCGAGTCCGCCTCGCCTGCGAGCTTGTTGAGGCTCGCCGCAGTGCCAACGTTGCGAGCCAGCGACCGCATCAGGGCCTGCACCCTCACCGGATCGCGGGCGACGCCGTCGACTTGGCGAATATCGGTGCGGGCAATGTCGTCGAGATAGCTAGCCAAGGCCCGGATGACGTCTCGCACAGGCAAGTCGAGGTCCAGCCCCGGCCAGCCGCCGCGGCACAATGCGTCCACAGCTTCGGGCACGCCCCGCCCAGTCGGGTCTGCGGCGCAGGGCTCGCCACGCAGCAAGCCCGCCAGCGACACGGCCGCCGTGGACAGACCGCGCTCGACGAGGGACATGGTGCGCAACGCCAGCCGTTGAACACGCAACGCTCCCGAATGTCGGGTCAGATCGTCAGCGGGAGTGGCCGATCCGGTGAGGATGAATTGCCCTGGCCGGGCCCGTGCGTCGCAGGCCCCTCGGACTGCTCCCCACAAGGCCGGCACGCGCTGCCATTCGTCGATGAGTCGAGGCGTGGCACCGTCGAGCACGCGGTGAGGTTCTGCCTCTGCGAGGGCGAACGCGCCAGGATCTTGTTCAAGCAGCACCTCGCTGCGGGCGAATCGCTTGGCCATCCATGTCTTGCCACACCCTTTGGACCCTTCGATCAGCAGCGCACCAGCCGTCCGCAACACCCGAGCCGCGCTCTTCTCGGCAACGCGGCTGAGGTAGCCCGTGGGCGTGAGCGTTGACGCCGCTCCATTCCCACCGCTACCTGACATCCGAACCAGTATACCGAATCGGCTTACGATGATCTACCAAATCGGAGACAACCGATATACCAAAACAGAAGCAAGCGGAATACAAATCTAGAAGGTCGCTTTGCAATCCGGGTGGATTGGGGTGGTGATCTTGGTGTCGGGTCGCGCGTGGTGGGGTACCCTTACTCGAAGGCGAGTGCCATTCGGACTCCGATGTTCGGCGAGGCTTTCGGCCGTACGCAGATCACTGCACGACTTCCCGCGCCTCGTTACGCCGGGTGGTCGTCAAGCTGGGATCGGCCCTACTGATCGAAGCCTGCCCGATCCTCCGCAACACCCACCGGCGGCTGACTCCTACCTCCATTTGATGCTTCTTGCCCGGGGGAGGGCGAACAAGGTTCCCTCCCGGCATGTCATCGAGACTCGTATAATCGAACATATGTTCGTATACCTACAGTGCGGACGGACGATTAAACGGAAGGCAAGGCGACGTGGGTCTCAGAAGCAAGCCGACCCCGCACCACCGCAAGCAGATCATGCGAGCGGAGATCCTGTCAACACGTCCCTTCAACTGCCGCCGCACGTATCGGCCGCGGTTGGACGCAGGTGACAACCCGACAAAAGGAAACGTAACCGAGCTCCGTCCTCGCCGACGAACCGTCCGCAAAAGTCGCTGCGGGCGTCCGAAGTGCTCGGTAAGCGCGGGTCTGCCCGTCTGTGCGGAGCTGTCCAGCAAGGCAGCCCGCGCTGATCGGCTCCGACCACCGTCGAGCAATCGGTTACCTCTGAGAAGGGTCGCGGGTCACTACTCTCACATCATGGTCAATGCTGTTGCGATGGCTCGGCAACTGATCCAGATCGTCGTTAACGATCCGGGATTGGCTCGCTATGTCCGGCGCGAGGCCGCTTCGCTGGAGTCCCTCGCCTCGTCGAAACCGGACCTCGTAGTGGAAGAGCTAGAAATGCTTCGTAGGAGGGCTGTCCCCGATCTGCCACTGCAGGCACCTGCGGCCGACTACGCCCGTTGTGTCTCCGTCCCGGTGTTCTGGCGCCACCACCTCAATCCGGCTCGGCGAAGGACTTTCCGCTCCGGTAATCTATACCGGCGTTACCTCGAATCCTTGGACAACCGCGTAGACGTAATCTCGAACGACCTGCGGAACGACGAACCGCTCGTGCCCGCGGCTCACTCCTGGTTGGTGCCCATCTCTCGCATCTCGCGCTTGGACGGCGCCCGGACGAAGCGTAGGCTGCGGATCGACGACGAGCCGCCCTACATCGTGATGGTGTTTCCGGCGGAGAGAATGGACGCCACCGGTGTCGAAATACGCAAACCGCGCGGGATCGACGTGATACCTAGTCGGTTATTGCAATGGTCACCGGGAGATGTGCCGGATGAGCGCATAGACCAGGACATTCCGACCGCTGCCCTCGGAAGTCTCGAGTGGCGACCGTGAGACAACCTTCGCCCGGTCTGTTCGCTGCGGCGCTGCATGCCTTGAGCAGCACGGCGCCTCGGTCACGGTCACTTGCCACGACGATGAACGATCTCGTCGAAGGCTTGACTGTCGCCCATGCCGAGTCCCTACCCAGGGCTATCGGTGAGGTCATGCCGCTACTGCGCGCCGATACGGAACGATTGCGCTTCGCCGCTGAAATAGCCGTTCGCCTAGATCTCTTCGAAGTGGCCCCTTTCGTCACCGAGTTGGCCACTTCCACGAACGATCCTGACCTGCTGCTGGCTGCAGCGACATTGTGCGGCAACCCGGCCGTCCATCAGTCCCTCAGAAACCGGATCGCCAGCATGGTGGGGTCCGAACGCACCGGACTAATCCCGGTCGATCCTGCCACAATTCCCGAGACGGCCGAAGAGAAATACCTGTACTGGCAAAGCTGGCCGGGTGCCTGCAGCGACGACATCCCGTTCCCGCTCTCCCCGGTCGTGGTGCTCGATCAAGGATTCAACGCTCTTCGATCGTTGCGACTCGCCATTAGCCTCGACCAGGCGGGCGCGGTGGTACGCAGGCTGGTACCCGAGTCCGACATCCCGATGTGGTTCGGATCGCAGACTGTCGTGCTGTGCAGTCCGCGGACCCGGACCCGGGTCTTGAGCGCCTATCCGAAGTTCCCCGAGGCCCGGATAATCCCGGACCCCCTCCCGGAGGACGACCGCAAGCTCGGCTTGCTCATGCGCCGGATCAACGCGGTACTTCCCGGCCCTCAGAAGCTCAGGTTCAACGAGTTTCCCGTCGAGATCAGCGAGAACCTGTGGGATCCCGAGGTCTTCATGGCCGGCGTCTACAACACCAAGGATGTCGCCTTCCTATCAGGATCACAACGGTCGCCGCTGGACCGCCTGCGGTTGCTCGACCTGCTTACCCCGCTCACATACGACCCGATCCGCTGGGCATTTCGCGATCTCGTGGCGTTCCGCACGTGGTCGTACCTCAAGTCGGTTTCGCCTCGGAGGGTGTCGACCAGTGTGGTTCCCGCGCTAGCGGGGTTCGCCGGCGATAGCAAAGCGGTCAAGCTCGGTGTGACATCGGAGGGGGCCGTGCTGGTGGACCGCGGCGACGGATGGGCAAACGTGGAAACCGGCCAACGGCCCCTAGGCTTGGAGATCACGGATGTAGACGACGCGTTCCGCCCATTCTCGTACGGTGACGGGAAGGCCCCTGCCTTGCCGATCGTCGGTCCCAACACCCCCTTGCATCCCTCCGTACTCCACGGCACACCTCATCTGAAAGGCCACCGGATCAGCGCCAAGAGCCTGGCCGCTCTCGACCGGCGCAACGGGCGTAAAGCGATCTTGTCGGCTTATCCCGAGTTGGAGAACGTCACCTTCGACGACACGGTGGGGGTCGGTTACCAACTCCTATCAGCTTCTTGATCCGTGCGCTTCCTCTACGACGCTGTCCTGCCCCAGAACCTGGCCGACGAGGCACCGGCAGGGATCACGCTTGACCGTTGGGACGGCGGCGACGAACAGGACTCCGCTCTGATCCGTGCCGCGGCTGATCGCGGGTACCGGGGTGTGTTGTTCTATGACCGGGATTCACTGGAGCAACCGGATCTGCGCAGGCTCGCCTCCGAGAGGGGCATCGCTCTGGTGGCCGTCGAAGCGAGAGATCCCATCGAGGCGAAGGTTCGTGTTCTACGGAACTTCGGCCGACTACGCAGACTGATGGTCGATCACGACTGCCTGCTCGTGCTCGCCAGAGAAGTGCGGGAATACCCCAGCCCACAGTGCTGACGTACCGGCTGGTCATCGACCACGAGTAACCCGTCGACTCCTGTATCGAAGGTTCTGACCCAACGGGAGAATGCACCGCCGGCAGGTCGCGTTTCGGTCAAGCCTTCCAGAGGGTTGACTTGACGGTACGGTGCCGAACAGCCGCCAATGCCGAGGGTTCTCACCCAGCACAACGCGTGTTCTGTCAATGTCCTGTCGCGCGATTTGACGAACACCCTTTGGCCGTGCCGGCGATCCAACCCTGCACCTGCAGGCTCGCAGCAGGACCGCGCGGTCCGGGACAGTCCATACGTCCGAGGAACCCGGCTACGAGCTTGCCCCCAGGTGGCGGGAGATGTGGGTGGCTGTATCGAGCAGGCGCCGACCGGCAACGGCTAAATCCCTGTCGCCGGGAAAGCGGTAGGCAGGTCCGAACACGTTGATCGAAGCGACCACGTCCCCGCTGGTATCCGTGATCGGGGCAGCCACCCCGTTGACGCCTTCAGCCCATACTTCGAAGCTCCACGCGTAACCGTTCCTCCTGGTCATCTCGATCAACTCGCGCAGGCGAGCCGGATCCGTCTCGGTAGCGGGACTCAACTTGGCAAGCGGGCGCGCCAGATAGGAATCCAGATCCTCATCGTCCAGGGCCGCCAGGAACACGTATCCGGCTGCGGTGGTGTGGTGCTCGAACCGCTCGCCCGTCCAGTCCTGAACCTGGACGGGGCGATTCTTCTGGACCTGGTCGATGTACAGCATGTGGTCCCCGTCGGGCACCGCCAGCCCTGCATCCTCCCCTATGTCGTCAACCAGCTCACGCAGGTAGGTGGCCGACACGCCTACCAGCTCGGAGGGACCTACGCCCGGATGGACGATGGCCCGCAACTCGCGGCCAACGACGTAACCGGCATCCGAGACCTTCTCCACCACCCCGATTCCGACCATGGTGGACAGGAGCCGGCTGGTGGTGCTCTTCGGCAAGCCCGTGCAGGCAGCGACGGTCGCCAGCGAGACCACCCTGCCATCGGGTCTCAGAGCACGGAGTACCGCAAAGGCCCGCTCCACGGACTGGATGCTCGACGACCGCCCCATACGTGCCCTACCTGTTGACGCCTCATTTCGCTGAGGGTACCATCGCCTTGTTCTGTATAGCGGAACGTTTCATATTGTGGAACCCGGGAGTTGAAGATGAAAGGTGTGATCGTCACCTGTGCAGTCACCGGATCCTCGCACACGCCCACCATGAACAGCGATATCCCGGTGACAGTCGAGGAACATGTACGCCAGTCCGTAGATGCTGCCCGCGAGGGGGCAAGCGTCATCCATATCCATGCCCGGGATCCGGTGGATGGCCGGCCGGTATCCGATCCGGGCATATTCCGCGAATACTGCGCCGGTATCAAGGCCGGATGCGACGCCGTCATCTCGATCACTACCGGCGGCGCCACCGGCCAGACCATCCAGGAGCGGCTGCGAGTCATCGAAGTGCTCAAGCCGGAACTCGCCACGTGCAATCTTGGCACGATGAACTACGGGCTCTTCCAGATGATCCCCCGTTACGAGGGTCGCTGGAAGTATGACTGGGAGGAGCCCTACCTCGAGAGCACGAAGCGGGAGCCGTTCGTCAACACCTTTGCCGACATCGAGTACATGCTGAGCGTGCTCGCCGGTAACACCGGGTGCCGGTTCGAGTTCGAAGCCTACGATGTCGGCCACCTCTACACCCTGGCCTACTTCGTGGACCGCGGGCTGGTGGAACCACCGATCTTCGTCCAGTTCGTGATGGGAACGTTCGGAGGCATCGGACCCGACATCGAGAACGTGGTGGCGATGAAAACCGTGGCCAACCGCCTGTTCGGTCACGACCTGGAGTGGTCCATCCTCGGCGGCGGTCGCTTCCAGTTCGACATCGTGACGGCCGGCGCCACCATGGGCGGCAACGTGCGGGTGGGCTTGGAGGACGGCCTGTACCTGAGGAAGGGCAAGCTCGCGGAGTCCAACGCCGAGCAGGTGGCGAAGATCGTTCGCATCCTGCGGGAACTGTCCCGCGAGCCCGCCAACCCGACCGAGACCAGGGAGCGACTCGCTCTGAAGGGTCTCGACCAGGTTGCCTTCTAGGTGAGATTTCCCCCGAAGGTCATCGGGGTGGTGGGAACCGGGGTGATCGGGAGCGGATGGGCTGCCCGGGCGCTGGGCCGCGGTCTCGACGTGGTGGCCTGGGATCCGGCCCCGGGAGCGGAGGCTCGCCTGGAGGAATCCATCGAGCGAGCCTGGCCATCCGTGCAGCGCCTCGGCCTCTACCCGGGTGCGCGGCCCGACCGGGTGGCGTTCGCACGAAGCCCCGAGGAGGTGTGTGACGCCGCCGACTTCATCCAGGAGTCGGCACCCGAGGACGAGGAGCTGAAGCGGTCTTTGCTTGCCCGGCTTGATGCCTCCGCTCCGATGGAGGTGATCCTCGCCTCGAGTTCTTCCGGGCTGCTCCCGACGCGGATCGCGTCCGCGTGCCGGCATCCGGAGCGAGTACTGATCGGGCATCCTTTCAACCCCGTGTACCTGCTCCCCCTCTGCGAGGTGGTGCCCGGCGAACGCACCTCCCCGGACACCGTCGAGGTGGCCTCGCGCACATACGACTCCCTGGACATGTACCCACTGGTGGTCCGCAACGAGATCCCCGGATACCTGTCGGACCGCCTCCAGGAAGCGCTGTGGAGGGAGATACTCCACCTGGTCAACGACGGGACAGCCACCACCGGCGAGCTCGACGACGCGATAATCTACGGTCCCGGCCTTCGTTGGGCCGGGATGGGTACCAACCTGACCTTCCATCTGGCCGGCGGCCGCGGCGGGATGCGGCACATGCTCAGACAATTCGGGCCCGCCCTCCGTCTCCCGTGGACGAAGCTGGAGGCGCCGGAACTGACCGACTCCCTGATGGAAGCCATGGTGCGGGGAACCGAGGAACAGGCTTCCGGAACGCCGGTGGAGGAACTCGAGCGGCTGCGCGATGACTTCCTGATCGCCACCATGAGGGCCCTGCGCTCGGTAGGCGTGGGCGCCGGAGAACTGCTGGCGAGGAGGGAGGCCCGCCGTTACGGTCAGCAGGCCATGGTCTGGTTCCCAGGCGCCTCGATATCCGCTCCGCTGGAACTGTTCCGCTGCGATGTCGAGCCGGATTGGGTCGACTACAACAACCACATGACGGAGGCTGCCTACCTGACTGCGTTCGGATGGGCGTCCGATGCGCTGTTCCGCTACATCGGTGACAACGAGGAGTACCGAGCAGCCGGGCACTCGTTCTACACGGTGGAAACGCACATAAACTACCTGCGGGAGGTCCGGGGAGACGACTCCCTCCGTTTCGCCACCACGGTCGTCGGTCTCGACGAGAAACGACTGCATATCTACCACGAGATGTTCGACTCACGTACCGGCCACCGGTTGGCTGCCACCGAGCAGATGCTGCTACACATGGACACCAACGCCGGCCGACCGGCGCCCATTGAAGGCGTACCCATGCGGGCACTGGAAGCAATCCGCTCCGCCCACGGCAACCTTGCAGTCCCGAAGTATGTCGGACGGGTGATGACCACCGAGGGTGCGTGATGGACTTCGGGCTGACCACCGAGCAGCGACTGATAATCGAGGTCACCCGTGGGTTCACGGAAACCGAACTCTTCCCCTACGAGGACCAGGTTGAACGCACCGGACTGGTCCCGCAGGAATTGGTGTGCCAGATCAGAACTCGTTCTATTGCGGCTGGAATCTACGCAGCCAACATGCCGGTGCGCTACGGCGGCGGGGGCCTCGATCCGCTGACCCTGGCCCTCGTCGAGCGAGAACTCGGAGCTGCCTCTTACGCCCTGCAGTACATCGTCGCCCGGCCTTCCAACATCCTCCAGGCCTGCCGGGGCGAGCAGGTGGACCGCTACCTGATTCCCACCGTGAGAGGCGAGCGGGTCGAGTGCCTCGCCATGAGCGAGCCGGACGCCGGCTCGGACCTCAGGGGAATGAAGTGCACCGCGGTACGCCACGGCGACCGGTTCGTTGTGAACGGTACCAAGCACTTCATCAGCCATGCCGACCTGGCCGACTACGTCATCCTGTTCGCTGCCACCGGGGAGGAGTCGACTCCCCGAGGACCGCGCAGGAAGATCACCGCGTTCCTGGTCGACATGGACACCCGCGGCTTCGAGGTCTTGCCCGGATACCGGGCGGTGTCGAACCGGGGCTACCACAACTTCGTCCTGAGCTTCGACGACTGCCGCATCCCCGAGTCGGCCATCCTCGGAGAGGAGCATCGCGGCTTCGAAGTCGCCAACGAATGGCTGGGCTCGACCCGGCTCCAGGTGGCCGCGGTCTGCCTCGGGCGGGCGCGGCGGGCACTCAGGCTGGCGACGCAATGGGCCGTCGATCGAACCCAGTTCGGACGCCAGATCGGCAAGTTCCAGGGGGTGTCGTTCAAGCTGGCGGACATGCAGACCCGCTACGACGCCGCCGAACTCCTCACGCTCCAAGCCGCCTGGAAGGAAGGTCAGGGATGCATGACCGACGCCGACGCCGCCAAGGCGAAGGTCTACGCGAGCGAGATGTGCCAGTTCGTCACCGACCAAGCCATCCAGATCTACGGAGGTATGGGCTTGATGGACGAACTGCCTCTCGAGCGCCTCTGGCGTGACACCCGCGTCGACCGTATCTGGGACGGTACGTCCGAAATCCAGCGCCACATCATCTCCCGGTCCATGCTGCGGCCGCTCGGCGGATGAGGGACGGAGCCTCCCGAGACCTGGGTCGCCTCCTCGACCCCCGGACCGTCGTGGTGCTCGGGGGGGACCCTGCTATCAGAGCCATCCGTCAATCCGATCGGCTCGGGTTCGATGGGCCGATCTGGCCGGTCCACCCGACCCGGCGATCCCTGGCGGGCCGCCCGGTCTATGCCTCACTGGACGATCTGCCCGGCGTGCCCGATGCCGCCTTCGTGGCTGTCAACCGGAGGGTCACCATCGAGGTGGTACACCTGCTCGCCGCCATGGGTTGCGGTGGGGCAGTGCTCTACGCCTCAGGTTTCGCTGAGGCAGGCCCGGAGGGCGCCAGGCTTCAGGAACAACTCACAGCCGGGCATGACATGCCGCTGGTAGGTCCGAACTGCTACGGAACGATCAACGCGGGGAGCGGAGCAGTCCTCTGGCCTGACGTGCAGGGCTGTGGCCGCGTGGACTCCGGGCCGGCCCTGATCAGCCAGTCGGGGAACATCGCCCTGAACCTAACCATGAACCGGAGAGGAGTCTCCTTCAGCCACGTCATCTCGCTCGGTAACCAGGCGTCGGTGACCGCCGAGGAGTGCCTCATGTACCTGGCCGGACGACCCGAGGTGACCGCGGTGGGTCTCTACCTGGAGTCGATCATCGACCCCGTCGGCTTCGGCCGGGCTGCGCTGGCCTGCCAGGCGACCCGGACTCCGGTCGTGGTGCTGAAGGCGGGACAGACCGACCGATCAGAGCGGATCACCGCATCGCACACCGCCGCCCTCAGTGCCCCCGCGGAGGCTTACGACACCCTCTTCGAGCGGTACGGTGTCATTGGCGCCGATTCTCTGGCCGGATTCGTCACCACCCTCGGGTTCCTCCACACGGTCGGCCCCCTACCCGGAAACCGGCTCGTGTCGCTGTCCTGCTCAGGAGGCGAGGCGGCCCTGGTGGCCGACCGGGCCGCCCACCACCGGGTGGTCTTCGAGCCATTCCCACCCGACCACGCCGCTCGGGTGGAAGCGAGCCTGTCGGCGTATTCGACTGCCAACAACCCCCTCGATTACCACACGTTCATCTGGGGTGACCGGGACGCTCTCGAACGGTGCTTCAGGGAGGTTCTCGGGGGCCGGTTCGACGCGGCTCTGCTGGTTATCGACTGGCCGTCAGAAGAAAGTGACGATTCGGATTGGTGGCCTAGCCTGCAGGCATTCAAGAGCGCCGTCATCGCCACCGGCACACCAGGGCTCGCCTTGGCAAGCCTCCCGGAGAACCTGCCGGACCGGATCAGAGAGTACGCATCCAGCCACGGCCTCGCCGTCGCATACTCGATCGACGAGGCGCTCGCAGCCGCCGCGGCCGCGGCCGCGGCGGGACGCTGGTTCGGGAGCCGACCGCCTTCCCTGCACTCCCCGTCGCGAGCATTCGCGGGGAAAGCGACGACCCTCGACGAACCGTCCTCCAAGGCGTTGTTGCGGGACGCGGGGATCCCGGTACCCGAGGGGATCGTGTTGGCAGCTCCCCGCCCCGCCGACGGCTTCTCGCCACCCGGTCACCTCCGATTCCCTGTCGTTGCCAAGATGGTCGGTCCAGACCACAAGAGCGTCCTGGAGGGCGTCGTGACCGGCATCTCAACCAGTGACGAACTGGCCCACGCCGTCGGTCGGCTGGGCGACGGAGGGAGGCGCGTCCTCGTGGAGGAGCAGGTAACCGGTGTCGTTGCCGAGTTGCTGCTGTCCGTCCGTCACGAGAGCACCATCGGGCAGGTGCTGACCGTCGGGGCGGGAGGGACAAGGGTAGAACTCCTCGCCGACACCCTGACCTTGCTGCTCCCCACGTCGTCCGAAGTTCTCGCCGACAGGCTTGCCGGATTGAGAATCGCCAGGCATCTTGCAGACACCCACGGTCCTCCGGGTATCGATGCGGGGAGACTGGCGACGGTGATCGACCGGCTCGGGGCCCTCCTCGCGGACCGTCCGAACCTCGTCGAGGTCGAGATCAACCCGCTTGTCCTGACACCCGATGAGGTGTGGGCAGTGGACGCGCTGGCGACAGCGCGAGCGGAGAACCCCTCGTGAACGAGGCCGTCCGCGTGTCCCGGAGAGAAGCTGTGCTCGAGGTCACACTGGATCGACCCAGAGCCAACGCTATCGACGCGGCGACCAGCCGCTTGCTCGGAGAGGTCTTCACGTCGTTCAGGGACGATCCCGGGCTGAGGGTGGCGATCTTCACCGGAACAGGAGAGCGCTTCTTCTGCGCCGGCTGGGACCTGGCGGCCGCCGCCGAGGGCGAGGCCTACGAGAGTGACTACGGGGCGGGAGGGTTCGGCGGCTTCCCGGAACTCCCCGGCCTGGACAAACCCGTGATCGCCGCGGTCAACGGTATGGCGGTGGGAGGTGGCTTCGAACTCGTCATGTCGTCCGACCTCGTCGTGGCCGCGGACCATGCAACGTTCTTCCTTCCGGAGGCTGCGGTGGGCGTGATCCCCGATGCCGGAACCGTCCGGCTTCCGAAACTGCTGCCGGGGCCCCTGGCCACCGAAATGCTGATCGCCGGGCGCCGGCTGACCGCTCCGGAGGCATTGCAGTTCGGACTGGTGAACGAGGTGGTTGCCTCCCCCGAACTCCTGGATACGGCTCGCGGCATGGCAGACCGCATCGTCGCACTGGCCCCGCTCGCGGTAGCCGCGATCCTCGACATCCGGCAAAGGACCGAAGCCAGGACTGTCCAGGAGGGATTGGCACTCATGCGGTCAGGTGAGATCGAGTCGTACCGGCGCATGCTGGCTTCCGAAGACGCCGAGGAGGGCCCGCGAGCCTTCGCCGAGAAGCGCGATCCCGTCTGGAGGGGACGCTGATCCAGGCAACCTGTGGGTCTCGGCAAATGGTCCCGACCACGTTGACGTAACGGCGAGGCTTACGAGGAAGTCCGGCAGGAAGACCGGGCGCATCATCATGGGAAGGTTGCTCCGATGCCCGCATCTCCGGACATTTCGGGAGCTGAGGGGGAATGGTTAGTGCGTTGGGCTTGTTACCATAACTAGGAGGAGTAGCTGGCCCAACCGTGACCGGCACGCCGTTCTCTTCCACCACTCTGGTGGAACCCGACAGGTCTCTCGATTCCTTACCTCACAGTTGGTGAAGCCATGAAGTCCCCCGCCAAGTCTGCCCACACCTCCGCGCCCGGCTCGACCACCCAAACGGTGCTGGGAGCGTGGGGGCTGCTGTCCGCGGCACTGCTCGTGATGCTGGGCAACGGTGTCCTCAATCCGCTCCTCGGTGTCCGTGCCGAACTCGAGGGCTTCGCAACCTCAACAACCGGACTCGTACTGGCCTTCTACTACGCAGGATTCCTGATCGGAGCCGCGGTGACCCCCCGCCTCGTCGTGCTCGTGGGCCACATCCGGGTATACGCAGCTCTCGCCTCGCTAGCCTCGACAGCCACCCTCATCTACATCGTCACCGCCTCACCCGTGGTCTGGAGCGGCGCTCGCCTCGTGACCGGCTTCTCCATGTGCGGCCTGTTCATCGTGGCGGAGAGTTGGCTCAACGACGCAAGCACCAACCGCACTCGCGGTCGCCTGCTCGCCGCCTACATGGTGGTTCTCATGGGGGGGATGGCGCTCGGCCAGATGCTGCTGACGCTGGCCGATCCGTCGGGAGTCATCCTGTTCATCCTCGCATCCATCCTCGTCTCGGTGGCGGTAATCCCCATCACGCTCTCGACCGCACCAGGACCCCGGCTGCCCGTTCCCGACAGGCTTCCCGTCAGGCGGGTCTGGGAAGCCGCACCGTCGGGGCTGGCGGCCGCCTTCGGCCAGGGTGTTGGAGTGGCCGCACTGTTGAGCCTGGGCGCCGTGTACGGAGCGCGGGTTGGTATGAGCGTGGACCGTATCGCGGTGTTCATGTCCAGCGCAATCGTCGGGAGCGTCTTTCTGCAAGGGCCGATAGGAATGATCTCCGACCGGGTCGGACGGCGTCGCGTGATAATGGCGGTCGGGCTCCTGACCGCCGGATCGTGCCTGTTGATGGTCAACATCGAACCCCTAAGCTGGTGGGCGCTGATCATCTCCTTCCTCGTAGGTGGTATGGCCCTCCCGATGTACCCGCTGGCGCTTAGCCATATCAACGACCGCGTTCCGCCGGGTTCCGCCGTGGGGGTGAGCCGCGTCGTCTCCTACGTCACAGGCGTGGGCGCCATCCTCGGGCCCATCGTTGCCGCCTTGATAATGGACAGCACCGGTCCGGCAGGTCTCTACACGTTCGTAGCCGTGCTCTACGCCGGGATCACGGGCTTCGCTCTATGGCGTATCCTCACCCATGAGGGCGTGGCGGCCAAGGAGCGCCGGGCGTTCACCATGGTCCCGGCCAGGGCCGGCACCGTCATCCTCCAAGCAGCCCGGAGGAGGCGACGCCCCAGAGTCAACCGGCAAACGGATAAGGGCCGGTCGGGAAGCGAGACATGACGGTCTACGACTTCGTAATAGTCGGCGGGGGCTCGGCCGGTTGTGCCCTAGCCGCCCGTCTCAGCGAAGATCCGTCGAACCGGGTACTGGTGCTCGAAGCGGGGAGGCGCGACTACCGCTGGGACGTCTTCATCCACATGCCGGCCGCGCTCACCTATCCGATTGGCTCCAGGTTCTACGACTGGCAATACGAATCGGAGCCAGAGCCCCACATGGGAGGGCGGCGGATCTACCACGCACGAGGCAAGGTCCTCGGAGGGTCGAGTTCCATCAACGGGATGATCTTCCAGCGGGGCAATCCTATGGACTACGAGAAGTGGGCCGCAGCCCCCGGTATGGACAAGTGGGACTACGCCCATTGCCTACCCTATTTCAAGCGGCTCGAGACAACCCTGGCAGGTACCGACCGGTACCGGGGTGGATCGGGTCCGTTGATCCTGGAACGCGGTCCGGCTGACAATCCCCTGTTCCGAGCCTTCTTCGAAGCGGGCGAGCAGGCCGGCATCCAGCGTACACCGGACGTAAACGGTTACCGGCAGGAAGGCTTCGCGGCGTTCGACGCCAACCGCCACCGGGGCCGTCGACTGAGTGCCGCTCGTGCCTACCTGCATCCGATAATCCGTCGACCCAACCTGCGGGTCGTGACCGGCACGCATGTCACCCGGATCCTATTCGCAGGGAACCGCGCCACCGGAGCCGAGTATCGCAAGAGCCGAGCCATCCACCGGGTCGCCGCCAGGGAGGTGATCGTCTGCGGAGGCGCCATCAATACGCCACAACTGCTCATGCTCTCCGGGCTGGGTCCCTCCTCTCATCTGGAGCGCTTCGGAATCGATGTCGTGGAGGACCTACCTGGTGTCGGCCAGAATCTCCAGGACCATCTCGAGGTGTACGTCCAGTACGCGTCGAAGCTGCCGGTGTCCCTGCAATCTCAGTTGGCCTGGTGGAGGAAGCCCATGATCGGGCTCCAATGGCTGTTTCGCCGCGGTCCCGGAACCAGCAACCACTTCGAAGCCGGTGGGTTCGTGCGCAGCAACCCAGAAGTCGCCTACCCGAACCTGATGCTCCACTTCCTGCCCATCGCGATCCGCTACGACGGCTCGGTCCCCGCCGGGGGCCACGGTTACCAGGTTCATGTGGGACCCATGTACTCGAATTCCCGGGGGAGATTGTTCCTGAAGTCCCCCGACCCGTTCGACAAGCCGGGACTTCAGTTCAACTACCTGTCAACTCCGGCTGACCGCGAGGAATGGGTGGAGGCGGTCCGGTTCGTGCGCCACGTGCTCAACCAACCCGCGTTCGAGCGATTCAACGGAGGGGAGTTGTCACCGGGCCCCGACATCCGCACCGACGGGGAGATCATCGCTTGGGTGGCCAGGGACGCTGAGACCGCCCTCCATCCGTGTGGTACGGCAAGGATGGGCGCCGACTCGCGGTCCGTGGTTGCTCCAGACTCGCTGAGGGTTCACGGCGTCACGGGTCTCCGCGTGGTGGACGCCTCGGTCATGCCCACCATCACCAACGGGAACATCTACGCGCCTGTGATGATGATCGCCGAAAGGGCTGCCGACATGATCCTGGGGAAAGAACACCTGCCCCCCGACTATGTCGACTGGTACAGACACAGCCGGTAGTCGAGTGCAGCAATCAGTCGGCTCGGCCCGGGGTCAACTAGCTAGCTACGGCGTGTTCACGCTACGCGCGTTCCGTAGCACGGCTCTCGGGACCAGCGGCCGGAGATCACTCCTCCGGACAGCCTCTGAGGTAGTCGATCGCGGGCTTGACTCCCACCCGGTAGCGTGCCACCTGTCCATCCTCGATCTCAAAGTAGATCCGGAAGTTGGAATCGACATCGTCGTTGGGCACGAACGCCAGCCCCTCACCGTCGAGGACCGCATCGTTGGCTCCCTGAATGTTGTCGGGATAGACCTCGCGCAGGTTCGAAGCCGCGGTCCCGATCCGCACTCCCGACCGTGTCCCAATGTCACTGGGCGATTCGATCTCGATTCGGGCGACGAGATCGTCGACCACCATAATCGAGACTCCGGGCAAAGCGGCTCCCGGCGTTACGTAGTGGCAGCTCCCTGTAGCTTGGCGGCCGAAGTCTCGACGTAGAGTCACCCCGGACTCCGACGACGCCTCGTCGACCGTCATCCCGATCCGGATCGGGCCGACAGCACGGAGCGTGACGACCGCATCGATCCGCTGCACCTGAGCAGGCTGCGTGGTGGTGGGCTCGACAACCTCATCCGCCCCGGGCTGAACCTCTGCGGCCGTTGTGGCAACCGGGCTGGTGGTCGGCGTACTGGGCGCAGACGTCGTGGTCGGCCGCGCGATAGTGGTAGTGGGAAGGGAGGAATCCAGGGTGGAATCCGTCGGTTCCTCGTCCCCTCCACAGGCAACGGCCAAGAGCATCACAGCGGCTAAGAGCAGAACAAGCTTTCTCACGGCAGCTCCTTCATTGACCAGGGAATGCCCACATCATTTCTTGTGAGGGTATCGGATTCCGCAGCCTACGTACCCGTACCCCCAACACAGTCCAAGCCTACGACACGATCACGCCACTGTCGAGGATTTCCACTTCTCTCCAAGCGCCACGAGGCGCCGCTAGCGAGACTTGGCCCCTCGCCGAGGTCTCGGACGACGAATCGGAGTGGGCGCTACTGGGATCGAACCAGTGACCTCTGCCGTGTGAAGGCAGCGCTCTCCCGCTGAGCTAAGCGCCCGCAAGCTGCGATTGTAGTAGACCGAGGGGGGTGCCGATACTTGGCCTGCAAAGAGATAGCCGCACCGGCCACCGTGTATCTCGGCCCCCACGCCCGGAAGGCTGGGCCCGGGGCGAGCTGCCGGAGCAGAGTGAACGGGTTTGTCATATGATTCGCCCCGTGCCGGGATTAGACGACCAGGTCAAGTCGGATACTCTCACCTGATGGCAAGGTTCTCGGGAACAGAATGAACAGTGATGTGAATCCTCACTCGTGGAAGACACCGGAATTCTTCGAGGGGGTCGTTGCCGAAGTGCTTGACGAGCTACCGGACGAGATCTACGACCGCTTGGACAACCTCACGATTGTCGTAGAAGAGTGCGATACCGACAATGCGGATCTCTTGGGCCTATTCGAGGGCGTTTCGTTACTCGACAGGGGCATCGACTACGCAGGCGTGCTACCTGACCGGATCTCCATCTATGTCAACGCACACCTAGCCCTAGGACTGGACAGGCAGGAAACAGTTACAGAGATCCGCCGAACCGTCCTCCACGAGATAGCCCACCACTTGGGCATTGATGAACGCCGTCTTCACGAACTCGGATGGTCGTAGGCTTCTCCAAGGGAATGACCTGTTGGAAGCTTGGGCTGCGATGGTGGAACGATACACCAGCCCAAACGACTGACCGGAGCGCTGTGCTTCCGGATCAGACTGGACCTGAGATCAGGTCCGTCGAGTACGACGAATACCCGAAGCCTTCAACACGTTGGGAGCAACGCCAGCCGTCCTCCACGCACTGTAGGTGATGCCCTTGCGCTGAGAATAAGAAGCTGCGGCAGCTACAAAATCAGCCTCGAGGGCTTCATAATCAACAGAATCGTCCATCGCCTTGAGCTTATCCTCAACATCGAAACGCTGCTGGATGAGTTGTAAGCGCTTCAGCGAGTTCTCTTCCGCTTCGATCTGGCTGGTCAGACGGTCCAAGCGTTCCTGCAGAGCAGCGCTGCTCATAGCCCCCCTGGGCTTCTTCGTGGTCAGCGCGTCAAGGTAAGCCCTCACTGTGCGGGCTTCGGCTCTACCCTTCGCGAGAGCTGCCTTATGTTCATCGCTCAAGGCCATGAAATATCCCTTCTCTAACTATCGACCTTTCCGAGGTCGAGCCCTCAATACAATCGTGCTCGACCGTGAGAACGTACATTAACAGCATATTAGGTGATACCGGAAAGAAGGTGTGAAGTCGATCATCTCAAGTGGACGGGAGATGAAGAATACAAGTTGGCAACTGCGGGTTGTATGGAAGCCGGGGGGCATTGGTGGGCGCTACAGGATTTGAACCTGTGACCTCTTCCGCGTCAAGGAAGCGCTCTTCCCCTGAGCTAAGCGCCCTCCGTTCCGTTGAGGCGACGACCGGAATCGAACCGGTGTAGCAGCTTTTGCAGAGCTGTGCCTAGCCACTCGGCCACGTCGCCGTGTGCTCGTTTCCCAATCGAGGCTTGGTATCCGGGTCCCTGACAGGAACCATCCGAATCCGAGCGGAAGACGGGATTCGAACCCGCGACCTCAACCTTGGCAAGGTTGCGCTCTACCAACTGAGCTACTTCCGCACTGCGGCCAGTCTAGCGGCTGCTATCCGGACACACGCAACCGGGCGAACCAGGATCAGCGTCCGGACGAACCGAATCCTCGCTGTCCACGCTCGGAACCCTCCAGAGATTGTACCGTCTCCACCTCGACCAGCGCGACCGGAACGACCACCAACTGAGCGATGCGGTCTCCCCGGGCGATCGTGAACCGTTCCCTGCCGAGGTTCACCAGCACGACCCTGATCTCTCCCCGATAGCCCGAGTCTATCAACCCCGGCCCGTTGACGAGCCCGATACCGAACCGGGAGGCCAAGCCGCTGCGTGGCAATACCAAGCCCGCATGACCGGTTGGGATGGCCACCGCGATCCCTGTGTCGATCGTGGCGCGCTCTCCCGGAGCCAGTCGGCCGGGATGGCGCGCATAGAGATCGAGACCGGCATCATCCGGATGGGCACGTCGAGGCGTCGGGAGTTCCGTATCGAGTTTGAGCACGCTAAGATACATGTCCTCAATTCAAGCAAGATGAATCGGGGCTCTTGAAGCCGGGCGGAGTACGGCATAGAGGAGCGAACCGGCTCATATGGTCACCCTAAGGCCCGATCATCCCCACCCGATAACGTCAGCCCGCCCCGTCAGGGAAACGGGTGGGGTTCTTTCTTTCCTGAAGTCGCTTGCCACCAGCCCGGAGCGCGGTAGTTATCGCGTCGACGTTGGCTACATCCCGTACCGCTCTGCTCACAAGGACATCAAGCGAAGCGGTGTGATCCGATTCCTGCCGACATGGCGCCGCCGAGTAGGGCCGCCTCGATTCCTACTGCGCCCCGACTCGGCGCTCGGTGTAGCAGTTCCAACCCTCGCACCGGAGTCGCAACCACCGGAGCCAGCCCCAACCGACAGGGCCACTACCCGGGAATCCGGAGTCCGGACACCAGCCGTTGCCGCTCCACCTTTGATCCCCGACGCGACCCTTCCGGCAGCGGACACCGCGATTATCCCCGAGTCATCCGGCAACGGGTCTCTTGCGGCGTCCTCGAACCGGTACGGGAACCCCTTCCGTCCGCTGCCTGCGCCGTCATCAAGGCGCCGGTCCGGTGTCCTGTACGAACTCGAGAGGAGCCGGCTCCTCCCACCTGCCCATCCCTCGGAGGGCTCCTCTCTAGCTGCGGTTCTCGGGTTCGGAGAGAAGGAAGCCTCCTTCGCCGGTGTGCGGCCGGAACGCGGTGTTCCGAGTCCGGTGGCGGAGCAGGTCAGCGATCCTTGGCAGGATCTACCATCGCTCAGCACCGTGACTTCAAAGTTCGAACGTCCCAGCAACACCGGAGACGCGGTCCGGCTCCTGTGGGAGGCGACCGCCGAGATGGATGTGGACACCGACCTGCTGGCGAACGAAGTGTCACCTGTCGAGATCGAGTTTCGTTCCCGACGGCGGATCCGTTGGTCGATGGTCCTGAGCATCGCCGTGCTGGTGGCGCTCATGGCAGTGACTGCGAAGGTCGTGACCGATCTTCCTGCACGACAGGCCCAAGAAACGGCAGGGCAATTCGCGGCGTCCACCGAAGGGCTACTCTCGTCGCTCGGTCCCCTGGAACAAACACTCGCCGAGGGTGGGCTCCTGAGCGATTCCGGACTCTCGACCCTTACGGACCACCTCTACACGCTCGAGTCGGTAGCTCGGGCCGCCGCCACCCTCGCCTCGCAGGAACTTCCCAGGCAATGGATCCTCGGGTCGGGCGAAGCCGTCGAGGAGCTGGCTCTGCCGAGGCAGTTACTCGAGTCCGCGGCGGGCAACGCTCTTGAAATCACGCAGCGAGTCGGATACGCGATGACCTACAGCCTGGCACTCTCGGAGGTTCTCGGTCTACCCGACCTTCCGGAAGAAGCCTCGCGCGGAGAGGCCGACACTATCGCGAACGAACTCAGCCTTTCCATCGCGGAGACACAGCTTACGCTGAGTGGCCTTCCCGACGATATCCTCTTCCAACCGTACCTGGAAGAAGCATCGCAGATCATGAGTTCGCTGGAAGCCGGCCAGGCCGACTACATAGCAGCCCTGAGAACCGGTGACAGCACCGGAGCCTCCCGCGCCGGGCAGTCCATGGTCACCGCCGTCGAGGATCTCCGCTCCGGCCTGCACGCGCCCCTCGAGAACACCCGGACGTGGGCACTCACCGAGATCCACGGTATTCAGGAGACGGTCGGACAGATCGAGTCGCTCATCGTCGTGTGAGAGGGTGCCCGGGAATGTCCCCGACCGGCACCTCTATCGCGTCACCTATATGGACGACGTCCGAGGACATGCGGTTGGCATCACGGATGAGATCTATGGTGTGGCGTACATCACCTGTCTCGGGCGTGTGAGCCACCGCCACCGACCACAGGCTCTCTCCCTCTCGTATTACGTGGGGCACAGTCTCCACCTAGCCTCCATCGGCCTCGGCGCCCGGTATCACCATCACGACCAGCAGCCCGGCCACCGTCAGGGAAGTCAGGACGATCCTTATGACGGACCGCACGGAAACCCCGGTCGCCACCAGACCGACCTCCGTGCAGAACAGATCAGCATCGTGTCTCATCGGCTTCACCTCCGGACTCGAGTCGGACTCCTGCCGGGCAGGATGCCCCGATATCAAACGTATGTTCGCTTCTCGGGTCCGATTATGCCGAACAGATGTTCGCTTGTCAAGACCGGCGAAGCCGGCCAAGCTTCGAACATATGTTTGGATCTGTCGATGATTCCTAGTAACTTCTCATAGGACGATCAGGGAGCCAGAGACGTGACGAACATCGGAAAGGGCCCAACCGCAAACACCCAGCCGGACCCGGACGGACTCCGGCCCCGCCAAAGACAGATCCTCGACTTGATCAAGGAGGCGGTGGCCCCCCGCGGCTATCCGCCTTCAGTCAGAGAGATCGGTGAGCGTATCGGGCTTCGTTCGCCGGCCACCGTGCACAGTCATCTAAGGGCGCTGGAGGCGGCGGGACACATCAGGCGGGACCCGACGAAGCCCCGCGCCATCGAGGTGCTGAGGTTTGCTCCCGACCCGGTCACATCAGCCACGGACCGCTCGGAACCCACCCGGAGCGTTCCCATGCTGGGGAGGATCGCAGCGGGAACCCCCATCCTCGCCGAAGAACACATCGACTTTGTGATGCCACTTCCCGAGTTGCTGGTAGGTTCCGGACCTCTGTTCATGCTCGAAGTGCGGGGTGATTCGATGATCGAGTGCGGCATTCTCGATGGCGACCTGGTGGTTGTCCGGAGCCAACCCGGCGCCGAGAACGGCGAGATCGTGGCCTGCCTGGTAGACGGCGAGGAGGCGACCGTCAAGCGTCTGGAGAGAAGCAACGGGCAGGTCGTCCTCCACTCGGAAAACCGGGCCTACGAGCCGATGGTATTCACATCAGGAGTCGAGATCCTCGGGAAAGTGGTTACCGTGCTTCGGAAGCTCTCGTCTCCCCGTTCCCGGTTCGATCGGGGATCGTACCGCTGAACACCAGAACCGCGGGACCGGTGATCCAGGCGACTCCTTCGATCAATTCAACTGCGAGCGGTCCTCCAGGGAGTTCTATCTCGGTGGCCGAGCCCACGCATCCGCGTTGGAACGCAACTGCCGCCACTGCCGCGGCTCCGGTGCCACACGCCCTGGTCTCGCCTGCGCCACGCTCCCAGACCCGCACCCGAAACCCATGTGCTGTCCCGGCGGCGAACTCGACGTTGACACCTTCCGGAAACGATTGGTGACCCTGCAATGCAAGGCCCACCGAACGGAGCGGTACCGTCTCGAGTTCCGAGCCCTCTTCGACGAACGTCACCGCGTGAGGGTTGCCGACGTCGGCAGTAGTGAATGACCTACCTCTTATCCTCAACCCTGAGCCGACCCGGTAAGGACCGAGTTCCACTCGGATCATCCCGTCATCCAGTATCTCGACCTGCCTCATCCCGGTCGGAGTCTGGATCGTGAAGAGTCGCTCCTTCGACCAGCCGCCGTCGAAGACATAGCGGGCTACACAGCGGAGCCCGTTCCCGCACATGCCAGCCGGAGTACCATCGGCATTCCAGTACTGCATACGAGCGACAGCCTCGCGGTGGTCCGGCCTGCTGACCCGGAGCACACCATCCGCGCCGATCCCTGTCCTGCGGTCGCACCATCGCCTGATCTGCTCGGCCGTCGGCTCCGCCCCTTGGACCATCACGAAGTCGTTACCAAGACCTTCCGCCTTCAAGAACTCCACAACTTCGTCTCCTCGATGGCATCATACGCCGCCCGCCAACGTACGTCCGGGTCCTCATCCCATGCCAACCAGCGGATCCTGGGATCTCTTCCGAAGTATGTTCTCTGGCGCTTGGCGAGTGCCAGGGTCGCCCTGACGGTGGCGGCTTTCGCCTGTGACAGGTCGGCGGTCCCGTTCACGACGGGAAGCAACTGGCGGTATCCCACCGCCAGCGCAGCGTTGCGGCCGAGCCGGTCCGCCAGCCCGGCCACCTCATCCAGGATGCCTGCCTCGATCATCAAGTCGATACGATGCCGGATACGAGACTCGATCAATGACCCCGGATCGACTCCCAAGGCCACAAACGGTATGGCAGGCTCATAGTTCCGAACCCGCTCGGCGGCTGGCCGCAACGCCCTCTCGGATGGTGTTCCGGCTCCTATCCGGTAGATCTCGAGCGCCCTCCCAACTCGCCGAGGGTTCAAGAGATCAACGTGGTCCGCCGCGCCAGGATCGGCCAACAGAAGCTCACACACCGCCTGCGCGCCGCCCAATGAGCCCACCTGTGCCCGGATCTCCGGGTCGACAGGAGGGAAGTCGAGCGGGTCGACCAGCGCCCGGAAGTACAGTCCCGAGCCCCCCGCCACTACGAGGGGGACCCGGTCGTCGAGAACCTCATTCATCGCTCGCCGACCCTCTCTCTGGAAGTCCGCCACCGAGTAGTCGACCTCGGGAGGCACTACGTCGATCATGTGGTGTCGTACCTCGGCCTGCTCCGACGCGGATGGTTTGGCCGTTCCTATGTCCATTTCCTGGTAGACCTGTACGGAGTCGACCGACAGTATGTCGGCGCCCCAGTGGCGAGCCACTCGCATCGCGAGATCGCTCTTGCCCGAAGCGGTAGGTCCCAGGATGGCGAGGAACCGCGGTTCCGTTCTTCCCGGCACGGCGGGTCTCAGGCGGGTGACCCGACCAGGTAATAAGTGGCCGCTCGGTCGATCACCACGTCCATCAGGCGTCCCGGCGTGAACTCCCCATCCACATGGACCACCTTGTTCCCCCGGGTACGCGTGGTTGCCACTCGGGGGTTCTTCTTGGACGGGCCCTCCACCAAGACCTCCATCCGCCGGCCGACGTGCCTCTGGTTCCGCTCGGCACTTATACCCTTCTGCAGCTTCACCAGCCTCTGGAAGCGGTCGCGCGCCACCTCCTTAGGAACGAACCTGTCGGTCATCGCCGCTGCCCTCGTCCCCGGTCGAGGCGAGAACAGGAACATGAAGGCCTGATCGAAGCGGGCGACCTTCATCACGTCCAGGGTCATCTGGAAGTCCTCCTCCGTTTCGCCGGGAAAGCCGACAATGACGTCGGTGGATACGGTCAGGTCCGGTATGACCTTCCTGGCCATAGCCAGACGCTGCAGGAACTTCTGGGACGTGTAGCCGCGGTGCATTGCAGCCAGGATCCGGTTGGAACCCGACTGGAGTGGAAAGTGGAGTTGCTCGCAGACCGCCTCGGTGCACGCCATAGCCTCCGCGACCTCAGGCCGGAAATCGTTGGGGTGGGGGCTGGTGAACCGGATCCGCTCGATGCCGTGTATCTCGCCCAGCCTGGCCAGCAACTGACCGAAGATGGGTCGGCGGCGCCCATCGATTGCCAGATCGCGCCCGTAAGTGTCGACGTTCTGACCCAGGAGAGTAACCTCGATCACTCCCTCCGCCGCCAACTGTTCGATCTCCCTGATGATGTCGCCCGGCCGGCGGCTGATCTCACGACCGCGAACTGCCGGGACGATGCAGAAGGTACAGGTGTTGTTGCAGCCGATCTGGATGGTGACCCAGGCCGAGTAGCTCGACTCCCGGCGGACCGGGAGATCCGAAGGCATAGCGGCGAGTGAATCGACGATCTCGGTGACCGGACCCCACTCCTCTGCCTGATCCATGAGCTGCACAACCCGGTGGATGTTGTGCGTTCCGAGGACCACGTCCACCCACGGGGCGCGCTCCCTGATCAACTCCCGGTCCTTCTGGGCGGCGCACCCTCCTACCACCAGCAACCTGCCGGTTCGCTCCTCCTTCAAGCGTTTGAGCTGACCCAGGTTTCCGTAGAGCCGGTTGTCGGCATTCTCCCTGATCGTGCAAGTGTTGATGAACACGACATCTGCATCTTCCATGCGGTTGGCCACGACCATCCCGTCCGCCTCGAGAAGCCCGGCCACCCGCTCGCTGTCGTGTTCGTTCATCTGGCAGCCGAACGTCCTCAGGAAGTAGGTACGCCCCGAACGGGTGGGCGGACGCTGCTCGACCCTTCGCCGGGTCGGCGAGGGCAGAATCACGGTCTGGCTCAACTCACACCCACCATTTCAACGGGCATAATCCGTTACCCGTAGCTCGCGGATCACCGTGACTTCGATTTGCCCGGCATAACGAACCTCCTCCTCCAAGCGGCGGGAGATCCGTCGCACGAGATGTGCCGCTTCAAGATCGTCAATCGAACGAGGATCGACCACCACTCGAACCTCCCGGCCGGCCTGCATGGCGAACACCCGCTCGACGCCGTCGAACTCCTTGATCATCTCCTCCATCTGGCCTAACCGGCGCGTGTACTGTTCAAGAGTGTCGCGCCTGGCTCCCGGACGGGCCGCGGAGACCGTGTCGGCCGCTTGCACGATGATGGCTAGCAAGGTGCGCGGCTCGACATCATTGTGATGGGCTTCGATACCGTGCACGACCGCCGCATCCTCTCCGAATCGCCGGGCTATCTCAGCGCCGATCAGGGCGTGAGCGCCCTCAACGTGGTGGGTGACAGCCTTGCCGATGTCGTGGAGGAATGCAGAGCGTTTTGCCGGCTCTGGGTCAACCCCGAGTTCCGCGCTAAGCATCGCGGCTATGTGGGCTGTCTCCACCAGATGATTCAGAACGTTCTGGCCGTATGAAGTGCGGAACTTCAGCCGTCCGAGCAGGGTCACGAGTTCGGGATGCATGCGGGCAATGCCGACATCCAGCATTGCCCACTCGCCGGCGTCTCGCACGGTTTGCTCGACCTCGGCCTGTGCCTTCTCGTAGCAGTCCTCGATAGCCGCCGGATGAATGCGACCGTCCGCGATCAACTTCTCGAGAGTGATCCTGGCCACCTCTCTCCTCACTGGATCGAACGACGCCAGCACGACCACTTGGGGCGTCTCGTCGATGACCAGATTCACCCCTGTCACAGCTTCGAAGGCCCGGATGTTGCGGCCCTCCCGTCCGATAATCCGACCCTTCATCTCCTCTCTGGGGAGTACCACTGACGAGACGGTGGTTTCCATGACCACTTTGGTCGCGAGACGCTCGATGGCCGTGGCCAGGATCCGCCGTGCCCTCCGGTCCGCCTCCTCGCGGGCCCGCATCTCGCTGTCCCGTACCAGAAGCATGGCTTCCCGGCGTGCCTCATCGCGCACCTGGTCGACCAACTCCTCCCTTGCGGCTCTAGCGTCCAGCGAGCTGATCCGCTCCAGGTTGTTCCTGGCGTCCTCCGTGATCCGCTCGGCCTCGGTTCTCAACGTCGAAACGGTCGCCTCCCGTTGCAGCACGAGTTGCTCGCGTTGCGAGAGGTTCGATGCGCGCTGTTCAAGGGTCCTCTCGCGCTGGATGAGCCTTTCCTCAGCCGCCGACAGCTCGACCCGGCGTTGGTCCAGCTGGGCTTCCTCCCGCTCGCGAAAGACAGCTGCCCGGGCTCGGCCCTCCTCCTCCGCGCGGCCCAGGATCCGTTGGGCCTCACGGCGTACTGCGCCTACTCGTTCATTCCTCGGCGCCAGCACCTGACTGCGGAATCGCCCGTGCAGAACCATCAACGAGATCGCAGACCCCAGGACTACGAGCGCTATGGCTCCTAAGACGAGCAAACTGGTATCCACGGTATCCGTACTGTCCCCGCGTCGGCTTTTGATTGAGCCAATCATGATAGTCCGAGCCCTCTATGAGGGTGCTGAACAATGACGGTTGCTCGGGCCTGCCACCCGCCGACCCAGGGGTTTTGCGCGGGTTGGCAGGCCACAGGTGGATTGCTCAGCACCCTCATAAAACGCCGAGGGCCGCCCCGATCCAACGAGGCGGCCCTCCTGGCTAACAAGGTGCCCGGCGGTGTCCTACTCTCCCGGGGGTCTACACCCCAAGTACCATCGGCGCTGACGGGCTTAACTTCCGTGTTCGGAATGGGAACGGGTGGATCCCCGTCGCTATCGCCACCGGACAGCATCTCTGAATTGTGTAGCCTCCCGCGGGGCGGGAGGCTTCGCCTTTGAGCACTCCATAGCGAGCATGATTGCTTGAAGTCCGCGAATATCAAGCCCTCGGACGATTAGTACCGGTCCGCTCAACACATTGCTGTGCTTACACTTCCGGCCTATCAACCTGGTGTTCTACCAGGGTCCTTACCCGGTTTCCCGGTGGGAGATCTCATCTCGAGGTGGGCTTCGCACTTAGATGCCTTCAGCGCTTATCCCGTCCGTACGTAGCCAACCAGCCGTGCTCTTGGCAGAACAACTGGCACACCATTGGTACGTCCATCCCGGTCCTCTCGTACTAGGGACAGCTCCCCTCAAATCTCCTGCGCCTGCGACGGATAGGGACCGAACTGTCTCACGACGTTCTAAACCCAGCTCGCGTGCCGCTTTAACGGGCGAACAGCCCGACCCTTGGGACCTGCTTC